>NZ_JBHVGL010000003.1:61248-498667 GCF_042800875.1 Kitasatospora sp. NPDC057595 | reverse complement strand
GCGATGCCGATGTCCCGCAGGATCTGGTACTCCCGGTCGGTGAGCGTCATCGCCGGCGCCACCGTGATCGAGTCACCGGTGTGCACGCCCATCGGATCGAAGTTCTCGATCGAGCAGACCACCACGACGTTGTCGTTGCGGTCGCGCATCAGCTCCAGCTCGTACTCCTTCCAACCGAGGATCGACTCCTCCAGGAGCACCTCGGTGGTCGGCGACAGCGTCAGACCCTGACCCGCGATACGACGCAGGTCCTCCTCGTCGTGCGCGAACCCCGAACCCGCGCCGCCCATCGTGAACGAGGGACGCACCACGACCGGGTAACCACCCAGGGTGTCCACCCCCGCCAGGACCTCGTCCATGGTGTGGCAGATCACCGAACGCGCGGACTCACCGTGCCCGATCTTCGCGTTCACCGCCTCCACGACGCCCTTGAACAGCTCGCGGTCCTCGCCCTTGTTGATCGCCTCGACGTCCGCGCCGATCAGCTCGACACCGTACTTCTCCAGCGTCCCCGCCGCGTGCAGCGAGATCGCCGTGTTCAGCGCGGTCTGGCCGCCCAGCGTCGGCAACAGCGCGTCCGGGCGCTCCTTCGCGATGATCTTCTCGACGAACTCCGGGGTGATCGGCTCCACATAGGTGGCGTCCGCGACCTCGGGATCGGTCATGATCGTCGCCGGGTTCGAGTTCACCAGCACGACCCGCAGACCCTCGGCCTTCAGGACCCGACACGCCTGCGTGCCCGAGTAGTCGAACTCGGCGGCCTGACCGATCACGATCGGACCGGAACCGATCACCAGGACGGACTTGATGTCAGTGCGCTTAGGCACGCCGGCCCTCCGTCAGGACGTGATCCAGTAGCTGGTGGCCGTGCGGTCCACCGCGCGGTCGAGCGGGTCGCGGAAACGCCGGGCGACGAGCCCGACCGGGGTGAACACCAACACGTAGGCGAGCAGGAGCAGGAGTTGCAGGCCGGCGCGGCGGGCGGCGCCCAGCGCGGTGTGGCCCAGGGTGGTGCTGCTCGGCGCGGTGGTGCTCGGCGGGGTGGTGCTCATCGGGGTCGTCCTTCCTGGAGGGGGCCGAGGGGCGGTCGTGGTGCCGGGTGGTCAGTCGAGCGGGATCTCGTCGCGCCAGTCGCCCTCCTCGGTCCAGGCCGGCTGCTCGGCCTTGGTGAGCAGGAAGTCGCCGATGGCGAGCGTGTCGATGTCGGTGCGCATGAAGCAGCGGTAGGCGTCCTCGGGGCTCGTCACGATCGGCTCGCCGCGCACGTTGAAGGAGGTGTTGACCAGCACGGGGCAGCCGGTCCGCTCCTTGAAGTCGCCGAGCAGCCGGTGCAGTCGGGGGTCGGCCTCCGCGGTGACGGTCTGGATCCGGGCGGAGTGGTCGACATGGGTCACGGCGGGGATCGTGGAGCGGGCGCTCCTGAGCCGGTCCAGGCCGCGCGCGGTGCCGTCCGACTCCAGCCGCTGCTGTTCGGCCACCTGGGCCACGATGAGCATGTAGGGGCTGGGCTGGGAGAGCTTGAAGTACTCCTCGGCGTCCTCGGCCAGCACGATCGGGGCGAAGGGGCGGAAGGACTCGCGGAACTTGATCTTCTGGTTCATCACCGACTGCATCGCCGGGTTGCGCGGGTCGCCCAGGATCGAGCGGCCGCCGAGGGCACGCGGGCCGAACTCCATCCGGCCCTGGAACCAGCCCACCACCTTGCCCTCGGCGAGCTGTTCGGCGACCCGCCCGGAAAGCTCCTCCGGGGTCAGCCGGGTGTACGGCACGGCGTTGGCGTCGAAGTAGGCCGCGATCCGGTCGTTGTCGTAGCCCGGGCCGAGCCGGGAGGAGCGCATCGCGTCGCGGCCGGTGCGGGTGTGCGGACGGGCGGCGCGCTGGGCCAGCAGGGCGGCCCCGAGGGCGCCGCCGGCGTCCCCGGCGGCGGGCTGGATCCAGACCTCGTCGAAGATCCCCTCCTCGACGATCCGGCCGTTCGCCACGCAGTTGAGCGCCACGCCGCCGGCCAGGCAGAGCCGGCGCTCGCCGGTCCGCTCGCGGGCGGTGCGGGCCAGCCGGAGCATCACCTCCTCGGTGACCTCCTGGACGGACGCGGCCAGGTCGAACTCCCGCTCGGTGAGCGGGGCTTCGGACTGCCGGCGGGGCCCGCCGAACAGCTCCTCGAACCGCCGGCCGGTCATCACGTGGCCGTGCAGGTACTCGAACCAGTCGGTGTCGAGGTGGAACGAGCCGTCCGGCTTCAGGTCGATCAGCCGCTCCCGGATCAGCCGGGCGTACACCGGCTTACCGTACGGGGCCAGGCCCATCAGCTTGTACTCGCCGGAGTCCACCTTGAAGCCGCAGAAGTAGGTGAAGGCGGAGTACAGCAGGCCGAGCGAGTGCGGGAACCGCAGTTCGGCGACCGGTTCGACGCGCTGCCCGGTGCCGTGCCACAGCGAGGTGGTGGTCCACTCGCCGACGCCGTCGACGCAGAGCACCGCGGCGGACTCGTAGGGGCTCGGCAGGAAGGCCGAGGCGGCGTGCGACTGGTGGTGGCCGAAGCGCCGTACCGGCGGCACCGCGCCCAGGCCCAGTCCGCGCAGTTCCTCGCGCACGGTGTCCAGGGTGCGCGCCTTCCAGCCGAGCCAGGCGGGCATGACCTCCCGGAAGGAGCTCCAGGTGTGCGGCGCGGTCGCCGCGTAGGTGGCGAGCACCCGGCGGAACTTGCGCGCCGGGTCCTCGTAGTAGGCGATCGCATCGATGTCGCCCAGCGTCAGCCCGGCCTCGTCGAGGCAGTAGCGCACGGCCTGCGCGGGGAAGGCGGAGTCGTGCCGCCGACGGCTGAACCGCTCCTCCTGGGCGGCCGCCGCGATGCCGTCCGCGCCGACCAGCGCGGCGGCGCTGTCGTGGTAGTAGGCCGAGATGCCGAGCACTGTGGTGGCCACCGGTCCGCTCCTCAATTCGGGTTCTTCAACGTGACGTTCAGTGCGGCGTACAGGTCGGGCACGGTGCCCTCGGGCGGGTTCAGGGACCGGTAGCCGGCCCGGACGCGCTCCCACACCGCGGCCTCCTGCTGGGGGCCGACCGCCCCGGGCAGGTCGGCCAGGTAGCTGTCGATCGCGTCCGCCGCCCAGGCGGAGTGGCCGGTGGCGACGTTGTCGATGGTGTTGTGCAGGTCGACGAACTGGGTGCTGAAGCCGTGGTGCTTCAGTGCCGCCCGGGCGCTGCGGTAGCTGCCGCCCACACCGGAGAGCTCCATGGCGAGGTTGAGGCCGAGGATCTCGGGCTGGAAGCGCTGCGGGAACCGGGAGACGCTCAGCCAGTAGACCGGGAGCGCGAAGGATTCCTCCCGGAAGCCCGGCCACTCGGCGAACGCGGCGGACCCGGTGGGCGGCAGTTCGAAGCCCATCGTGGCGATCAGGTCCCGGTAGATCTTCGGGTGGTTCAACTCCCACTCGCCGTTGCCGAGTTCGTCCCAGTAGGTGCGGAACAGGAACTGGCCGCAGTGGGACGAGGCCAGCCGGTAGTCGGTGAACCCCTGCAGCCAGCCGCCGTCGATCATGATCAGCGGGGCCAGCTGGAGCGTGGAGTCGACGAGGTCGGCCCGGTCGGGCAGCGGCACGCTGCGCGCGGCGAACTCGCTGCCGTGCCGGTCGTGCGCCCGGTCCAGCCACTCCCGCAGGCCGCCCGCGCCCGGTCGCACGGCGGGCAGCTGCTGCGGGGCGCGGTCCAGTCCGTAGCGCGAACGGGCCAGCCAGCGCCGGGCGTAGTCGTACGCGTACCGGCGCAGGCCCGGGGTGTCCGTGCGGGACAGCAGCGCGCGGTAGGCGGCCCGGACGCCGATCCTCGGCAGCGGGGCCGCGTCGGGCGCGGTGGGGGCCGGGGCCGGGTGCTCGTGGTGCAGGTACCAGGAGCGCTGGGCCCGGTGCAGCGCCTTCCGGTCGTCCGGAGCCGGTGCCCCCTCGTCGGCCCCCTCGCCGGCCGCGGCGGCGCCGCCGGTGGGCAGCGCGGCGATCCAGCGGCGCAGCACGGCGATCTCGGCCGGGGTGAAGATCCGGAACATCGGGCCCTTGGGGCCGATCAGGCCGCGCAGCAGGGGGCTGGCGTCGGGCCGGCCCGGGCGGACCAGCGGGCTGGCCGCCAGGGCGTCGAGGAACGGGCCGGGCCCGGCCCCCGGGTCGGCGAACCACGCGGCCAGCGGGCGGCCCGCCAGCTTGTACCGGGCGTGGTAGACGGCGGCCTGGCGGGCCCGGGCGCAGATCAGCCGCCACACCTCGTAGTCGGGGTGCCGGGAGAGCCGGGTCTCGTCGAGCAGCGCCGCGCACCAGCGGCGCAGTTCGTCGAGCGCCCAGTGGAAGCCGCGGCGCAGCCGCTCCGCGCCGGCCGGGCCGTTCTCCGCCAGGTACTGGCGGGCGGCGGCGGTGGACAGCTCCAGCGCCGTCGCGGTGGGCTCGCCGCGCGCGGCGCCGAGGTCCAGGGTCAGCGCCTCGTCCCGGTCCAGGACCTCGGGGCCGAGGGCGGCCAGCGGGGGCAGCAGGCCGACCGAGCGCAGGCAGAGGTCGGCGCCCAGCAGTTCGGGCAGGAACGCGCCGGGCAGCCGGCTGAGCGCGAGCAGCATGGCCGGCAGCCGGAAGCTGAAGGTCTCGACCCGCTCGTTGGCGGCCAGCCGGGTCCGGGCGAGCGGTTCCTCGACGCGGTGGCGGTGCAGCAGGCGGCTGTAGTCGGAGCCGCGGTCCGCCTCGGCGTAGCCGACACCGACGTCGGCGGCGTACAGGGTGAGTACCCGCAGGGCGAGCGGGGTCTCGGCGTTGCCGGAGCTGGAGAGCCACTGGAGCCACGCGCCGGCGGACAGGGCCAGCGGCGCGCAGTTCAGCAGCACGCACCGGACGGCCGGGCCGTTGTCGGGCCCGGCCAGGGCCTGGGCGAAGTCCTCTCCCGCCGCGGCCGCCCAGGCGCGGGCGGTCGCGGTCAGTTCCTCGGGGTCCGCCGGCCGGCCGGGGGCGGTGTCCCCGGTGCGGCCGGCGGCCGAGAGGGCCGCCCGGACCGGTTCCAGGTCCGCGGGCCGCAGCGGCAGGTCCCCTTCGGGGTCGAGCGCGCGCAGGTACAGGATGCGGTGGTCGGGCTCGGGCTGGGCGGCTGCGTTGGTCATGGCGTACCGCGCCCCTCCGTTCTCGGCGTCGGTCGGGTCAGAACATCGGGTAGATGGAGCTGTCGTTGCGACGCTTGCGGCGGCGCCGGCGGAACAGCGCGACGATCTTCCGGAACACGGTTCGGCTCCCTGCTGCTGCGGTGTGGGCGTGAGTATGGGCGTGGGCGTGGCTGTCGGTGCAGGTGTCCGCGGACGGGACGGGACGGTGACGCGGGGCGCGGGCCGGGCTCAGAGGTCGAACGCGGCGCGCAGCAGCTCCGCGGTCACCTCGTGGCCGCGGTCGGTCAGATGGACCTGGTCGACGAAGAGCCACTGCTCGGCGGCCGGCGAGGCCGCGAGGGCCGCGTTGGCGTCCAGGAACGGGACGCCGGCCTCCTTGCAGACGGCCTCCAGCCGTTCGGCGTACACCTCGTGCACGGCCGGGTCGAGAACCGGGGCGAACAGGTTCCACATGCCCGCGCGCTCGGCGCCGGCCTCGTCGATCAGCGCCCGCTCCTCGGCGGTGAAGGGCTTGCGGGTCCAGGTGGCGGTGGGCTGCAGCACGTAGTGCAGCCGCGCCCCGAGCGGGGCCACCAGGTCGGCGAGGGTGCGCAGGTCGCGGGCGGCGTGCCGGACGGCGGTCTCGACGCGTGCGGCGGGGTCGGGAACGGTGCCCGCGGTGTCCGCGGCCTCCTCCGGCCGGCCCAGCCGCTTGGCGACCCGGCCGAGCCTGCCCCGGGCCCAGCCCGGCTGGCCCATCCGCTGCCCGAGGTCGGGCGCGCCGAGCTGGCCGAAGAACTCGCCGGAGAAGAAGAACTGCGGGTAGTCGCCGTCGGCTTGCGGCAGCCCGGCCACCACGAGGTTGTTGAGCCCCGAGAAGACCACCACGTCGCGCACCGCCGGCAGCCGGTGCCGGTGCAGTTGGAAGAGCGCCGCCTCCTGGGTGGAGTTGAAGGCCGGCGCCGCCAGATTGAGCCACGGCCGGGCCCGCGGGCCGCGGGAGAGCAGCGAGGGGATCGTCCAGGCGTCCCCGCTCGCGCCGAAGCCGAACGCGGGGGAGGCGCCGAGCACGACCCCCACGGGCTCCTCGGGCACCGTCCCGAGCAGCGAGACCGGCCCGGCGCTCCCGTGCGAGACGCGGAACCCTCCGGCGTCGGTGTTCACCACCGGGGAGCGGTAGCCCGGCCGGTTGAAGAACATCACGTACGGCAGCCAGCGCACCTCGCCGGTCGCGAACTCCTCGTACTGCTTGATCTGCGGCGTCAGCCGGTGCTGCGCTTCCACTGCGGCGCCTCCGATGTCCCCGGTGGGTCTCTTCGACCACCGAGTGTTCGGGGGGCGCCTAGATTGCGGCTCGAACCGTGTCGGAGCGGGCCGGCGGGCGCCGCGCGGTCCGGGCCCGGGCGGCACCCCGCCCGGGCCCGGCTCAGGCGGCCGCCCCGCACGGGTCCGTGGCGGACGTGCGCGGCCCGGGGCCTCGGCCGGGGCGCATCGGGCACTCGACGTGCAGCCAGTACCACTCGCCGCGGACCGTCGTGGTGACGGTGCCGCCGCTCAGCGCCAGCCGCGCGGCGAGGTTGCGCAGCCCGACGCCGCGCCGCGTCCGGCTGTCCGGAGGCGGTGTCCGGGCGCCGTTGTTGGCCACCCAGAGGTGGACCCGGTCGGCCCGTTCGCTGAAGATGACGGTGCACCGGGTGGCGTTGCTGTGGCGCAGCAGATTGGTGACGGCCTCGCGCAGCACGATGGACAGGCTGGTGCCCACCTGCTCGTCGAGCTTCTGCGGCGGGTGTCCGTCGATCTCGACCTTGAGCCCGGCCGTCTCCAGGGTTCCGCGCACCACCTGGAGTTCGCGTTCCAGTGACATCGCCTGCGGCCCGGTGGCCACCGCCCTGACGTCGGCCAGCGCCTGGCGGGCGAGCGCGAGGGTGTCCCGCAGCTCGGCGTGGGCCCGGCCGTCGTCGGTGCCGACCAGGCGCTGGATCAGCTCGATCTTCAGCGTGATGGCCGAGAGGCTGTAGCCCAGCAGGTCGTGCAGGTCGCGGGAGAACCGGAGCCGTTCGCTGGAGACGGCGATCTGGGTCGCCCGCCGCCGGGCCTCGTGCTGGCGGTGCACCAGGTCGCACAGGGCGCTCAGGCCGTAGGTGAGCACGCCGACGGCCAGCGAGGAGAGCTCCAGGTACAGCGGTGCGAGGCCCCGGTGCTGGTGCGGGGAGAGCGCCAGCACCGTGACGTTCACGAGCGCGAAGAGCGCCCAGGCGAGCGGTGCGCCGCGCAGCGCGATCAGGATCGCGCCACCGAGGAAGCCGCTCAGGTTGCCGGACAGGACCCCGGTGAGGGGCAGGGTCAGGAAGGTCAGCACGGCCTGGACGCCGATCAGTACGGCGGTGTTCCGGCGCGGGGCGCGCAGGGCGCTGGGGTGACAGTTGTACAGCTGGATGGCGAAGCAGCAGAGCACGATCAGCAGGGCGAAGCACAGCCCGGCCCGGTCGTGGGTGCGCTTCGCGAGGTTGACGGCTCCGATGACGGTGAGCCCGACCGTGACCGCTGCCACCAGCGCATAGGCGAAGCGCGGTGGCATGGCCTCTCCGGGGACGTCGTCGGCGACCGGTGCGGAGACGGAGCGGTGGGGGCTGTCTGTGGGGATTCTCATGTCCTCGCCCTTGATCGGTGTACGAGCAGTTCATACACGGGGCACCTGGGTGTCATGCACAGGGCTGACAAGTTGGCCGAAACGCTGAGGGTTCGACGCCCCGCCGCCGGGTAGCGGCCGCGCCCCGCGGACGCCGTGACGGGCCTTCGGCCGCGCGCCATACTGGGCGTTCGTACGGTCGTGGGCTCGTGCGTTCGCGGGTTCGTATGTTCGTGTGCTCAGGTGTTCATGCGCCGGGACGGGCAGGGGAGGAGCGGCGGGTGGCGGAGCGGACCTTGCGGGGGGTGGCGGCACTCGCCGAGGCGGTCGTGGAGGTCGGCCTCGCCCCGCTGGGGCTGGACGCGCCGGTGACGGGGCTGGAGGTGTTCGACCGGGCGGAACCCGGGGCGGACCCGGGCACCCTGCTGGTGGCCGTCGGGCTCGACCCGCGCTCGGAGCGGGCCGTGGCACTGGTCCGCGCCGCGGGGCGCGACCGGGCCGCCGGGGTGGTCTTCCGCGAGGAGGGCGCCGGCCCGCCCAACGACGCGCTGCGGACCGCCGCCGACGAGGCCGGCACCGCCCTGCTGTTCCGCCGGACCTGGGCCGACTGGGCGCAGCTGATCGGCACCCTGCGGGCCGGACTCGCCGTCGCCGAGGAGGCCGAGGTGGCCAATGTGCCGCTCGGCGACCTGGACGCGCTCGCCGAGGCGCTCGCCGCGCTGGTGGGCGGCGCGGTGACGATCGAGAGCCCCGACTCCCGGGTGCTCGCCTACTCCTCCAACAACCGGGACGTCGACGACATCCGCCGCTCCACCATCCTGGCCCGCCGGGTGCCGGCCGAACGCCGGGCGGCGATGCGCGAGGACGGCTTCTACGCGCTGCTGCGCCGCACCCCGGGCGCGCTGCACCGCCGGGCCGACGGCACCGCCCCCGAGCGCGCCGCCGTCGCGGTACGGGCCGGCGAGGAGGTGCTCGGCTCGCTGTGGGTCGCGCCGACCGGCTGCCCGCTGCCGCCGACCGTCACCGAGGCGCTGCGGGCGGCGGCCCGGATCGCGGCGCCGCACCTGCTGCACGACCGGGCCCGCCGCACCGGGCAGCGCGAACTGGTGCTGGAAGCGGCGCGCGCCCTGCTGGCGGGGCGCGGTTCGGCGGACGTCCTGGCCGCCCGCACCGGACTGCCGCCGGCCGAGCCCTGCGCGGTGCTGGCGCTCGCCCTCGCCCCCGGGCCGGATCCCCGGCCCTCCGGCGCCGCCCCGGTCAGCGGCGGGCGGCTGGCCCGTTCGGCGCACGCCGCCTGCGCCCGGCGCGGCCACGCCGCGGTGGCGGTGGCCGCCGACGGCGGCGCCCGGGTGCTGCTCGGCGGTCTGGAACGCGATCCGCGGCAGGCCGCCGCCCGGCTCTCCCGGCTGGCGGGCGCGCTCGCGCCGGAGCTGTCGGCGGAACTCGGCCGGCCGGTACGGATCGGCATCGGCGAGGTCCGGGCCGCCCTCGACCGGGCCGCGGACTCCTGCCGCACCGCCGAGCAGGCACTGCGCGCCCTGCGCCTCGGCCGCTCGCCGAACCCGCCGCCCGCCGCCGGCATCGGCGAACTCGCCGACACCGTCGCCCTGCTGACCGCCCTGGACGCGCTGCGGGCCCACCTGGCGCCCGCGCCGGAGAGCTCGGTGGCCCGGCTGGTGGCCCACGCGGCGAAACCGGGGGAGGAGGTGCTGCTCGACACCCTGCGCGCCTATCTGGAGCACGCCGGGGACAGCGCTCGGGCCGCCGCCGCCCTGGCCGTGCCCGCCAGCACCTTCCGCTACCGCAAGCAGAAGGCGGAGAAGGTCTGCGGCATCGACCTGGACGACCCGGACGCCCGGCTGCTCGCCCAGCTCCACCTGCGCCTGCTCGCCCTGGACGCCGCCGAACGCGACTGACGTCGCCGGGCGAAACCCGCGTGACTCCACGGACGGCACCGGCGACACTGACGCCATGACCGGAGCCGCACCGCACCGACTGCTTCGACCGCGCGCCCTGAGGCCAGGGGACCTCGTGGTCATCGCGGCGCTGTCAGGACCGCTGCCGGCCGCGTACGAGCCCAACGTCGAGCGGACGGTGGCGGTGCTCGAACAGATGGGATTCCGGGTGCGCCGGGCCCCGCTGCTCGACGCCGGGCGCCGCCGCTGGTGGAGCGCGGCCACCCCGACGGAGATCGCCGGGGAGCTCAACGGCCTGCTGCGTGACCCCGAGGTGCGCGCGATCGTCGCGAGCGACGGCGGCCAGACGGCGCTCGGCTACCTCGACCTGATCGACGTCGAGGCGGTCAGGGCCGACCCCAAGCCGATCCTCGGCTACAGCGACATCTCCCTGCTGCACCTGGTGCTCCACGCCCGCACGGGCCTGGTGGGGTTCCACGCCGACATGGCCGTCCCCGGCTTCGGTGGCCACTGGCGGTCCGCGCCCCCGGCGCGCCGAGCGGAACTGGAGAGGCTCTACACCGGGCTGCTGACCGGCACCGAGGCGATCGGCGCACTGCCCACGAGCCCGTCGTGGGAGTGCTGGCGCCCCGGCCGCGCAGAGGGCCGGCTGATCGGCGGGGTGATCAACCGCATCGTGCTGGCACAGGCCACGCCCTTCGCGCTGCCGCTCGAACGCTTCGACGGCGCGGTGCTGTTCTGGGAGGAGACGGGCGGCCTGGCGTCGTACGTGTGGAGCTATCTGCAGGTGCTGCGGCACTGCGGCATCCTCGACCGGATCGCCGGCATGGTCGTGGGAGTCCCGCACGAGATCGGCGGACTCGAACCAGGCGCCTCCCCGACCCTGCGCGAGATCGTGCTCGACGTCCTCGGCGACCGCGACATCCCGGTCCTGGGCAACGTCGAGTTCGGGCACGCGGGCCCGAACCTGCCGATGCCGGTCGGCCTCCGCGTCGGCCTCGACGCCCGGCAGCGGACGCTGTCGCTGCTCGAACCGGCGGTGTCACCGCCTCGCTGAACGTCCCCGCCCCGGCCGCGTTCCGGTCGCCGAGGTGGACCCCGCCCGCACCCGTCCGTTCCGCACCCGTCCGTTCCGCATCAGCCCGGGGTTGTCATCCCGTGGGCCGGTTCCAGGTGGCGGAGCGTCATTCGGTGGGCCGATGCGGCCCATCCGCCCCAAGTGACAGTGTTCGGCGCATGGACACCACGCCGATGGACATCGCGCCGATCGCAGGCCGTACCGGACCGACCCGCCGCCGTCTGCTGGGCGCCGCCCTCGCCCTGAACGTCATCGCGCCGTTGGGCCTGGCCCGCACGGCCTCGGCCGCTCCCGCCCCCGCCGGCGCCATCCCCGCCGGCACTTCCTCCGCCGGCACCGGCTCGCCCGCGCGGCTCACCCTGCCCGCTCCCACCGGCCCCTTCCCGGTGGGCATGGTGCCGCTGCACCTGCGCGACGAATCGCGGCTCGACCCGAACGCCAGGCCCGGAAGGTTCCGCGAGCTGATGGCCACCGTCTGGTACCCGGCCCGGCTCGCGAACCCCGACGCCTACCCGCTCGCCCCCTGGATGACCGAGGGCGCCCTGAAAGCCTTCCTCGACGACATCGGCTTCCCGCTCCCTCCCGAGCTCGTCCCGCTCACCGCCGGCCACCAGGGCGCGCCCGTCCACCGGACCGGCCGGCCGCTGCCCGTCGTCCTCTACTCGCACGGCGCGGGCGGTCACCGCGGCGACCACACCATCATGGTGCAGGAGTTGGCCAGCCACGGCTTCGCCGTCGTCACCGTCGACCACACCCACGACGGCATCACCGAGTTCCCGGACGGGACCGTCGTCACCCGGGACGGCGTCGCCCCCGGGCTGTACCCGAAGGACTACGCGGCCGACCTGCTCTTCCTGCTCGAACGTGTCGTCGACCTCGCCAACGGGCGCAACCCCGACGTCGACGGCCGCGCCCTGCCGGCCGGCCTGCTCGGCGGCCTGGACGCCCGGAACATCGGTGTCTCCGGCTGGTCCAAGGGCGGCACCGCCGCCGCCCTCGCCATGGTCGCCGACCGGCGGATCCGCGCCGGTCTCACCCTGGACGGCCGGATGGAGTCGAACCCCGCCATCACCACCGACATCGACCGGCCGTTCATGATGATGACCGCCACCTACACCCGGGCCGCCAGCCCGTACGTCGAGACCTTCTGGGGCCACCTGCGCGGCTGGCGCCTCGATGTCCAGGCCACCGGCGCCCTGCACGTCTCGTACGGCGACAACATGGCGCTGATCCCCCAGGCGGGCAGGCTGATCGGCATGACCGAGCAGCAGATCCAGTCCGCGGTCGGCACCCTCGACCCCGACCGCGGCGTCCTCATCCAACAGACCTACCCGCGCGCCTTCTTCGACCTCCACCTGCGCAACCGGCACTGCGGCAACCTGCTCGACGGACCGTCGAAGGCCTTCCCGGAGGTCGTGTACCACCCGTAGACCCGGTACGAGCGGCGGGCGGCAGCCCCGGGGAGAACCACCGCGACCGCGACATGCCTAGCAGGTGACAGGCGTTTTCCGGCGCCGTGCATTTCGGCCGGCGGGGTCGACAATTCCTAGCACTGCTCCGATTCTCCCGGCGTGAGCGATTGGTCGCACGCGACGGTGCTCCGGCCCCGCGTTCGCCGTCGGGCACCGATCCGGCGGTTCCGGCGGCGGCGTCCGGCCGGGTGACGCGGGGCCGTCCCCGGAAATCCGCGCCGTGGGACGAAGACGTGGTCGCCGCCGGCCGGGCAGCCTGGTGCCACGCCCGGGGCCACCCCGTCCCCGGCCCCGGGCGTCCGGCGGCGTGACCACCCGGTCGCCGTCAGGCCTCCGACCGCCCGACGAGCCCGTGGAGCGCGACACCATGACCCTTCCCCAGCCCGCCACCGGCTCGCCCGCCACCGGCCCGGGCGCCGCCGCCCGCCGCGAACTCGTCCTGCGCGAGGCCGTCCGCCGCCGGCTGCTCGACCCGGAGGACGCGCTGCTCGCCGTCTTCGTCGACCTCGACGGCGTGGCCGCGAGCGTCGCCGAGCTGCGCGCCGCCTTCCCGCCCGAGGTCGAGGTGCTGCACACCTTCGCGGCGAAGGCGAACTGCCTGGTCCCGCTGCTGGCCCGGCTGCGCGGGCTGGGCATGGGCTGCGAGGTGGCCAGCCCGGGTGAGTTCGCGCAGGCCCTGGCGGCCGGCTTCGACCCCGCGCGAATCGTCTTCGACTCGCCCGCCAAGACCCGACGGGAGCTGGTCCGGGCGCTGGAACTCGGCGCCGCCGTCAACGTCGACAACTGGCAGGAGCTCGAACGGGTCGACGCCCTCCTGCGGGCCGGTGCCTCCGCCTCCCGGATCGGCGTGCGGGTCAATCCGCAGATCGGCGCGGGCAGCATCGGGGCGATGAGCACCGCCACCCCCACCTCCAAGTTCGGCATCGCCCTGGCCGACGAGGGCAACGCCGAGCGGCTGGTGGAGGCGTTCCGCGCGCGCCCCTGGCTCAGCTGGATCCATGTGCACGTCGGCTCGCAGGGCTGCCCGCTGGACCTGATGGCCGAGGGCGTCGCCCAGGCCGTCGCCTTCGCCGAGCGGGTCAACGCCGAGCTGGGCCGCCGCCAGGTGGAGGGCATCGACCTCGGCGGCGGACTGCCCGTCAACTTCGCCGACGACACCACCACCCCCGGCTACGCCGACTACGTCGGGCGGCTGCGGGCGCACGCCCCGGCGCTGTTCGACAGCCGCTACCGGCTGGCCACCGAGTTCGGCCGCTCGCTGCTCGCCAAGAACGGCTTCACCGCCGCGTACGTCGAGTACACCAAGGAGTCCGGGGGCCGGCGGATCGCCGTCACCCACGCCGGCGCCCAGGTCGCCACCCGGACGGTGTTCATGCCGGACGCCTGGCCGCTGCGGATCACCGCGCACCACCCCTCGGGCGCCGCCAAGGACGGCGGCGACCCGGTGCCGCAGGACGTCGCCGGACCCTGCTGCTTCGCCGGCGACCTGCTCGCCAGGAACCGTCCGCTGCCGCCGCTGGAGCCGGGCGACCTGGTCGCGCTGCTGGACACCGGCGCGTACTACGCGACGACCCACTTCCAGTACAACAGCCTGCCCGAGCCGGCCGTGCACGGCTTCACGGTGGACGCCGGGGGAGCGGTGCGCTTCGAGCCGCTGCGCCGGGCCCAGCCGATCGAGGAGCTGATCCGGCCGGTCGGCTGACCCGACTCCGGGTCACGACGCGGTGACGGACGGTCAGAACAGCAGGCGGGAAGCGGTTCGCGGGCGGCGTGGCGCGGGTATCACCCTGCCGCGACCGCCGGCCCCCGGCCGCGGTTCGACAGCCTCGGCTCGTTCAAGGAGGCCTCGTCATGACCGCCCGCATCCCCGCCGAAGCCCGACCCCCCGCCGAAGCCGGGCCCCCCGCCGAAGCCCGACCGCCCGCCGAAGCCGGGCCCCCCGCCGACCCACCGGCCCAGGACGTGCGCACCGTGCGCCGGCTGCGCCTCGGGGTCGGTCTCCTCGGCTTCCTCCTGCCGATCGTGCTGCCCGTCGGCAACAGCCTCACCTCCGCCCGGATCGCCCTGCTCGACTCGATGAGCGCCTCCTACTACACCCACATGCGCAACGTCTTCGTCGGCGGTCTGTGCGCCATCGGCGTCTTCCTCATCTGCTACCGCCACGACCGCCGCGAGGACCGGCTCAGTTCGGTGGCCGGGGTGCTGGCGATCGGGGTGGCGCTCTTCCCCGTCGAGCCGCCGGCCTCCGTCGCCGCGCACCCGAGCGATCTCCAGAGGGTCGTCGGTGTGCTCCATCTCGCGTTCGCCGCGGGGCTGTTCGGCGTCCTGGCGTACTTCTGCCTGCGGCTCTTCGCGGACTCGCCGACCACCGGCGGCCGCCGCCCGGCGCGGGACCGGATCTACCTGGTCTGCGGCTGGGTGATCGTGGCGGGCATCGGGGCGGTCGCCGTGGCCGGGGTGCTCCACCTGGCCCGGGACTGGCCGCTGACGGTGCCCTACCTGGGCGAGGCGGTCTCGGTGTTCGCCTTCGGTGTCGCCTGGCTGGTGAAGGCCGAGGCCCTCACCGGCCTCGCGCCCCGCCCCGCCCCGGCCACCGCCCCCGCCGGTCCCTGACGGTCACCCGAGCCGCCCGCCCGCCCGCCCGCCCGGCCCGCCCGGCCCGCCCGCCCCGCCCGGTCGCCCGATCCGGCGACGCGCCCGGCCCGACCCGGCCACGGCATCCCGCCGATGGCAGGATGCTTGCGGCCGGTGTCGGACCGGCCGGGGCGCGCCGCGGCGTCCGTCGGCACCGCGGGGGAGTGGAGAGGGTCCGATGGGCCGCAGGAAGCACCAGGTGGCCGTGCTGGTCCTGGAGGGCGCGAAGCCGCTGGACGTGGGCATCCCCGCCCAGGTGTTCTCCAGCCGGCCGAGCATGCCCTACACGGTGCGGGTCTGCGGCCCGGCGCCCGGGCTGGTGGCCGGCGGCGACGGCCTCTCCTACCACGTGGCCGAGGGCCTGGAGGCGGTCGAGCACGCCGACACCGTCTTCGTGCCCGGCTACCGCGACCCGGCCACCACCGAACCCCCGGCCGCCGTCGTCGAGGCACTGGTGGCCGCGCACGCCCGCGGCGCCCGGCTGGCCGCGATCTCCACCGGGGCGTTCGCGCTGGCGGCCACCGGGCTGCTCGACGGCAAGCGGGCGACCACCCACTGGCACTACGCCAAGATCCTGGCGGAGCGCCATCCGCGGATCAGGGTCGACGAGAACGTGCTGTTCGTGGACGAGGGCGCGGTGCTCACCTCGGCCGGCGCGGCCTCCGGCATCGACCTCTGCCTGCACCTGGTGCGGCGCGACCACGGGGTGGGCCTGTCCAACCACGTGGCGCGGCGGCTGGTGGCCGCGCCCTACCGCAGCGGCGGCCAGGCCCAGTACGTGCCGCGCAGCGTGCCCGAGCCGCTGGGCGACCTCTTCGCCGACACCCGGGAGTGGGCCCTGGGGCACCTTGCCGAGTCGCTGACGCTGGAGGGGCTGGCCCGGCACGCCCGGGTCTCCGCGCGCACCTTCTCGCGGCGGTTCGTGGAGGACACCGGCTACACGCCCATGCAGTGGGTGCTGCGGGCCCGGGTGGACCTGGCGCGCGAGCTGCTGGAGCGCACCGACCTGGGGGTGGAGCAGATCGCCGACCGCGTCGGGCTCGGCACGGGGGCGAACCTGCGGCTGCACTTCCACCGCGTCCTCGGCACCTCGCCCACCGAGTACCGCCACACCTTCGCGGCCCGCTCGGAGGGGTGAGCGCGCGGGTCCGGACGTCCGTGCCGCGTTCGGTGCCCGATCGGGCAGAGAAGGACCGGTTCCGTCCCGCGGGGGGCCCGCATCGTCGATCGTTGACCACAAAAGTGGTCTAGTCCATCGCGGTCGGACGGGCCGGTCCGAGTCGCCGTCCGGGACACCCGCGCGATCCCGACTCCGCACCGTCACACCGCATTTGACGATCAGACGGAGAAGCGCGCACCCATGCAAAAAGTCTGCCTCGCCCTGCCCACCATGCGCCCCTGTCCCGACACCATCGTGGACCTCGCCGAGGAGGCGGCCTACGCCGTCGCGAACTTCGGGGTCGAGGTGCACCTCCTCGTCCTCGACACCACCGACGCCGCCGGAGTCGCGAAGAACGCGGCGGCCGTGGCCTCCCTGCCCCTCACCCCGGGCGTGTTCGTCCACCATCTCGACGAGGCGCAGCAGCGGGAGTTCTTCCGCCGGGTGGCCGAGCGCTCCGGCGCCGCCGACCCCGAGCTGCTGCTCGACATGATGCTCCCGCCGGCCGTCGCGTACGGCTCCTGCGTCAACCGGATCTTCCTGGGCGCCGCCGCCCTGGGCTGCACCTCGGCGCACCTGCGCAACGACGACGCCGACTTCCAGGTCCTCGACGGCCGGAAGATCTTCCCGATCCACCACGAGCTGCTCTCGATCGGCCGCCCGGCGGGCGAGGCGGCGGCCGGCGTGACCCGCTCCGAACTCGACCCGGCCGACGCCGACATGCCGGTGCTGCTGGTCAGCGGCTCCTTCATGGGCGAACTCAACGTGGACATCGGCGAGATCCGCGAGCTGGACCCGGCCGTCTACCGCGACGTGGTGCGCCTGTGGACCCCGCCGGTGTGGCCGGACGAGGACCGCGACGCGATGGTGGACGTCTCCTTCAAGGGCACCGGCACCGAGCCGTTCACGGCCGACGAATCCGTGCTCGGCGCGCCCGACATCTGGAACGTCTTCATGTGCAACGTCGCCCTGGACCACCGGGCCTACGAGGTGCTGCCGCTGCTGCCCTCGATCAAGACCCTCGGCTGCGACTACGCCCTGCTGCACGCCCTGGTCCACGCCCGGATGCCCGCCGTCATCCACAACCGGCACATCGTCAACTACTACACGCCCGAGCGCCGCACCGGAGCCGGCTTCATTCCCTACCAGATGGGGTTCGTGAAGCTGCTGCTCTCGATGCTGTACCTGTACCCGGTCTACGGCGGGATGATCGACCTCGGCCGCGGGCTGCTGGACGAGCGGAACGGGCTGAAGGTCGAGCCGATCCTCGACCTGGTCCGCGGCAGCATCGACTGGGACCGGGCCGGGAACGAGCACTGCCTGGACGTCCTGGACCGCTCCTACCGCAAGCTGGGCGGCAAGTACGCCGAGCTCGCGGACGTGGTCGCCGGGCAGCGCGAGCAGCTCCTGGACGAGGCGCAGGAGGACGCGCGGCGCTGGGCGGTGCTGATCGAGGCCTGGGCGCCGCTGGTGGCCGCCTCCCGCGCGGAGGGGCTCGGCGCCGCTTCGGAGGTTCCGGCCCGGTGATCGAGGACCTCCGGATCCGGCGGCTGACCGACGAGGACTGGGACGCCGTGGTCGCGCTGGAGCACGACGCCTACGCGGCCGACGGCCTGTCGGAGGGCCGGGAGGCACTGCAGTCCCGCGCCGTCGGCTCGCCGGAGACCTGCTTCGTGCTGGAGCAGGACGGCACGGTCCGCGGCTACCTGCTGAGCCTGCCGTACCCGCCGCTGCGCTGCCCGGACCTCGCCGGCCCGGAGAGCGCGGCGTTCGAGTCGAGCAACCTGCACGTGCACGACCTGGTGATCGCCGAGGACCTGCGCGGCCGGGAGGTCGCGCTGGAGTTCATGCGGTACTTCCGGGCACGGGCGCAGGAGCTGGGCTTCGAACGGATCTCGATGGTCGCGGTGCGCGGGGCGGACATCCTGCTGCGCCTGCTCGGCTACCGCGCGCACCGGGAGGTGGCCGTCCCCGCCTCCTACGGGCGGCGCGCGGTCTACATGTCGACGCCGGTCTAGGGCCGGACGGCGCTGGTGGCGGCTGCACCCCGGGTGCAGCCGCCCGTGGCGGGATCCTTGCGCTCGATGGCAAGGTGTCTGGCGGGATCCTTGCGCACCATGTCGATCCGGCCCCTGTCCGGGACCTTCCGATTTTCGGATGATTGAACCGTCATCAAACGGACGGACACACCCGGACCACCCGGCACGACCCAGGGAGCCCTCATGACCCGCATCGCCATCAACGGCTTCGGCCGCATCGGCCGCAACAGCCTGCGCGCCCTGGTGGAGCGCGGCAGCGAGCTGGAGGTGGTCGCGATCAACGACCTCACCTCCGTCGACGCGCTCGCCCACCTGCTCCGCTTCGACAGCTCGCTCGGCCGATTCCGCCGCCCGGTCGCGGTCGAGGGGGACGAACTGGTCGTCGACGGCCGCCGGATCAAGGTGCTCGCCGAGCGCGACCCCGCCGAGCTGCCGTGGGCCGAGCTCGGTGTGGACATCGTGCTGGAGGCCACCGGCCGGTTCACCTCCGCCGAGGCCGCCCGCGCCCACCTCAAGGCCGGTGCCCGGAAGGTCCTGGTGAGCGCCCCGTCCGACGGCGCGGACGTCACCCTGGCCTACGGCGTGAACACCGACGAGTACGACCCGGCCGAGCACGTGATCGTCTCGAACGCCTCCTGCACCACCAACGCCCTGGCCCCGCTGGCCGCGGTGCTGGACGAACTGGCCGGCATCGAGCACGGCTTCATGACCACCGTGCACGCCTACACCCAGGAGCAGAACCTCCAGGACGGCCCGCACCGCGACCAGCGCCGCGCCCGCGCCGCCGGCGTCAACATCGTGCCGACCACCACCGGCGCCGCCAAGGCGATCGGCCTGGTGCTGCCGAACCTCGACGGCAAGCTCTCCGGCGACTCGATCCGGGTGCCGGTCCCGGTCGGCTCGATCGTCGAGCTGAACACCACGGTCGAGCGCGAGGTCACCCGCGACGAGGTGCTCGCCGCCTACCGCGCCGCCGCCGACGGCCGGCTGAAGGGCATCCTCGACTACGCCGACGAGCCGCTGGTCTCCAGCGACATCACCGGCGAGCCCGCCTCCTCGATCTTCGACGCCGCCCTCACCCGGGTCGACGGCAAGCACGTCAAGGTGGTCGCCTGGTACGACAACGAGTGGGGCTTCTCCAACCGCGTCATCGACACCCTTCAGCTGCTCGCCCGGGGCTGACCCGCTTCCGGGGGCGCCGCTGCTCCCGGGGCACCGCCGCTCACCGCTCCCGGGGTCACCACCCCGCCCGAGGACGCCGCCGGAACCGCTGCGGGAACGTGACACGCGTGTTGCGCCCCGTGGCGATCCTCCGGCGGCCCTTGAGCGGCCCCGAGCGGTGTGTGACGGTGGACGGCACGCCCGTCCCGTCACCCGCCGGGCGGGTTGAGCCGAAGAAAGAGGACACCGGTGCCGACCCACGACCAGCCCCTGCGGAAACTGGGATTCCTGACCATCGGGCTGTTCGACCCGGCCGACCCGGCCCGCGGCCACGAGTCCACGCTGCAGCTCATCGAACTCGGCGAGCAGCTGGGCTTCGACAGCGCCTGGGTGCGCCACCGTCACCTTCAGCACGGCATCTCCTCCCCGGTCGCCGTGCTCGCGGCGGCCACCCAGCGCACCCGGCGCATCCAGCTGGGCACGGCGGTCATCCCGGTCGGCTGGGAGAACCCGCTGCGACTGGCCGAGGACCTCGCCACCACCGACCTGCTCTCCGGCGGCCGGCTCAACCCGGGCGTGAGCATCGGGCGGCCCGGCCACTGGGAGCAGGTGGCCGGGGCGCTCTACCCGGACACCGCCGAGGCCGAGGACTTCGGCTACCGGCGGGTGAGCCGGCTGCTGGGCTTCCTGCGGGGCGAGCCGGCCACCGACTTCAGCGGGGTCGAGGGCATCGAGGTGTACTCGGACAAGGTCCAGCCGGTCTCGCCGGGCCTGGCGGACCGGCTCTGGTACGGCGGCGGGAGCCTGCGCTCCGCCCGCTGGGCCGGTGAGCAGGGGCTCGGCCTGCTCACCAGCAACGTCGTGCGGGCGGAGGAGTCGGAGGACTTCGCCGAGATCCAGCGCTCGCAGATCGTCGCCTTCCGCGCGCACCACCCGCTGGGCGCGCGGGCCCGGGTCTCGCAGGGCCTGGTGGTGATCCCCACCGACAGCGCCACCGCCGGTCAGCGGGCGCGCTACCAGGAGTACGCCCGCAGCCGCACCGCCCGCACCGCGACCCCGCAGGGTCCGTCGCGGGTGATGTTCGCCCGCGACCTCGTCGGCAGCTCCGCCGAGATCGCCGAGCAGCTGTACGCCCACGCCGGGTTCCGGGAGGTGGACGAGGCGGTCTTCGCGCTGCCGTTCACCTTCGGCCACGAGGACTACGTGCAGATCCTCACCGACATCGCCACCGTCCTGGCCCCGGCCCTCGGCTGGAAGCCGGCCACCGGCGCCTGAGCCCGACGGACGCCCGGGCCGCGGACGCCCGAGCCTGCGGGCGTCCGGTCCGGCGGGCGTCCGGTCCTGCGGGCGGTCAGAGGCGCTCGGGCACCGGGTTGCCGACGGCCTCGATCGCCCGCCGCACGGGCACCTTCAGCAGCACGGCGAAGCCGATCACGAAGAACACCAGCAGCGAGATGATCGCCGACCGGTAGCTGCCGGTGACCTGGTAGGCGAGGCCGAACACCAGCGGCCCCATCCAGCTGGTGCCGCGGTCGCTGACCTTGTAGAGGCTGAAGTACTCGGCCTCCTTGCCCGGCGGGATCAGGTGCGAGAACAGCGAGCGCGACAGCGCCTGGCTGCCGCCGAGCACCAGGCCGATCATGCAGGCCAGCGCGTAGAACCAGGCCGGCTGATGGGCCGGCATGAAGTAGCCGAGGGCGAGCGTGACCACCCAGCCGACCAGGGAGCCCAGGATGGTCCGCTTGGCGCCGTAGCGGTGGGCGATCCGGCCGAGCAGCAGCGCGCCGGCGATCGCCACGACCTGTACCAGCAGCACCGCGGTGACCAGCGAGGTCTGGTCCATGCCCAACTCCTCGCTGCCGAACAGGGAGGCCTGTGAGACGACGGTCTGGATGCCGTCGTTGTAGCAGAGGAAGGCGGCCAGGTAGAGCAGGGTGAGCGGGTGGCGCCGCATGCCGCGCAGGGTCCGGCCGAGCTCCCGCAGGCTGCCGGCGGCGGGCTCCGTCCCGGGCTCTGTCCCGGTCCCGGCCCCGGCCTCGACGGCCTTCGGCGGGTGTCCGGGGAGCACCCCGGCCCGGGACGGCAGCCGGAGCATCGGCACGATGGTGAACAGCGCCCACCACAGGCCCGCCGAGGCCAGGCAGATCCGCACCGCGGTGCCCTCGGAGAGCCCGAAGGCCTCGTGCCCCTGGAACAGCGCCAGGTTGGCGATCAGCAGCAGCCCGCCGCCCGCGTACCCGTACGCCCAGCCCTTGGAGGACACCGCGTCGCGCTCGTCGGGCGAGGCCAGACCCGGCAGGTAGGCGTAGGAGAGCGCGACCGACACCGCGTAGGCGAGGTTGGCGACGACCAGCAGCGCGCCGCCGAGCAGGTAGCGGTCGCCGCCGAGGAAGAACATGCCCATCGTGGCGGCGGCGCCGAGGTACGCGAAGCCGCCCATCAGCTCCTTGTGCCGCCCGGTCCGGTCGGCGACCGTCCCGGCCAGCAGCATCGCGCCGACCGACAGCAGCACGGAGAAGGAGACCGTGTAGGGGAAGAAGGAGCCGGCCCGGATCGCCAGGCCGAAGGGGTGCACATCGCCGTTGGCGTCGGCGGCCTCCTTGGCGACCGAGGTCAGGTACGGTCCGAGGAACACCGTCAGCACGGTGGCGGAGAAGGCCGCGTTGGCCCAGTCGTTGATGTACCAGCCGACCTGTATGCGGCGCAGTGCGCGGCCGTCGTCGGTGGCGGTCGCCGGGGGCTCCGGCCGGTGGGTCGTGGTGCTCATGGTGTTCCAATCCCCGTGCTGGAGCCGTCGCCGCCGGGGGTCCAGCGGCCGCGCTCGCGGAGGACGTCGCGCAGGACGTCGATGCGATCGGCCATGATGCCATCCACCCCCAGGTCGAGCAGAGCGCGGATGCGTGTGGCGTCGTCCACGGTCCAGACGTGAACCTGCAGGCCCCGACGGTGCGCGGCGCGGACGAAGGCCCGGTCGACCACCCGCACGCCCCGGTGCCGCTCGGGCACCTGCGCGCAGACGCCGGCCCACGGCGCCCCGTCACCGCGCAGCAGCGGCCCGGCCAGTGAGCGCAGCCGCAGCCGGGCGACCTCGCGCGGGCCGAGCGAGGTGGCCAGCCGTGGCCCGGCGGCGGCGCGGACGGCGGCGAGCCGGGCGTCGGAGAAGCCGCCGACGCAGACCCGGTCCCAGGCGGCGGTCCGGCGGACGGTCTCGACCAGCGGGGCGACGGCCGGCATCGCCTTGACGTCGATGTTGAAGCGGGCGTCGGGGAAGGCGTCGAGCAGGTCCTCCAGCAGCGGGACCGGCTCGGTGCCGCCGATCCGGGCCTGGCGGACGGTGCGCCAGGGCAGTTCGGCGACCGCCCCGGTGCGATCGGTGACCCGGTCGAGGCGGTGGTCGTGGAAGGCCACCAGCACGCCGTCGGAGGTGGCGTGCACATCCGTCTCCAGGTACCGGTACCCGAGGGCGACGGCGGCCTCGAAGGCGGCGAGCGAGTTCTCCGGGCGGCCGAGGTCGCCGCCCCGGTGGGCGAAGGCGAGCGGCCCCGGGTGGTCGAGGAAGGGGTGCATGTGGTGCTCCGTGCGCCGTGCTGCCTGGTGCGTGACATTGTTACACCTACTGTCAAGCTGTAACGCCCACCGGGGTCGCGAGGCCGCCTATCATGCCGGTGCGGCAGGGGCCGCCCGGCGCCCGCCGCGTCCGTCGCTCACGTACCGCCCGAGAGAGGAGCCCCCGAGTGGGTAGCACTGTCGAGACGCTGGAATTCCAGGCCGAGACGCGTCAGTTGCTCCGGTTGGTGATTCACTCGATCTACTCGAACAAGGACATCTTCCTGCGCGAGTTGATCTCCAACGCCTCCGACGCCCTGGACAAGCTGCGGCTGGAATCGCTGATCGACTCCGGCCTCGACGCCGACACCTCCGACCTCCACATCGCCCTGGAGGTGGACCCGCGGGCCCGGACGCTGACCGTCCGTGACAACGGGATCGGCATGAGCCGCGACGACCTCGTGGAACTGATCGGCACGATCGCCAAGTCCGGCACGGCCGGCCTGCTGGAGAAGATCAAGGAGACCGACGACGCCGCCGCGGCGCAGAGCCTGATCGGCCAGTTCGGCGTCGGCTTCTACTCGGCCTTCATGGTCGCCGACCGGGTCACCCTGACCACCCGCCGTGCGGGCGGCGAGGCCGGTACCCGGTGGGAGTCCGACGGCGAGGGCACCTACGAGGTCCAGGCCGTCGACGGGCTGCCCGTCGGCACCTCGGTCACCCTGCACCTCAAGCCCGCCGACGGCGAGGACGGGCTGGCCGACTACCTGGCCGAGTGGAAGATCCGCCAGATCGTCAAGCAGTACTCGGACTTCATCCGCTGGCCGATCCGGATGGCGAGCGAGCACACCGACGCCGAGGGCGCCACCACCCGGCAGGTCGACACCCTCAACTCGATGAAGGCGCTCTGGGCCCGGCCGCGCAGCGAGGTCACCGAGGCCGAGTACGCGGAGTTCTACCAGCAGATCAGCCACGACTGGCTCCCCCCGGCCGAGACCGTCCACATGCGCGCCGAGGGCACCTTCGAGTACGAGGCGCTGCTGTTCATCCCCGCGCAGGCGCCGTTCGACCTGTTCTCCCGCGACGCCAAGCGCGGCGTGCAGCTGTACGTCAAGCGGGTGTTCATCATGGACGACTGCGAAGCGCTGATGCCCGACTACCTGCGCTTCGTCAAGGGCGTCGTGGACGCCCACGACCTGTCGCTGAACATCTCCCGCGAGATCCTCCAGCACGACCGCCAGATCCGCGGCGTGCGCCGGCGCCTGGTGAAGAAGGTGCTCGGAGCGCTGAAGGACGTCCAGGCCAAGGACGCCGAGCGCTACGCCAAGCTCTGGGAGCAGTTCGGCCGGGTGCTCAAGGAGGGCCTGATCGAGGACGTCGACAGCACCGAGGCCCTGCTGGAGCTGGTGTCGGCCACCTCCACCCACGACGCGGAGCGCTCCACCACCCTGCGCGAGTACGTCGGGCGGATGAAGGACGGCCAGGAGGCGATCTACTACCTGACCGGCGAGGACCGCGCCACGGTGGAGAACTCCCCGCACATGGAGGCGTTCGCCGCCAAGGGCTACGAGGTGCTGATCCTCACCGACCCGGTCGACGAGGTCTGGGTCGAGCGGGTGCCGGGCTTCGACGGCCACCGCTTGCAGTCCATCGCCAAGGGCCAGGTCGACCTCGACGAGCCGGCCGACGGCGACGAGCAGGCCGGGGCCGAGAAGGCCCGGCGCGAGCAGGAGTTCGCCGCGCTGCTGCCGTGGCTGACGCAGGCGCTGTCCGGCCATGTGAAGGAGGTCCGGCTCTCCTCGCGGCTGACCACCTCGGCGGCCTGCGTCGTCGGCGACGCCCAGGACATGACGCCGACCCTGGAGAAGATGTACCGCGCGATGGGGCAGGAACTGCCCCCGGTCAAGCGGATCCTGGAGCTCAACCCCACCCACCCGCTGATCGTCGCGCTGCGCACGGCGCACGAGGCGAACCCCGGGGACCCGGCCCTGGCGGAGGTCGCCGAACTGGTCCACGGCGGCGCGCTGCTCGCCGAGGGCGGCGACCTGCCCGACCCGGCCCGTTTCACCCGGCTGCTCACCGACCGGCTGGCCCGCGGCCTCTGACCGCACCCGCCCCGTCCCCTCCGACGACCCGGCCGCGCACCCCGCGGCCGGGTCGTCGCGCGTTCGGCGCCGGGTCACCGGACGGGCCGTCACTCCGCTTGCGTCACCGTCTTGACTGGTGACGCAAGCGGCTGCCATGCTTACGTCACCGCCTCAACCGGTGACGGAAAGAAGGTCCGGCCGGGCCGGGGCGGTCGGACGTCACACGATCCAGATGGGGAGCACCAGTCATGGCAGTCAGCTACACGGCCGTTGTCGACGTCGACGGGGAGGGCCGCAACGGCGGTCGGGTCCGCTCCTCGGACGGTCTGCTGGAGACCGGCCTCGCCATCCCGAAGGAGTTCGGTGGCGCCGGCACCGCGACCAACCCGGAGCAGCTGCTGGCGGCCGGCTGGGCCGCCTGCTTCCTCGGCGCCCTGCGGCTCGCCGCCGGCGCCCGCGGCATCCGGCTCACCAGCACCGCCATCACCGCCGAGATCACGCTCACCCACGGCGACGACGGCGAGTTCGGCCTCTCCGCGGTCCTCAACCCGGTGCTCGGCGGAGTGGACCAGGCCACCGCCGAGGAGCTGGCGCGGGCCGCCCACCGGACCTGCCCGTACTCCAGGGCGACCCGCGACAACATCCCGGTGACCATCAACGCCCGGGCCGCCGCCTGACCGTCCCGAGCCACCTGACAGCGGGTCCCGTGTCCGTCCCCCGGCACGGGGCCCGCGCCCTTGTCGTCCGCCGCGGGCCGTGATCGGCCCGCGCGCCCAGGGGCACCGCCGTCAGGGCGGGCTCAAGGGCGGCTCAACGGCGGGCTTCGGGGCGGGCTTCAGTGCAGCCCGGCCGGAGCGGTCTTCTTCCGTGCGCGGTAGGCCGCGGCCTTGATCTTGTTGCCGCAGGACTCCATGCCGCACCACTGGCGCCGCATGCCCCGGGAGCGGTCGATGTAGATCCGGGTGCACTCGGGGTTGCCGCACTCCTTCATCAGCGGCACGTCGGGGCCGCTGAGGAGGTCGACCGCGTGCCGGGCGACGGTGGCCAGCGCCTGCTCCGGGGTCGCCTCGTTGTGCCGCCCGGCCACCGTGAGCTGAGGCGTCACCGGGGTCCTGCGGGCCGCGCCGTTGAGCACGGCCAGCGCCTCGCGGTCGAACTCCTCCCCGGCGACGCGGTTGGTGACCAGCCGGTAGACCGCCTCGCGCACCGTCCTGGCCTCCCTGACGTCGCGCTCGTCGCCGGGCGTGATCGTGTCCACGAGGCCGCACTCCAGGTACCAGGCGTTCAGCCGCTCCGGGGTCACGAACATCTCGAACCGGATCGTGCGCCGGGCGCGCAGAGTGCCCGCGAAGTCCAGGGCCGGGTTTCCGCACACGAAGACATGGTCGAGATTCACATCACCATGCTGACAGGTGACTCCAGGGGGCGCAAGGACGGGTCAGCGCACCCAGGGCGCCGCCCCGGGCCCCAGCCGGAGTTCCCGGCCCCGCCACCGCCGGCGCAGCCAGCGGTCGTGCCCGGCCACCACGACCGCGCCCGGACCGCCGCCCAGGGCCTCCTCCAGTTCGTCGCACAGCTGCGGAGAGAGGTGGTTGGTGGGTTCGTCGAGCAGGAGCAGCTGCGGCGGGCGAGCCACCAGCAGCGCCAGCGCGAGCCGTCGGCGCTGGCCGACGGAGAGCCGGCCGACCGGCTTGTCCAGGTCCGCGGCGTGCAGCAGGCCGAGCGACTCCAGCGGCACCCGCTCGGCCCGCGCGGCCCCCAGCGCCGAGAGGTAGGTGTCGCGCACCGAGCGGTCCGGCCGCTCGAACACGGTGTCCTGGGTGAGCAGTCCCATCGTGAGCCGGGGTCGTCGGAGGACCTCGCCCTCGGCGGCGAGCCGCCCGGCGAGCACGGCGAGCAGCGTCGACTTGCCCACCCCGTTGCCGCCGGTCACCAGCAGCCGGTCGCCGGTCGGCACTTCCAGGGTGGTCGGTGCGAGCCGTCCCGGCACCCGGACCTCCCGCAGCGTCACCAGGGGCTCCGGGTGCCCGGTGGCGTCCGGCTCGTCCGTGACGTCGGCAGGGGCGTCCGCGGTCAGGGCCGGGGCCGCGAACCGCAGCGGGCGCGGCGGTTCGGCGACCCGCGTGCGCTCCAGCTCCTCCAGCCGGCGCGCGGCGTCGCGCACCCGGCGGGAGATCTGGTTCTGCACCCGGCCCGCCCGGTGGCCGTAGCCCATCTTCTCGTTGTCGCGCCGTCCCCGGTCCGGTGCGACCCGGTGCGCGGTGACGCCGGCCGCCTCCCGCAGCTCCGCGAGCTCCAGCTGCTCCTCGGCGTACCGCCGCTCCCAGCGCTCCCGTTCGGCGCGCCGGGCCGCCAGGTAGGAGCTGTAGCCGCCGCCGTGCCGGACCGGTCCGTCCACCGCCGGATCGAGGTCGACCAGGTGGGTGCAGACGGCGTCGAGGAACGCCCGGTCGTGGCTGGCGGCCACCATCGCGCCCGGCAGCGTGCGCAGTTGGTCCTCCAGGAAGGCGGCGGCCTCGTCGTCCAGGTGGTTGGTCGGCTCGTCCAGCAGCAGCGCCGACGGGCGGCGCACCAGCAGCGCGGCCAGCGCGAGCCGGCCGCGCAGGCCCCCGGAGAGCGAGCCGAGACGGCGGTCGTGGGCGAGCCCGTCGAGGCCGAGGCCCGCCAGCACCAGTGACGCGCGCCGGTCGGCGTCCCAGGACTCCCGGTGCTGCGCCTGCTCCAGGCGGCGGCCGTAGGCGTCGAGGAGGTCCGGGTGGTCGGGGGAGTCCTCCGGGACGCGGGCCAGCTCCTCGCCGAGCCGGTCGAGTTCGGCGAGGTCGGCGCGGGCCTCGCGCAGGGCGTCATCGAGCACGGCGGCGATCGTCGCGTCGGCGTCGAAGGGCAGCTCCTGGTGCAGGAAGCCGAGGTCGGCGGGGCGCGAGACGCGTCCCGCGTCGGGTTCGTCCACGCCGGCGAGCAGCCGCAGCAGGGTGGACTTGCCGGCGCCGTTCTCCCCGATCAGGCCGATGCGCTGGCCGGGGGAGGCGGTCAGGTGGACGCCGTCGAGGACGCGCCGGCCCGCCAGGTTGCGGACGAGGTCGTGGGCGAGCAGGGCGGGCCGGGGGGAACCGGTCGACCGGGTGCGCCGGGTGTGCTGGACGTGCTGGACGTGCTGGGACACGGGGGAGCCTCGGGACGGCTACGGGCAGCGGGACGGACCACCGCGGCCCTGGGCGGGCGTGGAGAGGGGCACGACGGAACGGACCACTCCGCTGGCGCTTCCACGCGCCGGCCGGTGGCCGTCAACTCCGGGTCTCACCCGGAGATGTCGTCGTCACCCGCCACGTCTGCCGCTCCTCGATCACCGGTCCTGGCCACCTGGAGCGTAGCAGGCGCCCCGGACACCGCCCGGCGGCCAAGGCGGGCGCCGGGCCGTCCCGTTGACAGCCCGTCGGCGACCGTGTCAGAGTCGTCACCGGTTGAACCGGTGACGGAGTCGGATCGGTCCGACCGAGGCCGTGCGGACCCGCCGCGCCCCATTCCTGGAGGAACCCCATGAAGCGCTTCCTGACCGTCCTCGCCGCAGGGCTGCCGCTGGCCGCGGCGGTGGGCCTGCCGATGGCGTCGGCGCAGGCCGCGAGCGGTGTCCCCGCGACCTTCGCCTGCGCACCGGCCGCGGTGCAGGCCGCCGTTCGGGCCCCCGACGGCACCCGGGTGGAGTCCGTCACGGCTGTCCGCCGGGAGGGCGGAACCGTCCAGGGCGGCGGCATCCTGGGCGGCACGGTCACCGGAGTACCGGCCTTCTGCGAGGTGACCGTCACCCTCACCCACCCGGACGCCGACGACCACGCGAGGATCCAGACCTGGCTTCCCGTCACCGGCTGGAACGGTCGCTTCCAGGCGCTCGGCGGCAGCGCCTACGCGGCCGGGGACAACGGAGTCGGCCTGGCCGGCGCGGTCAAGAACGGCTACGCCGCGACCACCACCGACGCCGGGCTGGGCGACGTCGTCGACGTCTCCTGGGCCCTGGACGCCGAGGGCCGGGTGAACGGCGCCCTGCTGGAGAACCTCGCCTCCCGCTCCCAGCACGAGGCCGCGCTCGTCGGCAAGCAGGTCGTCGCCGCCGGCTACGGCAGCGCCGCCGCCTACTCCTACTTCAACGGCTGTTCCACCGGCGGCCGCCAGGGCTACCTGGAGGCGCAGCGCTACCCCGACGACTTCGACGGCATCCTCGCCAACGCGCCCGCCGTGCACTGGGACGAGTTCGAGGTCGCCACCCTCTGGCCGCAGGTGGTCATGAACAACGAGCGGACCTACCCCTCCGCCTGCACCTTCAAGGCCTTCACCGATGCCGCCGTCAAGGCCTGCGACCCGCTGGACGGCGCCGTGGACGGCCTGGTCAACGACGCGGCGCGGTGCGAGTTCGACCCGCGCCGGCTGATCGGCGCCAAGGTGCTGTGCGAGGGCCGGGAGCTGACCGTCACCGCCGCCGACGCGGCCGTGGTGCGCAAGATCTGGGACGGCCCGCGCACCGCGTCCGGCCGCAAGCTGTGGTCCGGTGTCCCGGTCGTCGCCCGGCTGACGGGCCTGGCCGGCACCACCCCGCCCGACGCCGCCGGCCAGGTCAAGGGCGCGCCGTTCCCGGTGCCGCAGGCCTGGGTCGCCAACTGGCTGGAGAAGCAGCCGGCCTTCGACGTCTCGACGCTGACCTACGGCCGGTTCGAGCAGCTCTTCGCGCAGTCGCGGGCCGAGTACGGCAGCATCATCGGCAGCGACGACCCCGACCTGTCCGCCTTCCGCGCCTCCGGAGGCAAGCTGCTGAGCTGGCACGGCCAGGCCGACGAGTTCATCCCCACCCAGGGCACCGTCGACTACCGCCGCCAGGTCGAGCGGACGATGGGCGGCGCCAAGCGGGTGGACGACTTCTACCGGCTCTTCCTCGCCCCGGGCACCCCGCACTGCGGCCTCAACAAGGGCGCGGGCACCGTCGACGACCTCGGCGCGCTGCGGGCCTGGGTCGAGCAGGGCAAGGCCCCCGCGATCCTGCCGGCCACCCTGGTCGACGCCACCGGTCGCAGCGTCGCCCGCGACCTGTGCCGCTACCCCCGGGTGTCCCGCTACACCGGCCACGGCGACCCGGCCGCCGCGAACAGCTTCCGCTGCGTCCTGCCGACCCGCTCCTGACCGCCCCCGACCGGAGCGGCCCGCACCCCGGGGTGCGGGCCGCTCCGGTTCAGCCGGACGGCCTCCCGGGACCGTCCAGCAGCTCCGCCAGGAAGGCGTCCCAGTCCAGGCCGTCCGGCTCCGCCCCGGTCGGGACGGCGCGGTAGGTGGCGTCGAGCCACCCCGCCAGCGGCCCGGCCGGCAGCTCGAACAGGGCCTCCAGCTCCGGCGATTCCAGGAGCAGCCAGGACGACGGCCGCTCCTCGCGCTGCGTGGGCCACATCCGGACGCCGCCGCAGCCGCTCATCGTGGCCAGGCCGCGGTACAGCAGCTCACGGCCGATCCGCCGGACGACCCCCGGCCCGTGCCCGGCCGGGAACTCCACGGTGACCACGGCCGGCGTGGCCGGGTCGAAGCGGAACTCCGCCCGCCCGGGCAGCCGGGTGAACTCGTCGAGCATCCGGTCGACGGCGAGTCGCAGCGCGGGCACCGGCCCGGGTGCCGGGTGCGCTCGCGGTGGCGAAGCGTCACGGTCCATGTCTGGCGTACCCCTCGGTGGTGACGGAACGTGTGGCCCCAGCCTTCGCCGGGGAGTGCCGTCCGCACATCGGTCAATTGACGGTCGGTGCCGGGACCGGTCATCCGCGCCCGGGCCGCCGGGCGACGCGGCCGCGGCGCTGCGCCGGGCGGCTCTCGAACTGCGCCGCGAGCACCCCGACCGGTTCGACCCGCGGGCCTCCCCGATCCACGGCGGCCCTTGAGTCAGGGTTGATCCCGTCATGGGTCAAGCCGGTGACGCTCGCCCCGCATCAGGGTGCCGGCCCGGGAACGCGGCCGCCGTGGCCCGTCCGAGTGGGGCTGTTCCGGACGGGCCACGGCGGCCGGGAGGGGGCGGGCCTCGTCAGGCGGGGACCACCCGGTAGCTCAGGGCCGGGTTGAGGAGGTTGCTCCGGGCGAGTGAGCCGGTGGCCAGCGGGTGGGCGCCGGTGCAGCCCGCCCCGGTGTACAGCACCACCGAGGCGGCGCCGTTGACGACCTGGACCGAGCGGACGGGCGTGGCCAGGGTGTGGCAGGTGCCGAGGTCGCCCAGGTCGACCGTGGTCACCGCCCCCGTGCCGTTGGCGCCCGTGTAGAGGTAGCCGCCCTCCTGCAGGGGCGGCCATCCGGCGGCGTTCGCCGACCCGGCGCCGAGGCCGACCAGGGCCGCGGTCATCGCCGCGGCCGCGGCCGTGGTGCGGAGCGTCGCTCGGGGGATCAACATGCGGAACCACCTTTTCCCTTCGACGGGTGACGCGATGCCGCCGGGCGTCGGGCCGGCCGGTCCTCGCGCCGGCCGATCGTGGCCGGTGGAAGCAGAGCCTGGCACGGATGATCAGTCGCGGGTGAGTGGAGAATCGGACAAGTTTCAACATCATCACCTGATTGACAGGTGACGAATGGGGGAAGAACCCGGGATGGTCCCCGGGACCGGAGAGATTGGAGGGTGTCATGAGCGGCGAACACATCGACGACCCCGACGCCGAGGCGAGGCTCGCCCGCTTCGGCAGGCTCCCGGAGCGCATCCGCTTCGAGGACATGACCGAGGAGGTGGCGCCCGAACCGGGCGCGGGGTCGGGCCCCGGGTACGACCCGGACGGCTCCTTCAGGTTCTACAACTGCCTGGCCGTCGACTTCGGCCTGTAGTGGCCTGCCGCGCCCCCGGTGCCGCCCGCCGCCCGGGTGACCCGGCGGAGCGGCGCGGCCGGGTGCCCCGCGGGCCGGGGAGATGATCGCCGGGTTCACGGGTGCCCACGCCGCCGGAGGCGCACATGCGGATCCTGCTCGTCGCGAGCGCGTACAACAGCCTCACCCAGCGGGTCCACGCCGCGCTGCGGGACCTGCGTCACCCGGTGGAGGTCCACCTGGCCGGGGACGACGGGGCGCTGCGGGCGGCGGTGCGGCGCCACGCCCCGGACCTGGTGGTCGCGCCGATGCTCACGACGGCGCTGCCCCGCGACGTCTGGTCCGCCGTCACCTGCCTGATCGTGCACCCCGGCCCGCCCGGCGACCGGGGTCCGTCCGCCCTCGACTGGGCGATCCACGAGGGGGCCGCCGAGTGGGGCGTGACGGTGCTGCAGGCCGACGAGGTGATGGACGCCGGCCCGGTCTGGGCCTCGGAGCCCTGCCCGCTGCCGCCCGTCGCCAAGAGCGACCTGTACCGGGGCGAGGTCGCCGACGCCGCCGTCGAGGCGGTGCTGCGCGCCGTGCGGCGGTTCGCCTCCGGCACCCACACCCCCCGCCCGCAGAGCGGCCCCGAGTGGCGGGTGCCCGACCGCACCCGCCCCTACCTGCGCCAGGAGGTGCGGCGGATCGACTGGGCGCACGACAGCACCGACACCGTGCTGCGCAAGCTCCGCGCCGCCGACTCCCGGCCCGGCGTGCTGGACGAGCTGCTCGGCGCCGAGTGGTACCTGCACGGCGGCCACCCGGAGCGGGCACTGCGCGGGCGCCCCGGTGAGCCGCTGGCCACCCGGGCCGGCGCGCTGTGCCGGGCGACCGCCGACGGCGCGGTGTGGATCCCCGAGCTGCGCCGGCGCCGCACCCCGGGCGGGCCCGCCACCTTCAAGCTGCCCGCCGTCACCGCCCTCGCCGCGGCCGCGTCCGGCCCGCCGGCCCTGCCCCGGCTGCCGGAGGTGCCCGCGCCGCTGATGCCCGCCGAGGACGACCCGGTCTGGTCCGACATCCGCTACACCGAGCGGGGACCGGTCGGCCTGCTGCGGTTCTCCTTCCCCGGCGGCGCGATGAGCACCGCGCACTGCCGCCGCCTGCTCGACGCCTACCGCTTCGCGCTCACCCGGCCGACCGCGGTGCTGGTGCTCGGCGGCGGCCGCGACTTCTTCTCCAACGGCATCCACCTGAACGTGATCGAGGCGGCCGCCGACCCCGCGGCCGAGTCCTGGGCCAACATCAACGCCATCGACGACCTGGTCGAGGCGGTCCTCACCACCACCGACCGCCTGGTGGTCGCCGCCCTCGGTGGGAACGCCGCGGCCGGCGGGGTGATGCTGGCCCTGGCGGCCGACGAGGTGTGGTGCCGCCGGGGCGCCGTGCTCAACCCGCACTACCGGCTGATGGGCCTGCACGGCTCGGAGTACTGGACCTACACCCTGCCGCGCCGGGTGGGCGCGGCGCAGGCCCGCCGGCTCACCGAACGGGCGCGGCCGGTGAGCAGCGCCGCCGCCCTGCGGATCGGGCTGGTCGACCGCGTCCTCGCCTGCACCCCGCAGGAGTTCGGGCCCGAGGCCGCCCGCCTGGCGCGGCTGACCGCCGCCTCGCCGACCGTGCACGGCCGGATCGCCGCCAAGAAGGCCGCCCGCGAGGCCGACGAGCGCAGCCGGCCGCTCGCCGACCACCGTACGGCGGAACTGGCCGTGATGCACCGCCAGTTCTTCGACCCCGAGGCGCCGTACCACGCGCTGCGCGCCGCCTTCGTGCGGAAACTGCCCGCCCCCGCCGCGATGGCGTGACCCGGACGGCCCATCCGGATCGCGGCCGTCCGGCTGCTCCGCCCGGCCGCGTGGACCGGCGGGACGGGCCGGGGGCTGTTATGACGGTTCTGAGCCATTCCGTCCGGCTCCCAGTTCCGAGGAGGCATCCTCATGGGTGCTGCAGCAACGAGCGCCACCGACACCGGCGTGGTGCACATTCTCTGGATCAACGCGGGCCTCAGCTGCGACGGCGACTCGGTCGCGCTGACCGCCGCCATGCAGCCGAGCATCGAGGAGATCGTCACCGGGGCCCTTCCGGGTCTGCCGAAGGTCGCCGTGCACTGGCCACTGATCGACTTCGAGTGCGGTCCGGTGCAGGGCGCCGACAACTTCGTCGAGTGGTTCTTCAAGGCGGACCGCGGCGAGCTCGACCCGTTCGTCCTGGTCGTCGAGGGTTCCATCCCGAACGAGCAGATCAAGGAGGAGGGCTACTGGTGCGGCTTCGGCGACGATCCGGCCACCGGCCAGCCGATCACCACCAGTGAGTGGCTGGACCGGCTCGCCCCCAAGGCCACCGCCGTGGTCGCGATCGGCACCTGCGCCACCTACGGCGGCATCCACGCCATGGAGGGCAACCCGACCGGCGCCATGGGCGTGCCGGACTACCTCGGATGGGAGTGGAAGTCCAAGGCGGGCCTGCCGATCGTCTGCGTGCCCGGCTGTCCCATCCAGCCCGACAACTTCGCCGAGACCCTGACCTACCTGCTCTACCAGCTGGCCGGCTCCGCGCCGATGATCCCGCTGGACGACAAGCTGCGGCCGACCTGGCTGTTCGGCGCCACCGTGCACGAGGGCTGCGACCGCGGCGGCTACTACGAGCAGGGCCAGTTCGCCACCGAGTACGGCCGGCCGGAGTGCCTGGTGCGGCTCGGCTGCTGGGGGCCGGTCGTCAAGTGCAACGTCCCCAAGCGCGGCTGGATCAACGGTGTCGGCGGCTGTCCGAACGTCGGCGGCATCTGCATCGCCTGCACGATGCCCGGCTTCCCCGACAAGTTCATGCCGTTCATGGACCCGCCGCCCGGCTCGACGGTGTCCACCCGGGCCAGCCGGACCTACGGCTCGGTGATCCGCCGGCTGCGCGGGATCACCCTCGACACGCTGGACAAGGAACCCAGGTGGCGCCACAAGGGGCGCACCCTGACCACCGGCTACCGCCCACCGCGGTGACCGGACGGGCCGCCGCGCCGTGTGCGCGGCGGCCCCGCCGTCCATCCCCTCCCGCCTCCAGAAGGGCACGACAGACACGATGACAGCGACGAGCAGGGCGGCCGGGGACGGCAGTGGCCTGGTGGAGATGTCCTGGGACCCGATCACCCGGATCGTGGGCAGCCTGGGCATCCACACGAAGATCGACTTCAAGCAGAAGAAGGTCGCGGAGTGCTACAGCACCTCCTCGGTCTTCCGCGGCTACAGCGTCTTCATGCGGGGCAAGGACCCGCGCGACGCGCACTTCATCACCAGCCGGATCTGCGGCATCTGCGGCGACAACCACGCCACCTGCTCGGTCTACGCCCAGAACATGGCGTACGGCGTGAAGCCCCCGCACCTCGGCGAGTGGATCATCAACCTCGGCGAGGCCGCCGAGTACATGTTCGACCACAACATCTTCCAGGAGAACCTGGTCGGGGTCGACTACTGCGAGAAGATGGTCCGCGAGACCAACCCCGGCGTGCTGGAGCTCGCCGAGCGCACCGAGGCCCCGCACGCCGGCGACCACGGCTACCGCACCATCGCCGACATCATGCGCTCGCTCAACCCCATCGAGGGCGAGTTCTACCGCGAGGCGCTCCAGGTCAGCCGCTACACCCGGGAGATGTTCTGCCTGATGGAGGGCCGCCATGTGCACCCCTCCACGCTCTACCCGGGCGGCGTCGGCACGGTGGCCACCGTCCAGCTGTTCACCGACTACCTGACCCGGCTGATGCGCTACGTGGAGTTCATGAAGAAGGTCGTGCCGCTGCACGACGACCTCTTCGACTTCTTCTACGAGGCCCTGCCCGGCTACGAGGAGGTCGGCCGGCGGCGCGTCCTGCTCGGCTGCTGGGGCAGCCTCAACGACCCCGACCACTGCGACTTCACCTACCGCAACATGACCGACTGGGGCCGGCGGATGTTCGTCACCCCCGGCGTCGTGGTCGACGGCAAGCTGGTCACCAACGACCTCACCCGGATCAACCTCGGCATCCGCATCCTGCTCGGCAGCTCCTACTACCAGGACTGGCAGGGCGAGGAGCTCTTCGTCACCCACGACCCGCTCGGCAACCCGGTCGACCCCCGCCACCCCTGGAACCAGCACACCATCCCCGCCCCGCAGAAGCGCGACTTCGACGGCAAGTACAGCTGGGTGATGTCCCCGCGCTGGTTCGACGGCACCGAGCACCTCGCCCTGGACACCGGCGGCGGGCCGATCGCCCGCCTGTGGTCCACCGCGCTCTCCGGGCTGGTCGACATCGGCTACGTCAAGGCCACCGGGCACAGCGTGAAGATCAACCTGCCGCGCTCGATGACCAAGCCGGAGACCACCTTCGAGTGGAAGATCCCGCAGTGGAGCAACGCCATCGAGCGCAACCGCGCCCGGACCTACTTCCAGGCCTACGCGGCCGCCTGCGCCCTGCACTTCGCCGAGAAGGCGCTGGACGAGGTCCGCGCCGGGCGCAGCCAGACCTGGGAGCGCTTCGAGGTGCCCGACGAGTCCATCGGCTGCGGCTTCACCGAGGCCGTGCGCGGCGTCCTGTCGCACCACATGGTGATCCGCGACGGCAAGATCGCCAACTACCACCCGTACCCGCCCACCCCGTGGAACGCCAGCGTGCGCGACAGCCACGGCACGCCCGGGCCCTACGAGGACGCCGTGCAGAACACGCCGATCTTCGAGGAGAACCCGCCGGAGAACTTCAAGGGCATCGACATCATGCGGGCCGTCCGCAGCTTCGACCCCTGTCTGCCCTGCGGCGTGCACATGTACGTCGGCGGCGGCCGGACCGTGCAGCAGCTGCACGTGCCCACCGGCCTGAGCGGGCTCACCGCATGACGGCGGAACAGACCGGGCAGCGCGTCCAGGAGGCCCTGGACCGGCTGGAGGGGCTCGGTGGCGACGGCGACGGCCGGCAGGCCGGCGAACAACTGGTGCGCGACCTCATGGACTTCTACCACGACGGCCTCGCCCGGATCGTCGCCGCGCTGCCCGGGCCCGCGCTCGCCGCGCTGCTGGACGACCCGGCGGTCGCCGGACTGCTCGTCCTGCACGAGCTGCACCCCGAGGACACCGGGACCCGGATCGCCCGGGCGCTGGCCGCGCTGCCCGAACCCGTCGAGCTGGCCGGCTTCGACCCCGCCACCGGCACCGTCCGGCTGCGCCGCACCCGCGGCGGCTGCGGCTGCTCCGAGGAGGACGTCGAGGCCGTGCTCGCCTGCCACGCGCCCGAGGTGACCAGCACGGTGTTCGAACGCGCGCCGCAGTTCCTGCGGATCGGCACCCGCCCGGACACCCCGGCGGAGGCCGCCCGGTGAGCACCCGCCGACTCGCCCGCCCCGGCACCGCCCTGCTGCACCGGCTGCGCGAGCCAGCCCCGCCGCAGCCCGAGCGCTGCGCCTTCTGCGGCCAGGGCGTCCCCCCGTCGCACCGGCACCTGGTGGACACCGAGGAGCAGACCCTCACCTGCGTCTGCACCGCCTGCGGACTGCTGTTCCGCCGGCCCGCCGCGGCCGGCGGACGCTACCGGCACGTGCCCGACCGCCACCTCGCCGAGACCGGCCACCGGATCGACGAGCGGGCGTGGGCCGCCTTCGGCATCCCGGTCGGCACCGCCTTCCTGTTCCGCAACTCCCGCCAGGACCGGCTCGTCCTGCTCTACCCCGGCCCCGGCGGCGCCACCGAGAGCGAACCCGACGAGGCCGCCTGGCGGAGCGCCCTCGGCGGCAGCCGGCTCGCCGCCGCGATGGAACCCGACGTGGAGGCGCTGCTGCTGCGCCGCACCGACACGGGGATCCACTGCCTGCTGGTGCCCATCGACACCTGCTACGAACTGGTCGGCCGGCTGCGGCGCTGCTGGAAGGGGTTCGACGGCGGGGCCGAGGCCAGGGCCGAACTCGACGCCTTCTTCGCCCGGCTCGCCGGCCGGGCCCGGCCGCTGGGAGAGGACGGACCCGGATGACCCCGCTCGCCTTCTCCTGCACCGCCGTCCGGGCCGCCGAACACGCCGCCGGGCCGACCCTGCTCTTCCGGCTACGGATCACCGCCCCGCCCGAGACCCGGGTGCACGCCCTGGCGCTCCGTTGCCAGCTGCGCATCGAGCCCGCCCGGCGCGGCTACGACGAGGCGCAGGCCCGGCGGCTCACCGACCTGTTCGGCGAACGCTCGCGCTGGGGCACCAGCCTCAACCCGATCGAGTTCGCCCAGGTGCCGCTGATGGTCCCCGGCTTCACCGGCTGGACCGAACTCGACCTGCCCGTCCCCTGCAGCTACGACCAGGACGTCGCCGCCGCCCGCTACCTGCGGGCCCTGGGCGACGGCGAGGTCCCGCTGCTGCTGCTGTTCTCCGGCACCGCCTTCGCCGGCCCCGGCGGATTCCAGGTCTCCCCGGTGCCCTGGGACCGCGAGGCCACCGTGCGGATGCCCGTGCGGGTGTGGCGCGAGGCGATCGACCGGCACTTCCCTGGCTGCGGCTGGCTGCGGCTGTCCGAGGACGTGATGGACGAGCTGCTCGCCTACCGCTCGCGCCGCGCCCTGCCGTCCTGGGAGGCCACCGTGCGCGAACTGCTGGCCGGCGCCGAGGTCGGGGAGGCGGCCCGGTGACCGCCCCCGCCACCGCCTTCACCCCCGAGGTCGAGGCCAGGTTCGCCCAGGCCCGGCAGATCGCCGACGCCGTCCTGTTCGAGGGCTACGTGCTCTACCCCTACCGGGCCTCCGCGGCCAAGAACCGGCTGCGCTGGCAGTTCGGCGTCCTCGTCCCGCCGGGCTACGGCGCGGACCGCGGCGAGCACTTCCACCAGCGCACCGAATGCCTCATGGAACCGCGCCCCGGGGACCGGCTGGCCGTCGAACTGCGCTTCCTGCGGGCACGGCGGCGCACCGTCGAGCGGGCCACCCGCGGCGCCGGCTACGAGGAGGTCGAGGAGCTGGAGCTCGCCGACCGGGTCCTGGTGCCGTGGGACGAGGGCGTCGAGGACCGCGTCGAACTCGTCGTCGGGGTGGAGGAGTTGGCCGGCGAGGTGGTCCGGCCCTTCCACCTCCCGGCCGGCCGGGAGGTGGAGCGGCTGCGCGTGGACGGCGTCACCGTCGGCCGGCTGCTGCGCCGCTGGGAGCGGACCGACGGACTGCTGCGGCTGACCGCCCGGGACGTGCCCGGACCGTACGGGGTGCGGCTGCTGACCGCCGTGGTGGAGAACACCACCGACTGGGCGCCGCGGCCCGAGGACGGGCGGGACACGGCGCTGGCGCGCTCGCTGGTCTCGGCGCACCTGCTGCTGGGGCTCGACCACGGCTCCTTCCTGTCGCCGACCGACCCGCCCGAATGGGCCCGGGCGGCCGTGGCGTCCTGCCGCAACGAGCACACCTGGCCGGTGCTGGCCGGCCCGCCCGGCCGCGACCGGGTGGTGCTCTCCTCGCCGATCATCCTGGAGGACCACCCGGCCGTCGCCCCCGAGAGCCCCGGCGCCCTCTACGACGCCACCGAGATCGACGAGATCCTCGCGCTGCGCACCGCCGCCCTGACGGACCGCGAGAAGCGGGAGGCCCGGGGCACCGACGACCGGGCCGGCGCGGTGATCGACCTCGCCGATTCGATGCCCCCCGAGGTGCTGGAGCGGCTGCACGGCGCCGTGCGCGGCCTGCGCGCGATCACCGGCAACGCGCCCGACCGGCCCTGGTGGGACCCGGGCGACGACCCCGAGGTGGACCCGGACCGGGACAGGGTGCTGGTCGACGGCCGCGAGGTCGGCGCCGGCAGCCGCGTCCTGCTGCGGCCCGGACGGCGGCGCACCGACGCCCAGGACCTCTTCCTGGACGGCCGGACCGCCCTGGTGGAGGCCGTGCTGCACGACGTCGACGGCTCGGTGCACCTGGCGGTCACCCTGGAGGACGACCCCGGCGCCGACCTGTGGCGGGCCCAGGGCCGCTTCCGGTACTTCCAGCCCGACGAGATCACCCCGCTGGAGGCGCCGTGAGGGAGGGGCCGGAGGGAACGGAGGGAACGGCGAGAGGAGGAAAGGTGCTGGTCGCCGGGGTCGGCAACATCTTCCTCGGCGACGACGGCTTCGGCGTGGAGACCGTGCGGCGGCTGCGCGAGCACCCGCTGCCGCCCGACGTCGAACTGCTCGACGTCGGCGTGCGCGGGGTCCACCTGGCCTACCAACTCCTGGACGGCTACCGGATGCTGGTGCTCGTCGACGCCACCGCCCGCGGCGGCGAGCCGGGCACGGTCTACCTCATCGAGGCGGACGCCGGACCGGTGGAGGCGCCCGTGCTGGACGGGCACCGGATGGGCCCGGACGCCGTGCTCGCGCTGCTCGGCACGCTGGCCGCCGGCACGGGCGGCTCCCCGCCCGCCCGGGTCCTCGTGGTGGGGTGCGAGCCGGCGTCGCTGGAGGAGGGGATCGGACTGAGCGCACCGGTGGCCGCCGCCGTCGAGGAGGCGGTCCGGCTGGTCCTGCGGACCGTCGGTGCCCGGGAACTGGCCAAGAGAGAGGTTTCACCGTCATGAGGAAGCTGCTGTGCCTGGCCGTCCTGGCCACCGTCGTGGCGCTGGTCGTGCAGAACCTGGACGACCTGAAGCGCTATCTGCGCATCCGCCGGATGTGAGCCGGGTGTTGGTGCGTCCGGTGTAGTCCCGGGCGCGGCGGCGGCGCGGCTTCGGGCCGCTGCCGCCGCCGCGGCCTGTAATGAGGCCTGTTGCCTCCCACGGCGGGAACGGGGCCCCATGCACGAGATGTCGATCGCGACGGCCGTCGTCGAGCAGGTGGACGCCGCGGCGCGCGCGCACGGCGCGGACGCGGTCGCGCGGGTGCGTCTCCAGGTCGGCGAGCTGGCCGGGGTGGTGCCCGCGGCCCTCGACTTCTGCTTCGAACTGGCCTGCGCCGGAACGCTGGTGGAGGGCGCGGTGCTGGAGACCGAGGCGGTTCCCGCGCGGGCCAGGTGCCTGCCCTGCGCGGGTGAGTGGGCCGTCGGCATGCCGCCCGACCTCGGCTGCCCGCACTGCGCCGCCGGCGGCCGGGTCGAGCTGCTGGCGGGCCGCGAACTCCAGATCCTCGGCGTCGAGTGGGCCGGACGCCCGCCGGGCGCCGGGGCCGGTGCCGGACAGGAAGGCTGAAACCCATGTGTCGCTCGGTGGAACTCCGGCAGGCGGTCCTCGCCCGGAACGACGAGGGGGCGCGTGAGCTGCGCGCCCGGCTGCTCGCCCGGGGCACCGTCGTGGTGAACCTGCTCTCCAGCCCGGGCAGCGGGAAGACGGCGCTGCTGGAGGCCGAACTGGGGCTGGCCCGGGAGCGCGGGATCGCCGTCGCGGCGCTCACCGCCGACCTCGCGACGGAGAACGACGCGGTGCGCCTCGCCCGTTCGGGCGTGCCGGTGAAGCAGGTGCTCACCGACGGGCTCTGCCACCTGGAGACCGGGATGCTCACCGGGCAGCTGGCCGGCTGGCTCCCCGCGGGGACGCGGCTGCTGTTCGTGGAGAACGTCGGCAACCTGGTCTGCCCGGCCTCCTACGACCTGGGCGAGTCGCTGCGGGTGGTGCTCGCCTCGGTCACCGAGGGGGAGGACAAGCCGCTCAAGTACCCGACGGCGTTCGGGCTGGCCAACCTGGTGCTGGTGACCAAGGCGGATCTGGCGGCGGCGGTGGAGTTCGACGAGGCGGCGTTCCTGGCCGCCGTCGCGCGGGTCAACCCCGGCGTGGAGGTGGTCCGCACCTCGGCCCGCACCGGGCAGGGGGTGGGGGAACTGCTGGAGCGGGCCCTCGCGGTGCTGGACGGCGCGCCGGTCCACCGGCCGGTGATGGCGGGCGCGCCGTTGCACGGGCACACGCACGGGAACGGGCACGGGCACACCCACCCGCACGCGCATCCGCACGAGGACGACCACGACCACGAGCACGCGGTCGCGGAGACGTCGTGACACCGGCTCCGGCACCGGCACCGGCACCGGCGGGCCGGGAGCGGCGCCGGGTGGCCGTCAGCGGGCTCGTCCAGGGCGTCGGCTTCCGGCCCTTCGTCTTCGCGCTCGCCACCGAGCTGGGACTCGCCGGCACCGTCACCAACACCGGCGAGGGCGTCCTGGCCGAGGTCGAGGGGGAGCGCGCGGCGGTCGAGGCGTTCTGCCGCCGCGTCGCGGGCGACGCGCCGCCGCTCGCCCTGGTCGCCGCCGTCGAGCACACGCCCCTGCCCGCCACCGGCGCCCGCGGCTTCGCCATCACCCCCTCCCGCGGCGACGGCCCGCGCCGGACCCTGGTGCCGCCGGACACCGCCACCTGCGCCGACTGCCTCGCCGAACTCGCCGACCCGGGCGACCGCCGCCACCGCCACCCGTTCATCAGCTGCACCAACTGCGGCCCGCGCCACACCATCGTCACCGGCCTGCCCTACGACCGGGCCAACACCACCATGGCCGGCTTCGCGCTCTGCCCCGACTGCACCCGGGAGTACACCGACCCCGCCGACCGGCGCTTCCACGCCCAGCCGGTCTGCTGCCACGCCTGCGGGCCCCGGCTGGCCCTCACCGTCCCCGGCCGGCCGGACGTCGAGCGCGAGGCCGCCCTCGACGGGGCCCGCCGGCTGCTGCGCGAGGGGGCCGTCCTCGCCGTCAAGGGCCTCGGCGGCTACCACCTGGCCTGCGACGCGCGGAACGAGGAGAGCGTCACCCGGCTGCGCCTGCGCAAGCGGCGCGGCGCCAAGCCCTTCGCCCTGATGGCCCGGGACCTCGCGGAGATCGCCGACCTGGTCCGGCCGGGCCCGGTCGAGGAGGAACTGCTCACCGGCCCGGCCCGGCCGATCGTGCTGCTGCGCCGTTCGGGGCGGGCGCTGGAGGCCGTCGCGCCCGGCAGCCCCGACCTCGGCGTCATGCTGCCCTACACCCCGCTGCACCACCTGCTGCTCGCCCCGCCCGGGCCCGGGCTGCTGGTGATGACCAGCGCCAACCTGTCCGGCGAGCCCATCGTGACCGACGACCGGGAGGCCCTCACCCGGCTCGCCCCGCTGGTCGACGCCTGGCTGACCCACGACCGGACCATCCACGTCCCCTGCGAGGACTCGGTGGTGCGGGTGGTCGACGGGGAACAGCTGCCGCTGCGGCGCTCGCGCGGCTACGCGCCGCTGCCGCTGCCGCTCCCCGTACCGGTCCGGCCCGCGCTGGCCGCCGGCGGCGACCTGAAGAACACCTTCGCGCTGGCCGAGGGCGGCTACGCCTGGCTGTCCGGCCACATCGGGGACATGGACGACCTCGCCACGCTGGGCGCCTTCGACCGCGCGGCGGCGCAGCTGGGGGCCGTCACCGCCGTCCGCCCGGAGGTGCTGGCGGTGGACCGCCACCCCGGCTACCGCTCCGCCCGGCACGCCCGGCGCACCCACCCGGCGGCGCAGGTGCGGACGGTGCAGCACCACCACGCGCACGTCGCCTCGGCCATGGCCGAGCACGGACTCGACGGCCGCCGCCCGGTCATCGGTGTCGCGTTCGACGGCACCGGCTACGGCGACGACGGCGCGGTGTGGGGCGGCGAGGTGCTGCTCGCCGACTACGACGGCTTCCGCCGGTTCGGCCGGCTGGCGTACGTACCGCTGCCGGGCGGCGACGCGGCGGTGCGCCGCCCGTACCGGATGGCGCTCGCCCATCTGTGGGCCGCCGGCCTGCCGTGGGCGGCCGACCTGCCCGCCGTCCGGAACTGTCCGACCGATGAACTGGCCGTGCTCGAACGACAGTTGGAGCGTTCGCTGAACTGTGTTCCGACCTCCAGCATGGGGCGGCTGTTCGACGCGGTGTCCTCGCTGGCCGGGGTCTGCCAGCTGGCCGGGTACGAGGCGCAGGCGGCGGTCGAGCTGGAGGCGGCGGCCCTGGGGCACGGACCGGCCGACGGGTACGCCTTCGCGCTGCGCCGTGAGTGCGGCGTGCTGGTGGGCGACCCCGGGCCGGTGCTGGCGGCGGCGGTCGCCGACCTCGTCGCCGGGGCCTCCGCCGGCCTGGTCGCCGCCCGCTTCCACGCCGCGGTGGCCGATCTGGTCCGTGCCATGTGCCGGGCCGCCCGGGCGGAGGGCGGACCGGAGACGGTCGCGCTGACCGGCGGGGTCTTCGCCAACGCGCTGCTCTCCGCCGACTGCGGCCGGGGCCTGCGGGCCGACGGGTTCACCGTGCTGCGCCACCGCCGGGTTCCGCCCAACGACGGTGGGCTGGCGCTCGGTCAGCTGATGGTGGCGGCCCGGGCCGACGGCCCGTACGTCGCTTGAGAGTTGCGAGTGAGAGTGGCGAGTCGAGAGCCGAGTCGAGAGTCGAGAGTCGATGGGAGAGAGCGCGCATGTGCCTGGCGGTGCCCGGCAGGGTGATGGAGATCGCGGAACGGGACGGCACGCGGATGGCGGTCGTCGACTTCGGCGGCGTCGTCAAGGACGTCTGTCTGGAGTACCTGCCCGACCTGGCGGTGGGTGAGTACGCCATCGTGCACGTGGGGTTCGCGCTGCAGCGCCTGGACGAGGAGTCGGCCCGCCGGACCCTCGACCTCTTCGCCGAACTCGGCCTGTTGCAGGAGGAGTTCGGCGACCCGTGGGAGGCGGCGGCCGGGCCGGCCGGAACGGAGGAGCGGAATTGAGGTACCTGGAGGAGTTCCAGAACCCGGAGCTGGCGGGCGGACTGCTCGCCGACATCCGGGCGGCGGTGACCCGGCCGTGGGCGCTGATGGAGGTGTGCGGCGGGCAGACGCACAGCATCATCCGGCACGGGATCGACCAACTGCTGCCCGAAGGGGTGGAATTGATCCACGGGCCGGGCTGCCCGGTGTGCGTGACCCCGCTGGAGGTGATCGACCGGGCGCTGGCCATCGCCTCCCGGCCCGGGGTGATCTTCTGCTCCTTCGGCGACATGCTGCGGGTGCCGGGCACCGACCGTGACCTGTTCCGGGTCCGCGGCGAGGGCGGGGACGTCCGGGTGGTCTACTCGCCGCTGGACGCGCTGCGGATCGCCAGGGAGAACCCGGACCGTGAGGTGGTGTTCTTCGGCATCGGCTTCGAGACCACCGCCCCGCCGAACGCCATGGCCGTCCACCAGGCGAGGAAGCAGGGCGTGCGCAACTTCAGCATGCTGGTCTCGCACGTACGGGTGCCCCCGGCGGTCGAGGCCATCATGAACGCGCCGGAATGCCGGGTGCAGGCCTTCCTCGCCGCCGGGCACGTGTGCAGCGTGATGGGCATCGAGGAGTACCCGGCGCTGGCCGAGCGCCACCGGGTGCCGATCGTGGTCACCGGCTTCGAACCGCTGGACATCCTGGAGGGGATCCGGCGCACCGTGCGGCAGCTGGAGCGCGGTGAGCACACCGTCGAGAACGCCTACCCGCGGGCCGTCCGCCCGGAGGGGAACCCGGCGGCCCGGGCCATGCTGGCGGACGTCTTCGAGGTGGCCGACCGGGCCTGGCGGGGAATCGGCGTCATTCCGGACAGCGGGTGGCGGCTCTCACCGCGCTACCGCGACCACGACGCCGAGTACCGCTTCGACGTCTCCGGGATCACCACCCGTGAGCCCGAGCAGTGCCGCAGCGGCGAGGTGCTGCAGGGGCTGCTCAAGCCGGACCGGTGCGAGGCCTTCGGCACCGTCTGCACTCCGCGCAACCCGCTCGGCGCGACCATGGTGTCCAGCGAGGGGGCCTGCGCCGCCTACTACCTCTACCGGCGGCTGGGCGCGCCGGGCGCTTCCCGGGAGGAGAGCCCCGTTGGCTGACACCGAGATCCTGACGGAGAACCCGGCGGGGACGCCGGCCGAGCGGTCCGCCGCGCCCGACCTCTCCGGGTGGAGCTGTCCGCTGCCGCTGCGCGACCACCCCCGGGTGGTGATGGGGCACGGCGGCGGCGGGGCGCTCTCCGCCGAACTGGTGGCGGGCGTGTTCGCCCCCGCCTACGGCGGCCGGACGCTGGCCGGCCTCGCCGACTCCGCCGTGCTCGAACTCGGCGGCGCCCGGCTCGCGTTCTCCACCGACTCCTACGTCGTGCGGCCGCTGTTCTTCCCCGGCGGCAGCATCGGCGACCTGGCCGTCAACGGCACCGTCAACGACCTCGCCATGAGCGGGGCGCGGCCCGCCTACCTGTCCTGCGGCTTCATCCTGGAGGAGGGGGTGGAGATGGCGGTGGTGGACCGGGTGGCCCGCGCGCTCGGCGCCGCCGCCCGGGCGGCCGGGGTGGAGGTCGTCACCGGGGACACCAAGGTGGTCGAGGCCGGCCGCGGCGACGGCGTCTACCTGAACACCGCCGGCATCGGGCTCCTCCCGGCGGGCGTGGACATCCGGCCGCAGCGGGCGGTGCCCGGCGACGTGGTGATCGTCAGCGGGGACATCGGGCTGCACGGCGTGGCGATCATGAGCGTGCGCGAGGGCCTGGAGTTCGGGGTCGCGATCGAGAGCGACTGCGCGGCGCTCGGCGGGCTGGTCGAGGCGATGCTGGCGGTCACCCCGGACCTGCACGTGCTGCGCGACCCCACCCGGGGCGGGCTGGGCGCGGCGCTCAACGAGATCGCGGCGGCGGCCGGCGTGGGCGTGGTGGTGAACGAGCGCGCCGTCCCCGTGCCGCCCGAGGTGGCCAACGCCTGCGCCGTGCTGGGCCTGGACCCGATGTACGTCGCCAACGAGGGCAAGCTGGTGGCCTTCGTACCGCGCGCGGAGGCGGACGCGGTGCTCGCGGCCCTGCGGGCCCACCCGCTGGGCACGGGCGCGGCGGTGATCGGCGAGTGCGTGGCCGAGCACCCCGGCACGGTCGTCGCCCGGACGGCGTTCGGCGGCACCCGGGTGGTCGACCTGCCGATGGGGGAGCAGCTGCCGAGGATCTGTTAGGCGGCAGGGCGGGCCCCGGTGGACGGCGCACCCGTCCGCCGGGGCCTCACGCTGTCCGGTCGCCCACGAACGGTGGTCGGGGTAGCGTCACTTCCGGTCACGTGTTCGTCGCGGACCGCATGCCCGGGACGGGGTGCGGGTGGGGGCCGGCGTGGCGCCGCCGTCCCACCCGTCGACCCGACAGGAGCGTTCCCGTGGCCGTACCCACCGCCTTCGACCAGCAAGCCGCCGGATTCAGCCTTCCACTGGCCTACAACCTGGCCAAGGCCGCCGAACTCGCCTACAAGGACGAGGCCACCATCGAGGCGCAGGCCCGCGCGTGGGGCTTCGACACGGTGCGTCACCATCAGACCCGCTTCACCCCGCCGTTCCCGCTCCAGGACACCCAGGCCTACACCATGGCCGGCGACGGCATGATCGTCACCGCCTTCCGCGGCACCGAGCCCGCCCAGATCCGCGACTGGCTCACCGACGCGACCACCCCGCCCTGGCCCGGACCCGCCCGCACCGGCTACGTCCACTACGGCTTCGCCGAGGCCCTCGAATCCGTGTACCCCGACGTCGCCAAGGCCATCGCCGACCTGCGCACCGACGGGCAGAGCGTCTGGTTCACCGGCCACAGCCTCGGCGGGGCCCTCGCCATGCTCAGCGCCGCCCGGCTGAGCCTGGAGGACCCCCGGCTCCAGGCCGACGGCGTCTTCACCTTCGGCCAGCCCCGTACCTGCGACCGGCTGCTCGCCGCCGCGTACGACAAGGGTCTCCAGGGGCGCACCCACCGCTTCGTGCACGACAACGACATCGTGCCCGAGCTGCCCCCGGAGCCCGCGTTCACCCATGTGGAGACGCTGCACCGGATCGACTCCGAGGGCCACGTCCGGGGCAGGAACGGGCTGGTCGGAGCGGTGGGCGACCGGGCCAAGGGCCTGGGCGCCGCCGCCTTCTCCCCGGACGGCGAGGGCATCCGCGACCACCTGATGCGCAACTACCTGGCCGCTCTGGAGAAGGCGCTCGCCTGACGGCCCGGCCGGTGCCGGAGGTCGGCCGGGACTTGACACGCCCCGCGTGCGGTTTCGAGGCTGGGCGGCATGTCGCCGAACCGCCGGCTGGGCCAGGCCCCAGCGATGACCCCCGTGGACACCGCAGCGCACACCGCGCACACCGCGCACACCGGGCCGACCGGGCCGACCGGGCCGGAGCACCTCGACGTCCTGATCGTCGGAGCCGGGCTGTCCGGCATCGGCGCCGCCTGTCACCTGCGGCGCGAGCACCCCGGGCGGTCCGTCGCGATCCTGGAGGCCCGGGACGCGATCGGCGGCACCTGGGACCTCTTCCGCTACCCCGGCGTCCGCTCCGACACCGACATGTTCACCCTCGGTTACGCCTTCGCGCCCTGGACCGGCGCGAAGGCGATCGCGGACGGCGCCTCCGTCCGCGAGTACATCCGGCGCACGGCGGGCGAGTACGGCGTGGACCGCCTGGTCCGCTACCGGCACCGGGTGGTGCGCGCCGAGTGGTCCAGCGCCGAGGCGCGCTGGACCGTGACCGCCGAACTCGGCGACCCCGGCGGCCCGGGCGACCCCGGTGGCGGCGGAGGCGGGACGGTGACGCTCACCTGCCGGTTCCTCTACGCCTGCAGTGGCTACTACCGCTACGACCGCGGCCACACGCCCGACTTCCCCGGCACCGAGGACTTCGCGGGCCGCCTCGTCCACCCGCAGCTGTGGCCCGAGGACCTCGACCACACCGGCAAGCGCGTCGTCGTCATCGGCAGCGGCGCCACCGCGGTCACCCTGGTGCCGTCGCTCGCCGCGCGGGCCGCCAAGGTGACGATGCTGCAGCGTTCCCCCACCTACCTGGTCAGCCTCCCCGCCCGGGACGTCCTCGCCGACACGCTGCGCCGGGCGCTGCCGCCGCGCACCGCCAACCGGATCGTGCGCTGGAAGAACATCCGGGTGGGCCTGGCCACCTACCAACTCGCCCGCCGGGCACCCCGGTTGGCGCGCCGCCTGTTGATCGGCGGCGTCCGGCGCAGCCTGCCCGCCGGCTACGACGTGGCGACGCACTTCACCCCGCGCTACGCCCCCTGGGACGAGCGGCTGTGCGCCGTACCGGACGCCGACCTCTTCCGGGCGATCCGCTCGGGCCGCGCCGAGGTCGTCACCGACCGGATCGAGCGCCTCACCCCGGACGGCCTGCGCCTGGAGTCCGGCGCCGAGCTGCCGGCCGACATCGTCGTCACCGCCACCGGGCTCAGCCTGCTCGCCCTCGGCGGGATGCGGCTGGCCGTCGACGGCCGGGAGATCGAGCTCGGACGGCACGTCGCGTACCGGGCGATGATGCTCTCCGACATCCCCAACTTCGCCTTCACCATCGGCTACACCAACGCCTCCTGGACCCTCAAGGCCGACCTGGTCGCCCGCTACGTCTGCCGCCTGCTGACCCACCTGGACGCGACCGGGCAGCAGGTGGTCACCCCGGTCGCGCCCGCGACCCTGGAGCGCGAGCCCCTGATCGGCCTGAGCTCCGGGTACGTCCGGCGCGCGCTGGAGGACTTCCCCAGCCAGGGCACGACCGCCCCGTGGCGGGTGCACCAGAACTACCCGCGCGACCGCCGGATCCTGGCCGAGGGCCCGGCGGCCGACGCCGCCCTGCGCTTCTCCTCGCCCGTCGCGGCCGGGGCGGCGGGCGGTGACGGCCCGCGAACGGTCACGGTGGCCGGGCGGCGCGTGCGCTACCGCGACACCGGGACGGGCCGGCCGGTCCTGCTGATCCACGGCCTCGCCCGATCCCTGGAGGACTGGAGCGAGCAGCACCGGCTCCTCGCCGAGGGGCACCGCGTCATCAGCCTCGACCTGCCGGGCTTCGGCGGCTCCGAACGGCTGCCCGGTCCGGCCACCCTGCCCGCCCTGGCCGCCGCGGTGCGCGCCTTCCTCGACGAACTCGGCGTGCGCGAGCCGGTCCGGGTGGCGGGCAACTCCCTCGGCGGCGCCGTCGCCATGCGGCTCGCCGTCGACGCGCCCGACCGGGTGCACAGCCTGCTGCTGGCCGGCAGCGCGGGCTTCGGCCGCGATGTCACCGCCGCCCTGCGGATCCTGGCGGTCCGCCCGCTGGGCCGGATGCTGCTGAGCCGCCCCGGCCGTCCCGCCGTCGCCCGGGCCGAGCGGGCGATCTTCCACGACCCGTCGTTCGCCACGACCGCCCGGATCGAGCACGCGCTGCGCCTGGCGAACCGGCCCGGCGCGGCGGACGCGATGCTGGAGGTCCTGGCGGACCTCGGCTCGCCGCGCGGCGCCCGCGAGGCCTGGCGGCGCGACTTGCTCGCCGGGGTCGGCGCGCTGGGTCTGCCGGTGTTCGTCGTCTGGGGCGAGCGCGACCGCGTGCTGCCTGCCCGGCAGCTGGCCGCGGCCCGGGTGGCCCTGCCGAAGGCCCGCACCCACCTGTTCCGGGCCACCGGTCACATGCCGCAGATCGAACGCGCGGAGGAATGCGCCGAGTTGGCGCTGGACTTCTGGGCCTGACCGGGCCGGGGCGGGCCGCTCGGTCAGGCCGGGCCGCGGGAGCCGGCGGACAGCCGTGGGGCGAGGTTCGCCGGAACGACGGAGAGCAGCACCAGGATCGCGCCCACGACGTCGACCACGGGGGTCTGGTTGGGCCGGGCCAGGTTGGCGTGGATCCACAGCGGCAGGGTCTGGACGCCGGGTCCGGCGGTGAAGGCGGTCACCACGATCTCGTCGGAGGAGAGCGCGAAGGCCGGCAGCCCGCCCGCCGGGAGCGCCGGCCACAGGGCCGGGAAGGTGATGTACCGGAAGGTCCGCAAGGTGTGCGCCCCGAGGTCCGCCGAGGCCCTCCTCGGCCGAGGGGCCGGTGGCGGTGCCGGGCAGCGCGATCGGCGGAATCATCAGGGTGACCGCTTGCTCGCTCGCCCGCCCGAACGCCGGGCGGGTGAGCGAGCGAGCGTCAGCGGGTGCGGTAGGCGTCGACGACGGTCTGGTCGAGGGTGTTGCCGTCGGCGTCGGTCAGCTCCGCGCGCAGCGAGACGGCGGTGTCCGCCGCCGCCGGGTTCGGGACCGTGACGGCGCCGGCGTCGACCGGGAGCCGGGTCCAGGAGGCGCCGCCGTCGGCGGACATCGAGACCGTCAGCGAGCGGACCCGGCCGTTCGCGGCGGCGCCCTGCACGGTGACGGGCACCCGGATCGGGCTGCCGGCCGCGGCGGTGCCGTCCGGGTCCAGTTCGGGCGAGAACCGCACGACGCTCACCGGCAGCGGGGTCGGCCCGGTCGTCGCGGCCGAGGGGAAGGTCCACGAGGCGTTCACCCGGGTGGTCGCGCCGGTCGCGGCCTTGCGGGTGACGGTGGCGGCCAGGCGGTACGAGGCCGGGGCCGCGGGCACGGTGAACGCGGCGCGCCCGGCCGCGGCGTCCGCCCCGGAGCGGGTGCCGATCAGCGCGCCGTCGCGGTAGAGCGCGGTGTAGGCCGTGTCGAAGGACGGCGCCGAGGGCACGTGGCCGTCGCCGTCGGCGAGCAGCGGGAGGTTCGCGGTGATCGTGTCGCCGTCGCGTTCGAGACCGGCCCGGTCGGCGAGCGCGGGGCCGAAGACCGGGCCCTCGAAGGTGTGGGTGGTCGTGGTCCCGGCCCGCAGCGCGAGGCCGTTGGCGAAGTAGCGGTTCGCCGGGGCGCCCGTGGCGCCGGGGGCCGCGACGCCGAGGTCCCAGGTGCCGCGTTGGGGTGTGACGTGGACGGTGGCGGTGCCGGGGAACGCCATCTCCTGCACGACGCCGATGGTCGGTCCGGCGGCCGGTCCGGGGGTCGGCCCCAGATCGAAGGTCGCCCTCCCCCCGGTGCCCGGCCGGGCCGCGCCGCGGATCCGCAGGGTGGCCAGCTCCGGCGCGGTGTAGTGGTGGGTGAGTCCGGTCAGCGCGCGGGTGCCGGAGAAGGTCCGGCCGAGCGCGTAGGTGTCCGTGTCGCTCGCCCAGTACGTGTCGTACCACTGCCGCACCGACCCGGGTTCGCTGTCGGGGCCGAGGTGGGCCACCCGCAGCGGGTTCGGCGTCAGCTTGACCATGCTGGCCATCCTGGTGGCGCCCTCGTGCGTGGCCTCCAGGAACATCCCGGCCTGCAGGAAGTGCGCGGAGCCGTCGGCGGGCCGGACGTCGACGGGGGCGGTGGTCCGCGCGTCGACGGTGACGGTGGTGTCCCGGTCGAGGTCGAGCCGGGGCTGGACGATCCAGTCGGTGCCGTCGGCCGCCCGCTCGGTGAACAGCGTGCTCTCCAGCAGGTACCGGCCCTTGGGCAGCCGCAGGGTGGTGACGCCGGAGGCGTCGTAGGGCTGCTCCGTGCGGTCGGCGCCGGCGCCGGAGATGCCGAGGACGGAGGTGACGTACCTCGCGGGCGTGTGGCCGGCGCGGTCCAGGTGGCGGATCGTGAGGGTGTACGTCGGCGGCTCGGCGGCGACGGCCGCTCCGCTCCAGGCGGGCGTCAGGCCGCCGACCAGCGTGACGGCGACGGCCAGGGTGCGCAGGACGGTCCGACGGGGTGTGGAAGCAGTGCTCATGCCCTGACCTGCCCGCACGGGCCCCGGAGTTCCTGTGATCCGGGCCACCTGCGCGTGCTTGCCGTCCCGGCGGGCTCGCCGGTCCGACGGTTTCCGGGTGCGCTGGGCGGCTGCGGGCCGTGCGCCGTGGGGACAGGACCCGGGGCGGCGGGTTCCTAGCCTGGTGACCCGAAGAACCCGGCCATCCGTACGCACCGCACCAGGAGTGACCATGACCAGCCAGCCGCGCCTCCATCAGCACGGCCCCGAGCTCCAGGAGTTCGGCATCGTCGCCCAGCTGCCGATCGCGCTCTCCCACGACGCCCGGCAGTACTCCTGCCAGCGGCTGAACCGTGTGCTCGCGGACACCCAGTTCCTCTACTCGCTCTACAAGAAGTACCACTGGGGCATGCGCGGGCCGACGGCCTACCAGCTGCACCTGCTCTTCGACAAGCACGCCCAGGAGCAGCTGGAGCTGATCGACGCCCTCGCCGAGCGGGTGCAGATGCTCGGCGGCGTCGCCGTCGGCGACCCCCGGCACGCCGCCGAGATCACCGGCGTGCCGCGCCCGCCGGACGGCGTCGAGGACGTGCGCTCGATGCTCTCGCGGCTCCTCGACGCGCACGAGGCGATCCTGGGCGACGTGCGCGACGCCGCCACGCGCACGGCGCAGCTCGGCGACGACGGCACCCAGGACCTGCTGGTCTCCCAGATCGTCCGCACCGGTGAGACCCAGGTCTGGTTCCTCGCCGAGCACCTGGTCGCCGACCCCGGCACGGGCGCGTGACCGAAGACTCCACCACGCTCACGCTGGACGCCCGGCTCGAGCTCGGTGGAGGGCGGTTCGTCGACCTCCCGGTGCGCTTCGGGTACCGTCGGGGCGCGCCGTTCGCGGTGGTCGTGGAGTTCCCCGGCCTCGCCCGGGCGGCTGCGGCCTGGGAGTTCTGCCGCGACCTGCTGCGCAAGGGCCTGCACCGGCCGGCCGGGATCGGCGATGTGCGGGTTGCGCCGCCGTGCCGCTGCCACGGCCGCCGTGAGCTGCGGATCACGCTCCGGGCGGACGACGGGACCGCTGTGATCGACGTGCCGGTGGAACCGGTGCGGCGCTGGCTCCACGATCAGGTCTTCACCCTGGTGCCCCGTGGCGGAGAGGCTGAACTGATCGACTGGGACGTCGAGTTGGGTCGATTGGCCGGGGGTGGCCCGGGGCGCTGCTGACCGCCCGTACCGGGTCCTCGGGTACGGGCGGACAGCGGGCGTTCGGCGGGCGCGTTCAGCGGGTGCGTTCAGCGGGTGCCGCGGCGGCGGGCGACGCGGGTGAGCACCGTACCGGAGAGCAGCGCGGTGGCGGAGGCGGCGCCGATGGCGGCGAGGGCCCGGATGGGCGAGCCGGTGGCCGCGAGCTCGGCCGGGGCCGTGCCGCCGCGTCCGCCGCGCCCGTCGCTTCCGCCGCGGCCGGTGCTCGCGGCCTCGCGGATCTGGCGGGTGACGACATCGGCGTGGGACATCATCGACACGTGCGAGGAGTCGATCTCGACGGTGCGCGACCTGCCGCGCTCGGCCTCGAAGCGTTCGAGGTCGGGGGCGATGGCCTTGTCCTGCTCGGAGACGACGAACCAGGACGGGATGTCGTGCCAGGCGGCGGCGGTGAGCTTCTCGCCGAACCCGGCTTCGGAGACCGGGCGTTGCTCGGCGGCCATCCGGCGGGCCCGGGACTCGGGCAGGTCGGCGGCGAAGACGTCGTGGAACCTGTCGTTCTTGATGTACAGGTCGGTGCCGCTGCCGCCGCGGTCCTTGAAGGGCACGCGGTTGAGCGCGGTGCCGAGCTCGCTGCCGGTGAACTTGGCGGACAGCTCGGCCGGGGACTCGCCGACGTCGGGCATGAACGCCGACACGTAGACCAAGGCCTGCACGTTCGGGTTCCCGGCGGCGGCCTGGGTGATGACCGCGCCGCCGTAGGAGTGGCCGGCCAGCACGATCGGGCCGGTGATGCTCTTCAGCAACTCGGCCACGGAGGCGGCGTCGTTGGCCACGCCGCGCAGCTCGTTGGGCGGGGCCAGGACGGGGAAGCCGTCGGCGAGCAGGCGTTCGACGACGGCGTCCCAGCCCGAGGCGTCGGCGAACGCGCCGTGCACCAGGACCACCGTCGGCTTCTCCCCGCCGCCCGGCCGGCCGCCACCACTCGGCCCGCCCCCGGCCTGGGCGGCGAGGGCGGGGGCGGCGGTGGCGGCGACGGCACAGGTGGCGAGCGCCACCGTGGCGGCGGTGAGGAGCGGGGAACGGGGCAGTGATATGCCCATGATTCCAACCTTTCGAATGGGGTGGGGGCTGCCACCACCCTGTGCACACCCGGGCCCCGGCAGCACCTCGCGCTGCGCACGGGGAGTGAACCCGCACGGCCGTTCGGGTCTGGTGGCGGTCGGCGGAGGCCGACCGGCGCGGGGCCGGGAGACGACCTGGCGCGCGGGGTCGCGGGCGGGTCCGGCGGCCCTGGCATCGAGGCGGCGGGGGGGGGGGGGGACTTGTCGCGGTGGGGTGCTGATGTTCGTGGCCTTCGCCTCGCCGGCGGTGGTCCGCACCGCCTTCACCCTGGACCGGGCGCACGCGGCGCTCCCGCCGGTGCTGACCGGTGTGCTGGTCTGGGAACTCGTCCTGACCGGCCTGCTGTTCGGCGGTCCGCCGCCCGGTCCGCCGCCCGGTCCGCTGCCCGGTCCGCTGCCCGGTCCGCTGCCCGTCCAGCTGTGCGCCGTCCTCGGCGGACCGGCCGGCGTGACCGCGAACCGGAGGGCGGACGGATGCGGATCACGGTGTTGACGGTGGCGGGCTGCCCCAACGCCCGGCCTGCCGTGGAGCTGGTCGAGGCCGCTCTGGACGGGCGGCAGGCGGAGGTGGAGCTGGTCGAGGTGCGCGACGAGGCCGAGGCCGTCGGGCGGGGCATGTACGGGTCGCCGACCGTTCTGGTCGACGGCAGCGACCCGTTCGCCCCGCCCGGGGCCGTGCCGAGCCTGTCGTGCCGGCTGTACCGCCACGCCGACGGCACCGTGTCCGGCGTGCCGGGGGAGGCCGCCCTGCGCCGGGTGCCGGCCGGGGCTCGCTGAGCACCCCCGCTCAGGGCTCGGCGGTGATGGCGGAGGCGTTCAGCAGGTCGAGCCGGGCGTCGGCGGGGAAGCCCGCGGCGGGGCCGCCGGCGAGGCGGGTGAACTCCGCGATGCCGAGCAGCTGCCGCGGGCCCAGGCCGTAGTCGAGCGCGCGGGTGAAGTAGTGGCGCAGGGCCGCAGCGTCGAACGGCTCCCAGCGGGCCGCCCGTCCGCACAGCCGGTCCACCTCGCGCAGCCCGAGGTCCCGGGCGGCCAGCAGCTTGGCGTGGACCTCGTGCACGGTCGCCGGATCCCGCCGCACGAGGTCGCGGCGGGCGGCGAAGAGCGCGAAGACGAAGGGCAGCCCGGTCCACTCCCGCCAGAGCCGGCCCAGGTCGTGCACCTCAAGGCCGGCGGGCGCGGGGTGGCGCAGGGCGGCCCGCAGCGCCGGGTCGCCGATCAGCACGGCGGCGTCCGCGTCGGCGAGCATCACCGGCAGGTCCGGCGGCCGGACCCGGTAGCGGGGCCGGACGCCGAACCGCTCGCGCAGCAGCAGCCGGGCGAGCCGCACCGAGGTCCGGCTGGTCGAGCAGAGCGAGACCGTCCGGCCGTCGAGCCGGGACAGCGGCACCCTGCTGACGATCAGGCAGGACATCACCGGCCCGTCACTGCCGACGGCGATGTCCGGCAGGGCGACCAGCCGGTCGGTGTTGCCCAGGTAGTCCGCCAGGCTGATCGGCCCGATGTCCAGCTCGCCGGCCACCAGGGCGGCTCCGAGCCGGCCGGGGTGACCGGTGGTCAGGTCGAGGTCGAGCAGGCTGCCGGTCCTGGCCAGCCCCCAGAGCAGGGGCAGGCAGTTGAGGAACGCGATGTGGCCGACCCTGGGCCGTCGGCGGGCGGGGGCGGTCGTCACGGGGCCTCAGCGGGCCCGGTCGGCGGCGTCGCGGGCGACCGTCCAGGAGGTGTGCGCGTTCACCTGCGCGACGGTGGCCAGGGCGATTTCCTTGTAGCCCCGCGCGATGGCCTCGGCCCGGTCGGCGGGCAACGGGCCGCCGTGCTCCGCGGCCAGGGCGATGATCTCCTCCGGTCCCAGCTCCCTGTTGCCCAGCACGACGGCGTTGACGGTCGGGCGGCGCAGCTCGTCGTAGTGGCGCAGGGCGGTCACCGGGTCGTGCTCCCGGGCCAGGCACCAGGCCAGCACCCGGGCGTCGACGACGGACTGCGAGCCGCCGTTCATCCCCATCGGGAACATCGGGTGCGCGGCGTCGCCCAGCAGGGTGACCCGGCCGAAGCTCCAGCGGGGCAGCGGGTCGCGGTCGAGCATCGGGTACTCGAAGATCGCCGAGGAGTTCCCGACCAGGGTGGGCAGGTCGATCCAGGGCAGGTTCCAGTCCGCCAGCGCGGCGAGCGCCTCGGCCGGCGCGATGCGGCGGTTGGAGCGGTCCAGCGGTGCGGCGGACGGGCCGTGCCGCACCTCCAGGACCCAGTTCATCAGGGCGTCGCCGCCCTCGGTGACGGGGTCCTCGATGGGGTAGGCGACGAACTTGGCACCGGGGCTGCCTCCGGCCACGGCGATCGACCGGCCGCCGAGGATGTGCGGGTACGGCGCGACGCCGCGCCACATGTGCACGCCGTTCCAGTGGGAGGGGCCCTCGTGCGGGTGGAGCTGGGCGCGGACGGCGGAGTCGATGCCGTCGGAGCCGACCAGCAGGTCGGACTCCTCGACGATCGGGGCGCCGCTCGCCCGGTCCAGGAAGTGGGCCCGGACCCCGTCCGCGCTCTGCTCGAAACGCCGGAACCGCAGGCCGGTGCGGACGGCGTCGGGGCCCAGGCGCTCGCGTGCGGCGGCGAGCAGCAGCAGGTGCAGCCGGCCGCGGTGGACGGAGTACTGCGGCCAGCGGTAGCCGGCGTCGACGCCGAGCGCCTCCTCCCACACCGGCGCGCCGGCCCGGTCGTAGTAGTTCAGCCGGCGCGGGCGCAGCGCGACGGCGTCCAGCTCGCCGGCCAGGCCGAGTTCGGCGAGTTCCCGGGCGGCGTGCGGCAGCAGGTTGATCCCCACGCCGACCGCCTCGATGCTCCGCGCCGCCTCGCACACCAGCGGCTCGAAGCCGGCGGCGTGCAGGCTCAGCGCGGTGGTCAGCCCGGCGATGCCGCCGCCCACGATGGTGATCCTCATCCGTGCGAGCCTGCCTTTCGTCGGCGCACCACGACGGGGACTCCCCGGCGGGGGCGCATGGCCATGATGCTGACCGGGGTCACCGGGCCGGTTGGCGTCAGCTCGGTCCGTCGGAGCAGCTCCACGAGGATGGTCTTGAGTTCGGCGGTCGCGAACGGCGCGCCGATGCAGCGGTGGCGGCCGCCCCCGAACGGCAGGAAGCCGGCCGGGGTCACCTCCCGGTGCAGCGGGTGGCCGCTGCGCCACCGCTCGGGGACGAAGCGGGCGGGCTCGGGCCAGACCCGGGACATCCGGTGCGTCACGTACGGGCTGATCGCCAGCCGGGTGCCGGCCGGCAGCCGCCGGCCGGCGAACTCGACCTCCCGGGCCGTGACCCGGGGCAGGACGACCACCGGCGGGTGGAGGCGCAGCGCCTCCTGCACCACGCCGTCCAGGTAGTCGAGCTTCTCCAGCGCCTCCACCGTCACCGGTTCGTCGCCGAGCAGCGCGGTGACGGACTCCCGGGCCCGTTCCCACGTCCCGGGGGTGCTCAGGGCGGCGTGCACCACCCAGGCCATGGCGGCGCTGGTCGTCTCGTAGCCGGCCACGATCAGGCTGATCACCTGGTCCTGGATCTCGCCGTCGTCGAGCGGGCAGCCCGCGCCGTCCGTGGCCGCGAGCAGCGCGCCGAGGCCGTCGCCGTCCGGTTCGGGGTGGCGGCGCCGGTGCTCGATCTCGGCCTGGACCCGCTCGGCGACCCAGCGGCGGGCCCGTTCGGCCCGGGCGGTGACCGGGTTGGGGACGCGGGTGAGGAAGAGCTGCAGCCCGAGGGGCAGGTCGGTGGCGTCGAGGGCGATCTGCAGCCGGGCGCCGATGGCGTCGTTCTGGGCGGCCAGCCGGGAGCCGTAGAGCGACTCGACGGTGTTGCGGCGGATCAGCGCGCGCAGCTCGCGGTAGAGGTCGACATGCCGGCCGGTGTCCCAACGGTCCACCGTCGCGGCGGTGTTGCGGGCCATCAGGCGGACGTAGTCCTCGATGCGGCGGCGGTGGAAGGCGGGCATCACCAGGTGGCGGCGCCGGCGGTGGCCCTCGCCGTCGCTCACCAGCAGGGCGCTCTCGCCGAGCACCGGGAGCATCACCTCGAAGGAGTCGCGCCAGGAGAACAGCTGGGGGTTGGCGAAGACGAAGGAGTTGGCCTCCGGCCCGAAGAGGAAGGTCGAGCGCTGGCGGCCGTACCCGACCTCCACCACGTCGCCGTGGACGCGCTGGGCGCGCAGCATGCCGGTGAACGGGTCGGCGGCGAACCGCAGCACCTCGGCGGGCGTGAGCCTGGGAACCGCCGCGGTGCTCATCCCGCCGCCTTCGCGGGGCGGGCCGTTCTCGCGGAGCCGGCCGTCCCGGGTGGGGCGTCGAGCAGTTGCGCCACCTCGGGCAGGAGGCCGGCCAGCATCCGGCGCAGCGCCGGTACGCCGGCCGGCCGGGGCAGGTCGGCGGCCTCCAGACAGTCGAAGGCCGTGCGCAGCCGGGCGCCCGCCGTGTCGGCGGCCCGTTGCAGGGCGCCGCAGTCGCGCAGCACGGCGAGCACCTCGGCGACCGTCCGGTCGTGGTTCTGGTCGTGGTTCTGGTCAGGAGTGGACAGCAGCGGGCGCAGCCGGTCGCCCGCCGTCTCCAGCCCGAACAGGACGGGCAGGGTGTAGACGGCGTTGCCGAGGTCCCGGCCGGCGCCCTCGCCGGGTGCGGTGAGGTCGCCGAGGTCGTTCCAGATCTGGAAGGCCACGCCGAGGTGGTGGCCGAAGGCGGCCAGGGCCCGCCGGCGGCCTTCGTCGGCGCCGGCCGCGATGGCGCCCAACTGCGCGCTGAAGGAGAGGAGTTCGGCGGTCTTGCCGGAGACGGCGGCGAGGTAGCCGGGGACGCTGCGGTCCGGGTCGCCGGTCTCGCGGAGTTCGACGAGCTGTCCGACGCAGATCCGCCGGGCGCAGTGCGCCGCGGCGGCGGCCGCCTCCGGGCCCAGGGTGGCGGCGAGGCCGAGGGCGGTGGCGAGCAGGTAGTCGCCGAGCACCAGGGCGGCACTGTCGCCGTAGCGCGCGTTGACGGTGGGCACACCGCGGCGGACCCCGGCCCGGTCGCACAGGTCGTCGTGGCAGAGGGTGGCGAGGTGGAGCAGTTCGACCGCCGCCCCCGCGGTGACCACCTGCTCACTGGCCGGGGCGTCGGCGCCGAGCAGGTCGGCGGCGCCGAGCACCAGGGCGGGGCGCAGGAACTTGCCGGGGTGGCGGACCAGGTGCTGCAGGGCGTCCTCGATCGCCGGGTCGTCCAGCGTCAGCTCCTTGACGACGCGGTCGCGGACGCGCGACAGGTCGCCGGCGAGCCGGGGGAGGTCCGGGCCCTGCGGCGCGGGGCCGGTTCCAGCGGGCGGCATCTCAGATCCACGCTCCGATCGCGAAGAGGACGAAGTCGGCGATCATCAGGTAGTACAGCCAGGCCCAGGAGATCATCGACGGGCCGATCCGGGACCGGGCGACCGAGACGGCCAGCGCGGCGGCCCAGGGCAGGGTGAGCAGCGGCAGCAGCACGCCCGCCGCGTGCAGCCGCCCGGCCACGGCGGCGACGACCAGGTAGAAGCCGGCCAGGCAGCCGCCGTACAGCAGCTTGGTCACCGCCGGACTGACCACGTGCGGCAGGGTCGTCTTGCCGACCGCCGCGTCCTTCTCGGTGTCGCGGGCGTTGTTGTGCAGCATCAGCGCCGCGAACAGGAACCCCGGGCCCAGGGCCGCGAGCAGCAGGGTGGCGTCGACGTGGCCCGCGTTCAGCCAGGCCAGGATCAGGGTGACGCCGAAGCCGGTCACCACGAAGTCCAGCAGTTCGCCCAGCGCCCGGTGGCCCAGCGGCCGGGGGCCGCCCGCGTAGCCGAAGTAGGCGAGGTAGCAGAGCGCGATCAGGGGCGGCAGCCACCAGGAGGTGGTGGCGGCGAGCACGGCCAGGCCGATCCAGGCGACGGCGAAGCAGCCGAGCCCGGCCATCCGCAGCCGGCGCATGTCCAGGCCCTGCGCGAGGGCGCTCTCGGGGCGGACCCGGTCCGTCCTGTCGAGGCCGCGCACGTAGTCCTCGTAGTCGTTGACGTAGCGCCGGCCGACGCAGTCCGGGACCAGTACGAGCAGGGTCAGCGCCACCCGCCAGGGCTCCAGCGGATGGACCTGGCGGGCGACGGCCACCGCGTAGAGGCCCTGGAGCACGATGACCAGGACCAGCGGTGGGCCGGCGGCCACCAGCCAGGACCGCGCGCCCGGGCGGGTCCGGGCGGACGCCGCCGGCGCGGACTCCACCGTCACCGCGCGCCGCCCGAGGCCGGCAGGCGCTTGGTGCCGATCGCCTGGAACATCACGTTGGTGGAGCGGGTGGGGAACATCGGGACGGTCGACCGGAGCTTGAAGAACCAGGGGATGAGCGCCCGGGCCTGCGGCCAGAGCCCGTACAGCCGCAGTTCGACCCCGCCGAGCGCGGCGGTCTGGGCCAGGCGCAGCCGGTTGACGAAGAGCCGGTGGTCGTGGCAGCCCTTGGGGGCCATCCCGGGCAGCGGGAGGTTCTCGGTCAGCGTGACGATGAGGATCCGGGCCAGGAAGGTGTCGGCGATGGTGTCGAGCAGCAGGGTGCCGCCCGGGCGCAGGATCCGGCAGCACTCGGCGACCACGGCGTACGGGTCCGGGACGTGCTCCAGGCACTGGCCGGCGACCACCACGTCCACGCTGTCGTCCTCGAACGGCAGTTTGGCGACGTCGGCCAGGACCGTCTCGTCGACGCCGTGGGCGGCGGCCACCTCCAGCGAGCGCTCGGACTGGTCCACGCCGATGTGCCGGTAACCCTTGCCGGCCAGGTACGGGTGGAGCAGACCGCCGCCGCAGGCGACGTCGACCAGGCGGGCGCCGGGCCGGTCGGCGGGCGGGATGAGCTCGCCGCGCTTGGCCGCGATCCAGCCGAGCGCGGCGAAGGGGCCGCGCGGGTCCCACCACTGGTCGGCGAGGTCGTCGTACTGGGTGAGGTCGTTGGCCTTGACTCTGGGCTTCTTCACGGAACTCCGTTCGTGGTGGTCGCCAGTGGTCGCCGGTGGTTGCCGAGGGTTCGGGGCAGTGCCGGTCCAGGGGGGGCTGCGCCGGTGGTCCGGGGAAGCGCAGGCCGAGGACGGCGCCGGTGGTCCGGGGGGGCGCCGGTATTCTTCGGAGTGGCGCGGGTCAGCGCTGGTAGCGCCCGAGCGCCATGACGGGGAAGAGGTGGCGGTACATCGGGTAGCTCATGTAGAACTGCCGCGGCAGGACGGTGCCGGTGAACGGCTCCTCGTCCCAGCCGCCGTCCTCCCGCTGCGCCGCGACCAGCCAGGACAGCCCCCGGTCGACCCGCTCGTCGTCGGACGGCAGACCGGCCGCGTGCAGGGCGAGCAGCGCCCAGGATGTCTGGCTGGGGGTGGAGGGGCCACGGCCGCGCCAGGCCGGGTCGTCGTACGAGCGCAGGCTCTCGCCCCAGCCGCCGTCGGTGTTCTGATGGTTCGTCAGCCAGTCGACCGCGCGCCGCACCGGTCGGCTGTGCGGCGGGACGCCGGCGCTCAGCAGCGCGGTGACCGCCGCCCCCGTGCCGTACAGGTGGTTGGCGCCCCAGCGGCCGAACCAGGAGCCGTCCGCGTCCTGGTGGCGTGCCAGCCAGTGTGCGGCGGCCCGGATCCTCGGGTCGGCCGCCAGGCCCTGGCGGGCCAGGCTCTCCAGGGCGTGCGCGGTGATGTCCGGGCAGGGCCGGTCGGTGAGTTCCGTGAAGTCGAGGGTGCTGAGGCGGGAGACGGCCCACGAGGTGTTGTCCGCGTCGTAGGCGGCCCAGCCGCCGTCGGAGGACTGCATGGCGAGCAGCCAGGAGGTTCCGCGCACGGCGGCGCCGCGCAGCCGGGCGGCCTCGGCCGGGTCGGGGGCCGTCACCCGGGAGAGCGCGTCGACGACCACCGCGGTGTCGTCGCAGTCGGGGAATGCCTGTTCGACGAAGCCGACCGACCAGCCGCCGGCGGCCCGGCCGGGCCTGGCGACGGCCCAGTCGCCGTGCGAGGTGACCTCCTGTCCGGCGAGCCAGCGGGCGGCGCGCAGCAGGGCGGGATGGTCGGTGTCCAGGCCGGCGTCGGTGAGCGCGGTCACGCACAGGGCGGTGTCCCAGACCGGGGTGGGCATGCAGTTCATCCGGCGGACCGGGCCGTCCGGACCCTCCTCCCAGACCGCGAAGCCGTCCAGCCCGCGCAGTCCGGCGCGGATCGCGGGGTGCTCGGCGCCCAGGCCCGCGGCGTGCAGGCCGAGCAGGCAGAACACCGAGGCCACGTTGCAGGCCAGCCAGGCGCCGTCGGCCTCCTGACGGTCGGTGATCCAGCGGACGGCGCGCTCGACGGCCCGGCCGCGCGGCAGGCCGAGCGCGTGCGCGTTGTACCAGCCGACCGCGCGGTCCACGGCCCGCAGGGCCGGCGGCAGCGCGGGCGGGACGGGGTGGCCGGTGCGCAGTTCGTCGGTCCGGAAGCCGGGGTCGTGGTGGGGCCGGGAGCGGTGCACCAGGCCGAGCGGCACCATCGTCAGCCGGGCCCAGGTGGACATCCGGTAGAGCGAGAGCGGCGCGCGCGGCGGCAGCAGCACCGCCTCGGTGAGTACGGTGGGCACGGCCCGCCAGTCCTCCTGGCCGAACAGGGCCAGCCACAGGTGGGCTTCGAGGCGGCAGCGTTCGGCGCCGCCCTGGGCGCGGACGAAGCGGGCCGCGGCCGCCATGTGCGGTTCCTCGGGGGCGTCCCCGGCCAGCCGCAGCGCGAGGTAGGCCTCCACGGTGGTGGACAGGTCGCCGGGGCCTCCCGGGTACAGGCCCCAGCCGGCGTCGGGGAGTTGGCGGGAGCGGATCCAGCGGGCGGTGGCCGCGAGGACGCGCTCGTCGCGCACCCCCAGCAGTTCGCGGATGAAGAGGTCGACCGCGTCGACCATCACATTCGCGTCCGGACAGCGGGACCACCAGCCGTCCGGTTCCTGGATCGACAGCAGGTGGTCCACCCCACGGGAGACGGCCACTTTCAGATCAGTGCGCACGATAGTAACCCTCGGTATCTGGACTGGTGGCCAGTAGCGGGTGGGGCGTGACACTCGGGAGCTCTCGTTCGTACTATAAAAGCATTCGGGCCGCACTGAACCCACCCGTCGATGTATTCACAACTGGGGGATCATCTTCCATGCGGTTACTGGTAATTGGCGCAGGAATCGGTGGTCTGGCACTCGCCCGGGGATTGCTCGCGACCGGGCACCAGGTGACCGTGCTGGAGCAGGCACCGAGCCCCCGGACCACCGGCTCGGCGATCACGGTCTGGAGCGGCGGAGTCGGCGTCCTCCGTGCGCTCGGGGTCTCCACCGAGGGGCTGGGCACACGGATCGACCGGCTGGACAACCGGACCGACGCGGGGGAGCACCTCTACTCCATCGACGTCGCGCACGCGGCCCGCCGGCTGGGCCACCCCAGCATCACCGCGCCGCGCCGCGACCTGCTCGCCCGCCTCGCCGACGGCCTGCCGGAGGGCACCGTCGAGTACGGGCGCCGGTTCGTGCGGGCCAAGGAGGGCGGCTCCGGCGTCCAGGCCGTCCTCGCGGACGGCGACACCGCCGAGGGCGATCTGCTGATCGGGGCCGACGGCCACCACTCCGCGGTGCGGCGGCACCTGTGGGGCCAGGACCCGACCGAGCCGGCCGGCTGGGCGACCTGGCAGGGCCTCATCGACCTCCGCCCCCGGATCACCGATCCGCACCACGGGCTCATGATCAACGGACGGGCCGGCTTCTGCGGACTGCTGCCCGCCGGGCCGGACACCCTGCAGTGGTGGTTCAGCTTCCCGTGGCGCCCTGGCGGGCCCGGCGGGCCCGGCGGACCCGGCGGGCCCGGCGCAGCCGGCGCGCCCGCCCTGCCGCTGCTGCGCGAGCGCTTCGCCCACTGGGCCGCGCCGGTGCCGGCGGTACTGGAGGGCCTCCGGGAAGCGGAGATCGAGATGTTCCCGCACCACACCCACCGGGTCCGCCCGATCTGGGGCGGCGAGCGCTCGACCCTGCTCGGCGACGCCGCCCACACGATGCCGCCCATCGTCGCCCAGGGCGCCAACCAGGCGCTGGAGGACGCCTGGGTGCTCGCCCGGCTGCTCGCCCACCGGCCGGGAAACCTCACCGCGGCGCTGCGCCGCTACGAGCACGTCCGCTCCCGGCGGGTCTCCCCGATCGCCCGGCTGGCCGCCACCGAGTACACCTACCGCTACCACCCGCCGCGCTGGGACCGCCTGGTGCCCGGCCCGCTGGTGACCCGGGCGTACGGGCGCTGGCTGTACGCCACCAGCGACTACCTGCGGGGCCGCCGACGCTGGTGGTAGGGGCGGCCGCCGCTCTTGGCCGGGATCGGGGAGCTATGTACGTTAGAACATAGATCCGGGGCCGCAAGGCCCAGTCCGACACGAAGAGGACCCGCGCATGACCGACCCCACCGCGCCCGCCCGCTGCTGCATGCCGTCCGGAGGCGGCGCGATGACGCCGGTCCCGCCGACGGCCCCGGCGCCCTCGCCGCTCCGGGTGCCCGTCACCGACGGGACGGTGCTGCTGCCCGGCGGCGAGTTCCTGATGGGCACCGAGGACGCGGAGGGCTTCCCCGCCGACGGGGAGGGCCCCGTGCGCCCGGTACGGCTGAGCCCCTTCCGGATCGACACCCACGCCGTCAGCAACGACCGCTTCGCCGCGTTCGTCGCCGACACCGGGTACCGCACCGAGGCCGAGCGCATCGGCTGGTCCTACGTCTTCGCGGCCTTCCTGCCCGCCGCGCTGCGCCGCGGCGCCCCGCGCCCCGAGCGCACCCCCTGGTGGTGCGGGGTGCCCGGTGCCGTGTGGAACCGGCCCGAGGGCCCGGGCAGCGGAGTCGAGGACCGCGGCGACCACCCGGTGGTGCACGTGTCCTGGAACGACGCGGCGGCGTACGCGGCCTGGGCGGGCAAGCGGCTGCCCACCGAGGCCGAGTGGGAGTACGCGGCGCGCGGCGGCCTGGAGCAGGCGCGCTACCCGTGGGGCGACGAGCTGGACCCGGCGGGGGAGTACCGCTGCAACATCTGGCGCGGCACCTTCCCGGTGCGCAACACCGCCGCCGACGGCTTCCGCGGCACCGCCCCCGTCGACGCCTTCGAGCCCAACGGCTTCGGCCTGTACAACGTGTCCGGCAACGTCTGGGAGTGGTGCGCCGACTGGTGGACCACCGACCACCCGGCCGACCGTCCGGCGGTCGACCCCACCGGCCCCGCCGGCGGCACCGACAAGGTCATCCGCGGCGGGTCCCACATGTGCCACCGCTCCTACTGCAACCGCTACCGGGTGGCCGCCCGCACCGCCAACAGCCCGGACAGCTCCAGCGGGCACGCGGGCTTCCGCTGCGCGGCGGACGCGTAGCGGGCCGGAAGCGGAGTCTTGACATCCGCCTACCGGTGGATGAATCTGTGGGGCATAAGTTCCTTAGAACATAGGTGCCGCCCATGCAGCTCGACTATGTGATTCTTGGGGGGCTGGCGTTGCGCCGGCTGTCCGGCTACGACCTGCGTCGCTGGATGGAGGGGCCGGGCCGCTACATCGGGTACGGCGTCCAACTCCCGCACATCTACCGGCGGCTGGCCAAGCTCGTGGAGCGCGGCTGGGTGGACTTCGAGGTCGATCCGCGCGAGGGCCGGCCGGACGCCAAGGTGTACCGGCTGACGGAGGACGGGCGCACGGCGCTCCTGGAGTGGGCGAAGTCCCCCTTCGTCCCCTCGTCGCGCGCCAGGGACCCCGACTTCACCCTGCGCTTCGTCTTCGCCGGACAGCTCGACCCGGCGATCGCCCTGGACATCGTCACCACCGAACTGGAGCTCCGCCTCGAACAGCACGCGGAGACGGCCTCGCTGCCGCTCAGCGGCGGGTACGACCCGGAGATCCCCGAACTCGACGCCGCCTGGGCCCGTGAGATCCACACCATGGCCCATGAGTACGGCTACGCCTACGGAGCCTCCTACATCGCCTGGCTCCAGCTCACCAAGGCCCGCCTGGAGGCGCGGCTCGGCCGCTGATCCGCGGCCCGCCGCGCCCCCACGCGGCACTTCCCCCACCCCCTGATCAACCGGTCGCCCCGCGTCCCCCGCCGCCGGGCCGCACCGGCGTGCGCTCCTGCCCCACTCCTCCCCCCGGAGACCCTCATGCGCATCATCTACGTCGACGTGGACACCCTCCGCGCCGACCACACCACCCCCTACGGCTACCACCGCCCCACCACCCCCCACCTCCAGGCCCTCGCCGAGAAATCGGTCACCTTCGAGCGCTACTACTGCTCCGACTCGCCCTGTCTGCCCTCCCGGACGGCACTGACGAGCGGTCAGTTCGGCATCACCAACGGCGTGATCGGCCACTTCGGGCCCGCCGCGCAGTTCCGGCTCGACTCCGGGCACGGCCCCGAACCCGACCGCCCCCTGCTCGGCCAGGTCCTCGGCTTCGGCGGCCACTACACCGCCGCCGTCTCGGTGTTCGCCGAACGCCACCGCGCCTACTTCTTCCACGCCAACTTCCGCGAGTCCGTCCGCGCCACCGCCCGCCTCGGCGACGAGGAGGCCCAGGACGTCAACCGCGCCGCCACCGACTGGATCCGCCGGCACGCCGCCGACGAGAACTGGTACCTGCACCTCACCTACTGGGACCCGCACACCAACTACACCCAACCCGCCGAGTGGACCGAGAAGATGGCCGCCTCCGGGCCCGTCCGGGAGTGGCCCGACGAGGAGACCATCGCCGCCCACGCCGAGGTCTACGGCCCGCGCAGCGCCCTCGACCTGCACTACTCGCTGACCGGCGACGGCACCTCCCCGGTCCCGCACAACATGCCCGACGCCGTCCGCTCCCGCGCCGACTTCGAGCACCTGATCAACGGCTACGACGGGGCGGTCCACTACTGGGACCACCACTTCGGCCAACTCATGGCGACCCTGGAGGAGTTGGGCATCGCCGAGGAGACCGCGGTGATCGTCAGCGCCGACCACGGCGAGTCCTTCGGCGAGCAGGGCTCGTACGCGGAGCACGGCCTGGCCAACGAACCGACCCACCGCCTGCCGCTGGTCGTGTACTGGCCCGGCGTCACCGACCGGCTGCCCGCCGAGGCGCGGCGCAACGACGCGCTCCTCTACAACATCGACCTCGCGCCCACCCTCTGCGACCTCCTCGGCCTGCCCACCCCGGCCGGCTGGCAGGGCACCTCCTTCGCCCCCGCGGTGCGCGGCGGCAGCATCGAGTCCCGCCCGTACCTGGTCCTCGGCCACGGCGCCCACACCTACCAGCGCGCGGTGCGCACCCGCGACCACCTCTACATCCGCACCTACCACCCCGGGGCCTTCCGGGCCGAGTGGGAACAGCTCTTCCACGTCACCGAGGACCCCCACCTCACCCGCGACCTGCTCGCCGAGGAGCCCGAACTCGCCGCCGTCATGCGCTCCCACCTCGCCGAGTGGTGGCACGAGTACGCCGGCCGCCCAGGCTGCCTGCCCGACCCGATGCAGGCGACCCTCCAGACCGGGCCCACCTACTACAACGACCCCGCGCGGTACGCCCGGCACCTGCGCGACACCGGCCGCGCGCACCTCGCCGAGGACCTCGAAGCCCGCCTCGCCTCCCTGAACGTGCCGGTCTCCTGGCACGCCCCCGACCGCCCCCGCACCGCCGAACTCGCGGCCCGCTGGGCGGCACTGCTGCAGACCCGTGACGAGCGGTCCGTCCGGTCGGTCTGACCCGCGACGCGAAGGGAGAGTCCACGATGACCGCCAAGTCCCCTCCGCCGCCGACCGCGGTGGCCACCCCGCCCTCCGTCGCCGGCCGGGGCACACCACGCCGCTGGCGCCAACTGGGCCTGCTCAGCGTCGCCATGGGCACCGACAGCGGCGAACAAGGCGCCGTCTCGGTCCTGTTCCCCGCGATGCGCAACGCCCTGGGCCTGCCGCTGTCGGCCCTCAGCATGCTCGTCGCCCTGGCGAAGCTCTCCGGGGTGGTCTTCGGACCGCTCTGGGTGAGCCTCGCGCAGCGCTTCCCCCGCAAGTACGTGCTCGCCGTCAGCTCCGGCCTCTGGGGCATCTGGACCGCGGCCACCGGACTCGCCCAGAACTACCTGCAACTCGTGCTGCTCTTCGGGATCGCCGCCGCCGGGGTCGCCGGCAGCGGCCCGCTGATCAACGGCATCCTCGCCGACCTCTTCGACGACCGCTCCCGGGGCCGGGCGGCCGGTGTCCTCTTCGGCACCGTCGCGCTGTTCACCGCCGTCCTCGGCCCCGTGCTCGGGCACCTGTCCCCGCTCGACAACGGCTGGCGGTACGGGTTCTTCGTCCTCGGCGGCCTGCAACTGCTGGCCGGCGTGCTCATCCTGCTGTTCTTCGAGGACCCGGGCGTCGGCGCGTCCGAGCCCCAACTCGCCGCCCTGGGAGGCCGACCGGGCGCGCCGCGGGCCCGGGCGTTCGACCGGGCGAGCCTGCGCCGGCTGGCGGGCATCCGCAGCTTCCCGCTGATGTGCCTGCAACGGCTGCTCAGCGCGCAGTTCGTGATGGTCGCCTTCGGCGTGGTGTTCCTGGTGGACGCCCGCGGGTTCGACAACTCCCGGGCCTCGCTGGTGGTCTTCCCCGCCGCGCTGTCGTACCTGCTCGGCACCCTCGGCGGCGGACTGGTCGCGGACCGGGTGCAGCGCCGCTTCCCCCGTTCCGGCCGCGTCGCCGTCCTGCAGGCCGCGTTCCTGGGGTACGGCGTCGTCGCCTACTTCGCCACCCAGATCGCCTGGACCCAGCTCTCGGTCTACGCCGTCCTCTTCTCGGTGCTGGGGGTCCTGCAGGGCGTCCAGCCGGCGGTCAACCGGCCGGTCGTCATGGCCATCACGCCACCGGAACTGCGCGGGGCGGCCTTCACCCTCTTCATCGGCCTCGAAGGCATCGGCTGGGCCGTGATCACCCTGCTCGTCGGCCACCTCGGGGACGCCATCGGGCTGCAGGCCGCCTTCCTGTGGACGGTGGTGGTCGTCCTCCTCGTGAACGGGCTCCTCGTCACGCCGCTGTACCGCTCCTACGCCCGGGACGTCGCCGCCGTCCAGGCCGAACTGGACCGCCGTGCCCTCGACGAGCGGCCGCGTCCGAACGACTCGCAGGACCAGAACCAGGAACCTCAGGACTCCAGGGACCGCACATGACCCACCGCCCCAACTTCGTGATCCTCATGCCCGACCAACTGCGGGCCGACGCGATCGGCGCGTTCGGCAACCCGTACGTCAGCACCCCGCACCTGGACGCCCTCGCCGCCCGGGGCACCACCTTCCACCAGGCGTACGTCCAGCACCCGGTCTGCTCGCCCAGCCGGGCCTCCGTGCTCACCGGCTGGTACCCGCACACGGCCGGCCACCGGACCCTCACCCACCTGCTCAAGGAACACGAGCCGAACCTGCTGCGCATCCTCAAGGACGCCGGCTACCACGTCACCTGGGCGGGCGCCCGCGGCGACACCTTCGCCCCGGGCGTCACCGAGGCGAGCGTCCACGAGTACGGCTTCTCGGTCATGCCCACCGTCGGCTACGGAGGGGAGTACCCCGACGGCGTCTGGTCCCGCCTGTTCTACCGGGGCGTGGTCCCGGACGACGGGCGGATCGATCCCGACGAGGCCGCGATCCGCTCCGCCGAACGGTGGCTGGCGGACCCGCCCGAGCAGCCCTGGGTGCTGTTCGTCCCGCTGGTGGCGCCGCACTGCCCGTTCCAGGTCGAGGAGCCCTGGTTCTCCCGGGTCGACCGCGACGCCCTCCCCGACCCCGTCGCGCCCGGCGACCCGTCCGGCGAACCGCGGTACATGGCGGCCGTCCGCGAACGCTACGGCACCGGCGAGGTCACCCCGGGGCAGTGGCGCGAGGTGGTGGCCACCTACTACGGGATGATCGCCCGTCTGGACGACCAGCTCGGGCGGGTGATGGGCGCGGTCGCGGACGCCGGTGCCGCGGACGACACCGTGACCCTGTTCTTCGCCGACCACGGCGAGTACCTCGGCGACTTCGGGCTGATCGAGAAGTGGCCGTCGGCGATGCACGACTGCATCACCCGCGACCCGCTGATCATCAGCGGCGGAGGCTTCGCCGGGGGGCAGGTCAGCGAGGCCATGGTGGAGCTGGTCGACGTCCTGCCCACCGTGCTGGAGCTGGCCGGCGTCGAGGCACCGCACCGCCACTTCGGACGCAGCCTGGTGCCGCTGCTGCGCGACCCGGCCGCCCCGCACCGCGAGTACGCCTTCACCGAGGGCGGCTTCACCGTCGAGGAGGAGCCCCAGATGGAGCGCCCGGGCTTCCCGTACGACCTCAAGGGCGCCCTCCAGCACGAGGACCCCGCGCTGGTGGGCAAGGCGGTCGCCGTCCGGGACCGCGAGTGGACGTACGTCTGGCGGCTCTACGAGCCGGCGGAGCTGTACCACCGCGCGAGCGACCCGCAGGAGCGCGCCAACCTGGCGGGCCTCGCCGAGCACGCCGCGGTCGAGCAGCGCCTGCGCGACGCCGTGCTGCGGTGGATGGTCGAGACCGCCGACGTCATCCCGCCCACGCCGGACCCCCGCCTTCCGCAGGTGGCCCTGCCCGCCCCCGGCAGCCCGGTCGCCGGGTAGCCCGGTCCGCCCCGCGGGCAGCCCACCGCGCCCCGCGACGGTGCGGAGCGCAGCGCGGGCCCGACGACGCCCTCACCCGCCGGTGAGGGCGTCGGAGTGGGCGGCGGGGCGAGGTGGCGGACCGGGCCGGATCGCCGGACCCCGCGGAGAAGGCACGGGCCGCGGGCTCAGGCGAGCGGCGCGAAGGTCTGCCGGAGGTCGACCGCGGTGGCCGGGCCGGTCACCCAGGCGAGCGGGGCGTGGTGGACCCGCACGCCGGCCGGGGGCCGGAGCAGTGCCTCGCCGGCCGCGTTCTGCGGCCACTCCACCGAACCGGTGGCGGTCCGGGCCGGGACCAGCCAGTAGTCGCCCCGGGTGTACTCGCCGCACGGCCGGAAGTACACCTGGACGCCGTCCTCCAGGTCGAGCCAGGTCCCCTCCTGGATCCGCAGCGCACCGCCGACCGGCGGCAGGGCGTCCCGGCCGCGCGGCGCCCGGTGGTCCCAGCGGCGCAGGAAGGGGTGACGCCCGGCCAGCCGCCCGACCTCCGGTACCGGTTCGGCGGACAGCCGCACCCGGCGCCCCGGCAGGTCGGTCTCCTCCACCTGCAGCAGGTCCGCCGGCTCCTCCCGGCTGACGTACGCGCTGTCCGTGACCTCGACCAGGTCGCCGACCGAGAGGCCGAGCCGGTCGTCGTCGCCCAGCGTGGTGAGATCGACCCAGACGCCCTCGATCGAGACGATCGGCAGGACGACCGAGCCGTTCTCCCGGGACCACTTGAACGTGGCCCCGCCCCCGGCCGAGCCGCCGCGGTGGACCTCCACCCGGTACAGCTGGTTCTCCGGGCCCCGGTAGCCCGCTTCGGGGTGGGCCAGGCACGGGTCCTCGCTCGCCCGCTCCGGCCGCCGGGCGCGCGCGGCCAGCCGGGCGGCGGGCCGCTCCCGTGCCTCGGCCCACGTGTCGAAGGCCTCCCGCACCCGGGACTCCCCGTCGTCCGTTGCTCCCAACTCCGAGGCCGGCAGGGCGAGTACCTGCCAGACGACCTTGGCCCGGGCCGCCGTGTCGGGCATCGCCGCACCGAGCGCGACCTCGCGGATCTCCGGGTCCTCGACGGCCGTGACGCTGCGCTCCCAGACCTTCAGGTAGACCAGGAACGGGAATGCGCCGGGCAGCCGGTCGCCGGGCCGCTCCTGGTCCCGGTAGGCGTCCGGCTGGTCCCAGTACGTCCAACCGGCGGGCGCCTGCCGGACATCCGCCTCACCGCCGCCCGGGTCACCCTCGTCGGGCACCGCGGGGTCGGGCTCGGGCCGGTCGGCCTCGCACAGGACGCCGTCCACGTAGTAGCGGCCGCCGCCGATGGCGAGGTCGTCCAGGTCGTGGCTGCCCGGCAGATGGACGATCGCGAACCCGGCCGCCGTGGCCGGTCCGCCGTGGCGGCCGATCAGGTCGGCGGCGAGCGTGCGCAGCTGGTACTGCTCGATCGCGGCCTGCTCGTTGGCATCGGCGTCCAGCTGGACCCGGCCCTGCTGGGTCAGCACCGCGGAGTAGTGCCTGCCGGGCCGGAAGGTCAGGCGCGAGAAGTCTGCGTGCACGGTTTCCCTCTCACAGTCGGGGGTCGGGAACGGGTCAGGAGGCGAAGAAGATCCCGGCATCGGTGCCGGCCGGCGTGTACTCGGCCAGCCGGGCCCGCAGGTTGTCCTCGCGCTGGGGCTGGAACAGGTCGTGGAAGGCGCCCAGTTCGGCGCGGTCCTCGGCGCCCCGGGTGATCTCCGGCGCGCACCCGGCGGCCGGCCGCCCGTAGTCGGGCGTGCCGTAGCGCAGGGAGGCGAACAGCGGGCGGACCCGCTCGGCCTCCACCTCGCGCAGCCGGGCGCCCTGCGCCGGGGACAGCTCGCCGCGCTCGACCAGTTCGGTCACCGCCGCGCGCACCAGGTCCGGCTGGCACGCATACCGGCGCGGGGACCGCGAGCCCGGGGGGACGTAGCAGAACCGAAGGCAGCCGGGCGAGCGGCGGGCCACCCGCAGCCGACCGGTGAAGACGCAGTCCTCGGCGATCGGCACCGCGTGGGTGTGCACCTCGCCGAGCACGGTTGAGCGGTGCGCGTGCAGCAGCGCGTGGGCGTGCTCGCAGTCGGGTCCGGAGAGCGCCGGCCGGTCGGGCCCGGTGGCGTCCAGGATGCTGTCCGCCAGGTGGATCTCCAGCGGCTCGGCGTCCACCTCGTCGCCGACGACCTGGATCGCGCCCAGGACGCAACGCTCGATCCGGACGCAGGCCGTCGTGTGGTCCAGCACCAGGCTGGGCTCGTGCGGCGCGTGCGGCGCGCAGTGCGGCTCCAGCGACCAGCCCGGCACCAGGGTGCAGTGCCGCAGGGTGACGGAGGCCAGTGGTCCGGTGACGTTGACGCCGCGACCGGTGATCAGCAGGCCGTCCAGGACCAGCCGCCCGCCCGGGCACGTACCGCGGACGTTCAGCGCGTCCGGCCGGTTGCTGTACCAGTCGAGCAGCCGGATCACCGGGCGGGTGCCCTCGGCGGCGCGCAGTTCGAGGCGGTCGTCGGCCGCCAGGTCGAAGTCCAGCTGCTCCTGGTAGGCGCCGCTGTGGGTGATCTCGATGACGGCGGCGCCGCCCGCGGTACCGGCCTGCTGATCGGCCCGCCACCGCTCGTACGCCTCGTTGATCCGCTGGTACGACTGGCCGGGGCCGACCCGGTAGACCGGCCGGTGCCGGGTCTCCGGGCGGTCGCGCGGGTACTCGCCGCCGCCGGTGTCGTCGGCGAACGCGTAGTGGTGGTCGACCAGGACGCCGCGGCGCGGGGCGGAGCGGGCGCCGAAGGCGATCCGGCCGAGCACCGGGTCGACGGCGACCTGGCCGCGGGCGGGCCGGTAGGTCCAGTCGGTCAGGTCGGCCACCGTGATCTCGGCGGGCGGGATCGGTTCCTGGGCGCCGTCGCGCCGGATCGCGAAGCTCTTGCCGGGCCCGTAGTAGTCGGCCAGGCGCTCGGCCAGCTGCCGGCGCCGGATCGGCGCCGGCACGTTGTCGATCGCCGCGAGGTGGGAGGCCGACGGCTCCGGCTCGGGCCGGGTGAACAGCGGGGCGTCGTTGCCGAGGACCGAGAAGGTGAAGAGGTTCCTGGCCCGGTCGATGCAGTAGGCGGGCGCCCGGGTGACGGAGTACGGCTTCAACCGCCAGACGTACAGGGCGACCCCGGCCGGCGTGCGGCCGCCCCGGCGGCGGGCGGAGGCGGCCCGACGGACGTCGGCGGTGTGCGCCTGCCCGTCGAACGGCCCGTCGAGCAGGTCCAGCGCCGCGCCGTCCCGGACGTCGACCAGCCGGCCCCGGCTCAGCCGCAGCCGGTCGGCGCTCTCCTCGTCGGGGCGCAGCAGCCGCACCGGCTGGGTGGCGCCGAGCAGCCGGGAGAGCTCCACGGCCCGGGCCGGCCAGTCGGCGACCGAGGCGGAGAGCTCCTCCAGCAGGGCGAGCGTGCCCTTGCGCCGGCGGTTGGCGACGGTGTTCGCGACGTCCTGGCGCGGCGCCAGCCGGGCGGCGAGCCGGTCGCGGGCCGCCGCCCGCTCGGGGGAGGCCTCGCCGTGCAGGCCGGTGGCGAGCACCTCCTCGTAGCCGGGCAGGATCCGGTAGCCGACCAGGTCGCCGAGGTAGGCGACGGCCCAGTCGGCGGCGGTCTCCACGAACCAGTCCCGGTAGCCCTGGTCGATGCCCTCGCGCACGAGGTCCACCTGCTCGGCGACGACGGCCAGCAGGGCGCGCAGCGGCTCACCCGCCTCGGCGTCCCGCAGCCGGTGCCACCGCGGCAGCAGCTCCAGCAGCTCGTCCGGGTCCCGCTCGCTCGGGGCGGTCATGTGTGGACCTCCTTGAGGATCAACGTGTCGGGCAGATCCGCCGACAGCAGGGCGAGTTGGGCCGGGCGGATGCCGCGGAAGACCGTCAGCACCCGGCCGGCCGGCAGCGGCCGGGTGTCGGTGATGCCGGGGTTGAGCCGCAGCAGCTCCGCGAGCGGGATGCCGTGGCGGGCGGCGACGTCGGTGAGGCTCTCCCCGGCGGGGTCGCGCACCCGGTAGCGCCGCTCCTCGAAGCGGGCGAGCCGGGCGGGGACGGTCGGCCACGGTCGGGCGAGTTGCTCGGGCAGCTGCTCCAGGCCCTCCGGGGTGAGGCTGCCGGGGACGCCGGTGAAGGCGTCGACGTCCGCCCGGTCCACGCCGGGGACGGCCTGGGCGGTGGCGAGCACCTCGGACAGGTGGGCGCTCTGGCCGAGTTGGCGGCCGGCGTAGCCGAGACGGTCGAGCAGGGCGCGGCGCAGCGCCGGTTCGACCACGTCCCAGGAGTGGTCCGGGTCGAGCCCGACGCTCAGGGCGACGACCAGCAGGACGAGTTCGCGCGGCGCGACCTCGACCGGCAGCCTCGGGTCGCCGTAGGCGGTGAGCGCGGAGCGCAGGGTGCGGACCGGGTCGGAGCCGTCGGTGAGCGGGATGTCGTCCACCCCGGCCACCGTGACGTGCACGAGTTCGCGCCGGCCGTCCGAGAGCCGGGTGGCGGCGGCGCGCCCGATGCCGGCCCGGGAGCGGGTGAAGTCCTCGTAGTCGGGGACCGAGACCAGCCGGTCCAGGGAGGTGACGGCGAGCGGGACGGTGCGCCGGGCGAGGCCCGGGCCGTCGGGGTCGGCGCCGCCGGTGGCGGGCAGCGGGTTGACGACGGCGGAGACGCCGAGCGGACGGGTGGTGAGCTGGGTGATCCGGCCGGCGCCGACGTTGCCCGGCGCGCCGATGCCGATCCGGTAGCGGGCGCGGACGTTCTCCCGGCCGGTGGGCAGGCGCGAACCGTGCACGCCGTCGCCGAAGGTGACGGTGGTGCGGCCGTCGGTCGCGGTGGCGGTGACGTAGACCCGTTCGTCCGGGCCGCGCCCGGCGAGGCTGTCGACCTCGTGCCAGCGCACCCCGTCGACCCGGACCTCCAGGGTGCTGCGGGCGCCGCCGGGGGTGTCGGCGGCCAGCCAGGTGAGCGGGGACTGCCAGAGCGCGAAGCGCTGGCCGGGGACGCCGGCGTCGCCGCTTCCGATGGCCTCGTCGCGGGTGGCGCCCTGGGTGGCGCGGACCACGTTGCCGAGGATCCGGACGGTGTCGCGCCGGTAGCGGTGGGCGAGGTCGGCGCTGAGCGTGATCGTGGTGCGGACGGTGTCCCCGGGCAGTCGCGGGTCGACGCCCTGCTCGACGCCGGCGATCATGGCCAGCTCGCTCGCCCGGACCCCGGTGGTGTGCGGGATGTCGGTCCGCTCGCCCTCGACCACGATCCACCGGCCGGGTGTCAGCCCGTCGTGGAGCCGGGCGAGTTCGATCCGGTCGCCGTGCACGTCCTCGGTGACGGGCTCGTCGGCGAGCCGCAGGGACTCGCCGCGGGCGTAGACGGTGGCGTCGCGGATGTGCGAGAGCTGGGTGTCCTGGTCGTCCAGCCACTGCTGCTGGAGCGACAGTTCGGTCACCTTGCCGGTGATGCCGAAGTCGGCGCGGGAGATCACCCGCACGTCGGTCACCCGGGTGATGACCTCGGCGAGGTCGCGGCTGCCCGGGATGCCGCCGTCGAGTCCCTTGCGCGGGCGCTGGATGACCACCCAGCTGCCGGGCGCGATCTGGTCGTACACGGCGTCGAGGGTGAGGACCGTGCCGGAGACCGGTTGCAGCTTGGTGGTGAACACCACCTCGACGGCGGGCGGCGACTGCTCGGTGGCGGGGTAGCGGTGCACCCGGACGTTCAGCTCGCCGGACTCGCCGGTCTTCTCCTGGCCCGGGTCGAGCCGGTAGTCGAGTGCGGGGCCGGGCCCGCCGTCGATCGTCACATGGACGCGGTCGTCGGCCTGCGGGCGGGAGACCGAGACCCTGCGTTCGGGCAGCCCGGGCAGGAACCGGGCGCTGACGCCGGGTTCCGGGTCGGAGGAGGGCACGGCGGAGGCGTGCGGGTTCGTAGGGCTGGGCGGATTGGGCGGATTGGGCGGGCTGGGCGGGTTGGGCGGGGGCGTCGGCGGTTCGGTGGTGACCACCTCGACCTGGCCGGGGCCGAACGGGAAGGTGTGGTCCCACGGCAGCGAGAAGCCGCTGTGCAGCAGGCTGCCGGCCTCGACGTAGGTGAAGTCGGCGGTCCTGGGGACGGCGCCGGCGGCGTCGAAGGTGACCCGGACGCCGATCAGCGTGCTGCCGGAGAGCGGCCAGTCCACGTAGCGGTCGATCCGGCCGTCGGCGCCGTAGACCGGCTTGAGCGGCGCGGTGGCGCCGAACGGGGTGGCCACCACCCGCATCGCCTGGATCTCGTGCACGGCGGGCGGCACCGTCAGGTCGACCCGGCGCCAGGCGGGGTAGAGGCCGTCGCGCAGCCGGGGGTCGAGGGCGGCGAGCAGCTGCGCGCCGAGGTCCGAGCCCGGGGCGAACAGCCGCCGCGGGTCGCGGGCGAGGTCCCGGGCGCTGAGCGGGGGCCGGGGCGGGGCGGTGCGCAGCGCGGCCAGCAGCGGGCCGAGTCCGCGGACGGCCGGGTCGCCGGCCGCCGGGCCGCCCGGGTGGGGTCCGGTCCCCTCGGGGACCTGCGGCGGCTCCAGCTGGTGGGCGCGGTCGCACAGGGCGGACAGTTCGTCACCGAGGCGGCCGAACCAGTCGGCCACCGGCTGGCGGGGGCGGGCCAGTTCGGCGGCCTCGGCGGTCCGGACGAGCACCGGGGCGAGCCGGTCGGCGTAGCCGGCCGGGGTGCTCAGCGGGCCGGCGGGCCGGTCGAGGTCGGCGCGCAGCGGGGCCAGCACCTGCGCGTCGAAGTCCCGGAGGATCCGGCTCGGGCCGGGCCGGGGGTTCGGGGCGGTCTCGGACTCGGTGATCCAGTCCGCCAGCTCGGCGCGCAGGTCCTTGAGGGTGCGCAGGTCCCGGGGGAGCCCGATCACCGTGACGTCGTTCTCGCGGTCGAGCCGCACCTCGGGCACCAGCCGCAGCACCCGGTGGACCGGGTCGGCGGCCTTGTCGGCGCTGAAGACGAACAGCAGCCGGTCGCCGGGCCTGATGTTGTTGGCGGTGCCGGCGGCGAACAGCTCGGCCCGGCCGCCGGGGTTCAGCTGCCCGGGCGTCAGCTGGTAGGGGCGGCGGCGCAGGACGGCCAGCTCGTTCCAGGCCGCGCGGGCGGGGAGGTCCTCGGCGGTCTCGAAGGACTGCGGGTCCTCGCCGGGGCCGGGGACGCTCTGGCTGCGGGCGCCGCGCGGGACGATCACGACCGGGTCCTCGGCGGCCCGCGGGTCCTGGTCGAGCGTGTAGGCGAGGTGGGTGGCGGCGGCCACGCCGGGCCGGGGCCGGTGCCCGACCAGCCGGCCGAGCAGGGTGAGCGAGCCCTCGTCGGTGGCGGTGCGCAGATAGCCCTCGTCGGCGATCCGCTCCGAGTGGAAGGTGAGCAGGTCGGCGAGCACGGCCCAGGCGTCCAGCAGCGCGATCGCCGGGTCGTCCGGGGTGCGGACCGTCAGGTCGCGCAGCGCGGGGTAGGCGGGGCCGGACAGCCGGGCGAGCAGGCTGTCGAGGAACTGCCCGTAGCGGCCGACCCGGTAGCCGATGGCGTCCAGCCCGGGCGGGTTGAACAGCGGGGCCGGGGTCGCGGTCGCGGTGCCCGCGCAGCCGCAGGTGCACTGGCCGTTCACCGGCCACCTCCGATCACGAGCGAGAGCCGGCCGTTCTCCGGCCGGTCGGGGTCGTTGTCGCAGCAGGCGATCTCCAGGGCGCCGATCCGCAGCAGCCCGTCGGCCGGCTCGCCGTCGTCCCGCCCGAACTGCCGCCGCAGCCGGGTGACCTGGGCGCTGACCACGCCCGGCACGGCGGCCGCCACGGCCACCAGCCGGGAGACCCGCACCGGCTCGCCGAAGTCCAGCGCGTCGGGGTGGAAGAAGCCGAGTCGGCCGTCCGGCAGGGCGCGGCTGCCCAGCACCCGTCGCAACTCGGCCAGCACATGGCCGCGTTGGTGGCCGGGGGCGGCGCCGATCCGCAGTTCGAGGTCGAGCGGCACCAGCAGGGCGGGACGGACGACCAGGTCGTGGCCGATCCGGCGGTACACCTCCAGACCCTGTCCGACCGCCGCCAGCAGGGCGGGGTCCGCCGTCGCCTGCCCGTACGGCTCCACGGCGACGTGGACCTCCTGGACGCTGCCGGTCCAGCGGAGTTCGGCGGCGGCCCGCCGCACCCCCGGCCGGGCGGCGGCCAGCTCCGCGTAGTCGGCGGCCGTGACGGCCCGCAGCCGGGTGCGGCTCAGCGCGAGCGGGGCCGACTGGCGCACCTGGTCGAGCGGTTCGGGGTCGGTGCCGCCGGTCGCGGGCAGCGGGTTGCGGACCAGGCGCACCGCGTCCTGCGGCCGGGTGGCGGGGCCGCCGTCCCGCGGTCGGTGGCAGACCACCAGATGGTTGACGGCCTCAGCGCCCACGTTCCCGGCCGTGCCGTTGCCGATCCGGTAGCCGACCCGCAGCTGCGCGCCGGGCCGGGGCGGCAGGCCGTGCCGGCCGTCGCCGAAGCGCAGCGCGAGGCGGCCGTCGTCCTCCGGCTCGCCCACGAAGTGCCGGTCGCGCCGGCCGTCGGCGAGCAGGTCCCGGCGGGGCGTCCACTCCTGGCCGTCGGCGGTCGCCCGGACCGCGGGCAGGGCGGAACGCGGGTCCTGGACGGCGAGCCCGCTCGCCGGCCCGGCCAGCGCGGGGGAGTCGGGGTCGAGCCCGGCGGCGTACCGGGCTCCCCAGCTCTGGGTCACCTCCCAGACGCCGGAGCGCCGCAGCACCGCGCCGGCGCGGGCCCGCGCGGTGAGCAGGTCGAGACGGCGCTGCTTGGCCGCGAGCAGGCGGGTGCGGCGGGCCAGCAGCTCGCGCAGTGCGGCGGCGGGCCGGTCGGCGAGGCGCAGCTCGGCGACCACCCGGGCGCCGAACAGCACGGTCAGTTCGGCGAGTTCGGCGCGGGACGGGGCATGGCCGCGGTGCGCCCGGTGCCACAGCTCCTCCAGCCATTGGCGGACCCGTTCGGGAATGCCGGCGAGCAGCGCGGCCTGCCCGGCGCAGACGTGCGCCCGGTCCGGGTGGTCGGCCGCCCGGGTGACCGGCGCGTAGCGCAGTACCGGACGGAAGGGCGGCGGAAGGACGGGGTAGCGGGTCTGGTCGAGCAGCGTCTCCAGCGCCGCCGCCTGGGCGTCGGCGGTGGGCGGCTCGACCACGGCGCCGCCGCCGTCCTCGCCCTCCGCGTCCGCGCCGGGTGCGAGGCGCACGCTCAGCCCGGCCCGCCGCACCGCGGCCTCGCCGACCAGCGCGGACAGCTCGTGGACCTGCTCCGGGTCGAGCCGGCGGCCGCTCCGGGTCCGCGCGAGCAATTCGTGGAGGGCCTCCGCCGCGGGGCTGCCGCCGGTGCGGTCCGCGCAGCCGGACCCGCCCGGTCCGCAGGGCGCCACCCGGACCGGCTCCGGCGGTACCGCGAAGGTCTCCGGGGCTCCGTCGCAGAAGGTGAGGGAGCGGCCGTGGTCGACCGGGACGACGTTGCCGCGGGCGACGCTCACGTCGGCGATCGGGGCGCAGTCGCTCCCGCCGTGCGCCGACAGGCAGACCGGGAAGGCGAGCGCGTCCTCGGGCGCCCAGGTGACCTCGACCACGGGCTGCCCGTACAGCTCGTCGACCAGCGGGGTGACGGAGGTGAGCCGCACGGCCTGGCGGTGCGCGGGGTCGGCGTCGGCGGCGGCGCCGGTGCGCGGGCCGAGCACCTCCTCGATGATCAGCAGGTCGCCTGGGCGCAGCGCCAGCTGCCGGGCGTGGCCCTGCGGCCGGCCGGTTTCGTGCGGGTCGGCTCCGTGCGGGTCGGTCGGGGGCGGGTCGGTTCGGGGCGGCTCGGTCGGGGGCGGGTCGGCTCCGTGCGGGTCGGTCGGGGGCGGGTCGGTTCGGGGCGGCTCGGTTTCCCGCACGCCGGCCTCCTGCGGATCGCTGCCGGGCCGGTCGATCCGGTGCGGGCCGGTCGTGGGCCGGCCGTCGCGCAGGGTCGCGGAGGTCGCGCCCCGGGGCAGCACGCAGTCCTGGTCGCCCCAGGTCCAGAACCGGATGGTGTTGTGCGCCGGGTGCAGCACCACGTCCGCCCCGTCGAGCGGCTCGAACACCTCGACGGTGGCGGACCCGGCGAGCGCGTCCAGTTGCTCGTCCGGGATCACCGTGGACAGCTCGGGGCGGTCCTGCGGGCCGAGCCGGCCGGCGTCGACGGCGGCGAAGCGGAAGGTGCCGTGCCGCAGGGTGAGCGGGCGGTCCGCCGTCAGCGCGACCAAGGCCCGGGCGTTGCAGCCCTCGTGCACGGCGTAGTCGACCAGCCGGGCGTGCCGGCGCACCGACACCCGGCGGCGGGCGGTGTCGAGGTACGCCTCGGTGGCCACCGCGTCCTGCTGGTAGGAGAGCTGGTCGGCGGTGTGGGCGAGCAGCTCGACCAGGGTGACGCCGAGGTCGGGCAGGTGCCGCTCGGACCAGCCGGGCACGGTGAGGCTCATCCGGTCCAGCACCAGCCGCCGCAGGCTCTCGTAGTCGCGGGCGGTGTAGTCGATGACCGGGGCCGGCCGGACGGCGGGCGGACAGCCCTCCTCGGTGCGGCAGTCGAAGGGGGAGGGGCAGTCGGCGCCGAAGGAGAACCCGGCGCTCGCGTAGCGCGGATCGAAGCCCGGGTACGGGCGGGTGCCCGGCCGGCCGTAGGCGTCCGGTTCCACCACGGTCAACCGGTACCGGGAGGTGTCGCCACGGCGGTCGAGGGTGACGTGCATCCGGTCGTCGAGCTCCGGGTCGTCCGCGCGCTCGATGTCGACCGCGAGGGCGCGCAGGCCGGTGATCCGCCGGCCGCCGTCGACGCGGATGTTCTGCGGGTCCAGTTCGTCCGGCGCCCGGCCGAGGAAGGTCACGCTCAGCGTGCGCCCGTCGTCGCCGGGCTCGGCGCCGTCCAGGCCCAGCAGCCGCGCCGCCCGCACATCGGCGCGCCGTGGTTCCGTCCCGCACCGGACCGTCGGGTCCCCGGATCGCCCGGTCATGCCGCCACCCCGCCCTCGAACACGTCCTGCCGCTGCGAGCCGGTCCGGCTGACGACGTACGCCAGCTCGACCCGCACCACGTTGTCCTCGCTCGTCACGTCGAGCGAGGCCACCTCGATCACATCGCCGAGCCAGCGCTGCAGCGCCGCCTGCACGGACAGCCGCAGGGTGGCCGCCAGCTCCGGGCTGTTCGGCGCGAACACCAGGTCGAGCAGCCCGCAGCCGAGGTCCGGGTGCATCACCCGCTCGCCCGGGCTGGTGAACAGCAACTGCTCGATCAGGTCGCGCACGTGGTCGTCGTACGCCGCGTCGGCGGTACGTCCTCGACGGTCGATCCGGAACGGGAACGCGAGGTCCGTCCGGGCCGGACCGGCGCCGCTCCCCGGGTACCCCGTGCCGCTCATGTGCCCACCGCCCGCTGCTGGACGACGGTCACGACCGGTGGCCCCTGCGGGATCTGCTCGGCGCTCCGGCACAGTCCGACGGCGGACCGCGGCAGCGCGGGGGAGCCGTTCACCCGGATCCGGGCGGAGGGCACCACCCAGTGCACCGTGACGCAGGGCTGCGGCTTGCCGGCCACGGTGAACGGGCAGCCGGTCACGGTGTACGGGTCGGCGGTGGCGGTGGCGGCCTGCCCGGCGACCAGCACCCGGGCCTGGACGGGGCGGGCGGTCGCCTGGGCGCCGTGCGGGCAGGTGACCGTCGCATTGACGTGCAGCAGGTGTCCGGACACGAGACTCTCCCGTCAGGTCACGCTCAGGGCGTCCTGGTTGATGGATACGGTGGCGCCGACGAGCGAGATCGAGGCGCCCTGGCCGTTGCTGATCCGGATGCCCGAGTCGTCGAGCACGATCGAGGCCCCGCTCGGCGTGCGCAGGGTGATCCCGGTGGTCGGATCGTCGGACAGCACGATCACCCGGTGCCCGGAGGTCTCCAGCACCGTGTTCGGCGCGCCCGGCGGTCCGGTCAGCGCCTCCACCGGGACCTCCGAGGCGGAGCCGTACCAGCAGCCCGTCCAGACCGGATAGCTCTGGTCGCCCTGCTCGAACTCCAGCCACACGCCCGCCCCGACCGGCGGGACGGCGTAGTGGCCCATGCCGGGACCGGCCACCGGGAAGCACGGCATCGCCCAGCCCGAGGTGACCTCGCCCAGGACGTCGGGCACCTGGGCCTGGATGCGGCCGATCCCGAGCGGGTCGGCGTTGTTCACCACCGTCCCCCGGAACTTGCCGAGGTAGCGGGTCGGTTCGGCCATGCCGGCACCTCCTGGTGGTCACGGGACGACGGTGGGTCCGAGGGCGATCAGGCCCTCGCGGGTCAGCGTGAAGTTCTGGGTGTACGAGCCGGGCTTGAGGTTGTGGGTGACGCTCTTGACGAAGTACAGGCCGTCGTAGGTGAGCCCGGCGCCGCGGACGCCGACCAGCTCGCGCGGGCGCAGCACGTGCCCGTACCGGACGACGTCGAGCTGCCCGGAGCCCGAGACGGCGTCCGCCGACTGCATCGCCTGGGCGATGATCTCGGCGACGGCCTGGCCAGTGTCCTTCTTGGCGGTGTCGGCGACGACCTTCTTCTTCAGCGCCGGCGCGGGCCTGAGCGCGAGCGGCGGGCGCAGCACGCTCACCTCCGGCACCGGCAGGACGGCGGACACCTTGGTCGCCGGGAGCTGGATGCGGGCCTCCGGCTCCTCGCGGGCGGTCCCGTCGAAGGCGAAGGTGAGCTGGTCGACGTTGGACAGCACGTCCAGGTTCACGTTCAGCGCGTGCTGCGGGACGCCGAGCCGGTTCTCCGGCCCCCAGTAGGCGCGGCTCATTCCGGGGACCGGGCCCGGGTCGAGGTAGAAGACGTACCCGTTGGCCTTCGCCAGCTCGTTGACGTAGCCGAGGTCGGTGCCCTTCTGGAAGTCGATCCGCCGGGTGGGCATCGGCGTCTGCGGCACCAGCTCGGGGATCACCAGCGGGGCGATGCCGTACTGCCCGTACTTGCCGATGATCGCGGCGACCCGGGCCGCCGGGGACATCGCCGGGAAGGGCACCCCGGCCTGCTCCTCCAGGTCCATCAGCACCGTGAGGTCCTCGCCGGTGACGGTGAGGGTGGACTGGCCGGGCTGGTTGCTGATGCCGACCTCCTGACGGATGATCACGCCGTCCATCAGTACGGTCGGGGTGCCGGTGACGGTCACCATCAGCACCACCCTGATCTTCGGGTCGAAGAAGCCGCCCGGCAGCAGCGCGGTGTCGATCAGACCGTTCTTCGACAGGTCGAAGGCGAGCTGGAAGCCGCTGCGCTGGCCGGACGCGACCGTGACCTGCGCCGACAGCAGGGCGTCGGTCACCGGCTGGGGCACCGGCACCGGGAGCTGCGGGCCCATCAGCAGGCCGAGCCGGATCGACCCGACCGGCCCGTTCCCCGTGACGGCCGGGGCGTCAGGCACGGCCCACCCCCGGTACGGCGCCGGGCAGCGCGACGGTGATCCGCCGGCCCGGTGTCGAGGTCAGCTCCCGGGGATCGATCGCCGGGTTGGCGTCGGCGATCCGCCACCACTGGTCGGCGCCGCCGAGGTAGCGCTGGGCGAGCAGGTCGAGGCGGTCGCCGGCGCCGACGGTGTGCTCGGCGAGCGGGGTCAGGCCGTCCGTGGGCGGCAGCAGCCGCCGGGTCAGGTACGGCACCTGCCGTCCGTCCGGTGCCGTGTACAGCGCCACCGGGACGCCGTGGTAGCGGCTGGTCAGCGGGTAGGACGAGGACGCGGGCAGCGCGGCGAACGGGTCGTCGGGGGTCGACGAGGTCCTCGGAGGCGTCGGGGTCATCGCAGTCCTCCGCCCAGGCCGAGCGCGCTCAGCCGGCCGTCGGCCGCGCCGGCGACCAGCCGCTCCTGCTGCGCCAGGTGCGCGAGGTAGAGCTCGGCCCCGCGGTGGCCGGTCGGCAGGTCGCTGACGGTCAGCACGCGCAGGCCGATGGCGACGGTGGCCCTGATCGGGTTCAGATCGATGTCGAACGCCTCCTCGGTGATGGTGAGTTCGGTCAGCCGCACCGGCAGGATCCGCTTGCCGCCCCAGGTGAACAGGGTGAGCGGGGCCTCGATCGGGGTGATCTCCAGGGTGCCGACCGCCGCGAGCGCCTGGTTGCTCCGCAGCCGCGCACTGGGCGGCTGAACCAGCAGCTCCAGCGTGGCCAGCTGCGGATGGATGCCGTTCGGGGCCGGTACGTCCAGCTGGTCGGTCGCGTCCAGCTCCGCGGTGAACTTCCAGGTCTCCACGGCCGGTCCCTTGAGCCGCAGGGCCTCCGTCCGGTCCCCGCCGCCGTCGGCGCCCCCCACCTGCGGGGCCAGCGAGCGCTCCAGACTGTCCGGGTTGAACTGCAGCACGACGATCCGCTGCGGTGTGCCGCGCTGCGGATCGACGATGACCAGCCCCGACCGCACGGGCCTGGGGGCGTCCGTGTAGGGCATCAGGAATCGCCTTCCGTCCGGGCCAGCCCCTCCAGCAGGACCCTCGCGTTGTGCCGGACGTGGTCCACCGGGTCCGTCCGGCTCAGCTCCTCCACCAGGGCCACCAGGCCGGGCCAGGGGAGGTACCCGGTCGCGACCACCACCGCCTGGCGGATCCCCGGATCGCCGTCCCGGGCGGCGGCGGCGAACGCCTCGACCACCGACCGGTCCTCCGGGCCCTCGGCGGTCAGTGCGGCGGCGTAGAGCGCGACCAGCCGGTCGTTGCGGTCGGTCTCCTCGCTCCCCTCGGTCTGCTCGTTCCGGTCGGACGCCTCGCGCAGCGCGCTCAGGGCCTCGTCGAGCGTCCACACCCGGCAGCGCGGCCGCAGCTCCGCCTCCGCCTCCGCCGCGCCGTCGCCCCGGATCGTGACGTACCGCATGCCGGTGATCCGGTCGTCGACGTAGTGCACCTCGGCGCCGCCGTCCGGGGTGAGCCAGCTGTCGACGACGGCGCCGTCCTCCTGCCGTCCGAGGTCGAGGAGGTCCCAGAAGAGGTCCCAGACGACCAGCTTGAAGTCGTGCTCGCCGAACTCGGGCCTGAGGACCAGGCGGGTGAACGATCGGGTCATGGGGTCTTCCTCTTATCTCAGGCCGTAGAACTGACGCAGGAACTGGCGGACGAGGGCCTCGCCCTTCTTGACGGTCTCGGCCTCCGTCGCGGCCAGGATCCCCCGGCCACCGGTGCGGGCCTTCGCCCAGGCCTCCCCGAGCTCCACCTCGCGGAGCCGCAGCTCGGCGCGTTCGGCCACCGAGCTCTTCAGGTACGTCCGCTGGCCCGCCTCCTCCTGTTCGAGACCGGCCGCCGCAGCCGCGGCGCCCTCCATCGACATCGGGAACAGCCCCCGGTTGCCCAGGCGTTTGCCCTCGTGCCCGGCGAACGCCTGGTCCCGGTCGAAGCCGCCGGCCCCCGGCCCGCGGGCCAGCAGATCGGTCGTCATGGCCGCGAAGCCGAGGTTGGCGGGATTCCGGACGGACTCCCGGACGAACAGCAGCCAGTGCGCGTTGCGGACCAGCTCCTGCTGCTCCGGCGTGAACGACGGGGGCAGTCGCTTGTTGGTGCTGTACGCCCGCAGCGCCATGGCGAAGTTCATGTCGGTCAGACCGACGCGGGTCAGATCGGTCGGGATCTCGGGGTACTTGCCGACCCCCCTGGTGATCTGGTTGAAGGCGCCCGCCCACTGCTGTTCGCTGACCGGTCCGCCCTCCGGGCCGACCAGGTAGCGGTCCACCTTTCCCCAGCGGAGCCTGTACGGCGGGAGGGTGAGCGGACCGCCCTGCGCGGCCGAGAGTTCGAGGTCCGTGCCGCGGTTGCGCAGGTACCGGACGACGCCGGGAATGTCCTTCCGCCCCTGCGTCCGCAGCTCCTGGTCCCCGGCGGCCGCCCCGGCCCGGTACTTGAGGATCCGCATGTGCGTCGCGACCGCGATCACGTCGGCCCGTTCCAGGAGGCCCTGGGCCTGCGTGCGGATGATCGCGCGGACCTCCTCCGCCGTCAGCTCGAAGCCGCCCCCGACCGCTTCCTTGGGGTTGAGCAGCGCCTCGACGGTGAAGGCCGGACTGCCCACCTCGGACAGCCCGGTCAGCCGGTACCAGGCCCGCATCCCGGCCAGGACCGACCCGAGCACCGGCTGCGGGACGCCCCGGGCCAGCAGGCGTTGGATCCGCGGACGGATGCGGGCGACGATCAGGTCCAGGCGCTGCTGCTTCGCCTGGGGCGAGTTCTCGCGAGCGCGGCGCTCGGCGCGCTGCTGCCGGCGCCTGCTCTGCCAGTCGCGCAGCCGGTCACGCTGCTTGCGGTAGCCGTCGCGGATCCGGTGGGCGCCGTTGGTGAGGGCGCGGCCCAGCCGGCTGCCGAGGAGCTTGCGGCCGAGGGCGCGAGCGGCGCCGCGGACACGGGTGAGGGCGGCCCGGACCGTCCGGCGGGAGGCGTCCAGCGCGCGGCCGACCGCCGAGCCGGGGCGGCGGGGCGCGGCGGACCGCGGACGGGCGGTCTCGCGGCGCGGGCGTCCGGTGGCGGGGGCGGGGTGTTGCGCGCGTCGGTCGACACGCGGGGCGGGGTGGGCCCGGTCGGGCAGCGGCCGGGCCGCGCGGGCGGGGGCGGGGCGGCGGCGCAGCGAGCGGGTGGCCCGGCGCAGCGTCTCCCGGGCCCGGTTGACGGCGCGTCCGGCCGCTCGGCGGGCGCCCCGGCCGGCCCTGGCCAGACCCTTCAGGATCCGCTGGGCGATCCCCCTGAGCCGGGTGCCGACCGCCTTGCCGGCTCCCTTGAGCTTGCCGAGCAGGAAATTGGAGATGAAGTCCAGCAGCGCGACCACGCCCGAGGCGACCGCGTCGGCGAACAGGCAGGCGGCCGATCCGGACCTGACCGCCTTGAGGAAGGCGACGAACCTCCCGATCGCGGCGACGATCCTGCTGACGGTGTTCCACGCCGCGACCAGACCCTGGATGATCGCCATGACCGCACCCGCGGCCGGCACGATCAGCGACACCAGCTTCTCGATGACGATCGAGACGATCATCCCGGGCAGCGCGGCCACGATCGCCTGCCAGGCCATCCGGCCGATCCGGGCCATCGAGACACAGCCCTTGACCAGGACGTTGACCAGGGTGGAGGTCAGACCGACGACCGACTCCACCTTCTCGTCGAACCACTGCTTGACCGCCCGCTTGATCGCCCCCCACAGGTGCAGCCGGATGCCGTCGACCGCGGCGGTGCCGAGCTTGCGCAGCCACCCGCCCGGGTCGGCGGCGACGTCGCCGATCAGGACGGCGAACTCGCCGAACACCGCGATCGCCTTCCGCACGAAGTCGATCGCGTCCAGCACGGTCCTGCGGACCGCCTCGATCGCGGCCTTCAGCCCGGCCTCCAGCGTGTCCAGCAGCGCGTTCAGCCCGGCCGCCAGCGTGTCGAGCAGGCCGTCGACGGCGTTCCTGAGCCTGTCCGCCCACGCGTTGACCTTGGCGACGGCCCGGTCGCGCCACTCCTCGATCTTCCGGCGGAACCGGTCCCGCAGGTCCGGAAAGGCCGCCAACAGGACGTCGCAGATCGCGATCAGCGCGTCCGCGAGCTTGTCGATCAGCTCGACCACGAACTTCCGCGCCTGGTCGATCGCCCAGTGGGCGAACGTGCGGAAGCCGTCGATGATGTCGTTGATCAGACCGCGGAAGTAGTCGAAGACCCTGGTCACCGCTTGGACCAGCGCGTCGAAGGCCGCCTTGACCTTGGACTTGACCCAGCCCCACCAGCCCTCGGACTCCTCCTTCTTGCGCTCCTTCTCCTGCCGCGCCTTCTCCTCGGCCTCCTTCCGCTTGTCCTGGATCTTCCGGTTGTCCTGCTGCTGACGGTCCCGGACGTCCTTGTCGGCCTGGGTGCGCCTGCCCTCGATCCGGCCGGTCCGGTCCCGGTGCTCCGCGTCGGCGTCCCGGTCCGCTCCGGCGACCTTCCGGTCCTGCTCGGTGCGCCACTGCTCGCGCTCGGCGGTGACCTTCTCCGCGGCGTCGCCCCGCTCGCCGGCCTGCGTCCGGGCGTTGTCGGCCACCTCCTGGTCGATCTCGGCCTGGTTCCGCCGGCGCGCCTCGGCCTCGCCCTGCTTCTGCCGGGTCTGTTCGGAGCCCAGCCGGCTCCGGCCCTGGCCGACCGCGGCCTCGATCTGCGGGCCGCGCTCCTGCCGGGTCACCAGGCCGATGCCCGGGCCGGCGTCGACGGCTCCGCCGGTGCGGGCGCCTCCGCGCGTTCGGCCGGCACCCGGCACCGAGGCGGTGAGGGTCTCCTTCGGCACGTCCGGGTAGATCCGGTCCTCGCCCATCGGCTTGGCGGCGTCCTCCCGGCCGACACCGAGGATCCTGGCGGAACCGTCCTTCAGCTTCGCCGTCTGCAGATCGGTCCGCACCGGGTCGCTCTCGCCGGACAGTTCGACCCGGGGCGCCGGGCCGACCGTGGTGTTCAGCGCCGGGTCGGTCGAGGGCACGCCGTCGACCGCGCCCTGAACCTGCTGCACCTCCTGCGGGGACACCTGGCCGCCCGCGTCGTCGGTGACATGGGGCGGGGCGACCCGCTCGGCGGGGTTCGGGCCCTCGACCCGCTTCCGCTCGGCCTCCTGCCGGGCGCGCTCGGTGTCCGGCGGGCCGACCCGCTCCAGCCGCTCCGTCACCGCCTCCGCGGGCGGCGCGGCCTCGGGCGTGCCGGACTGGGTCCGCGGGGCTCCCGACGGCCGCTGGACGGCGGGCGGGTCCGCCTGCAGCCGGGCGTGCTGCTCACCGACCGTGCGGTCCACCGAGCCGTCCACGCCGTCCAGCGCGGTGGCCATCCGATCGGGCGGCAGGCTCGCGGCGGTGGCGAGCGCGCTCTGCGGGTCCTGGGCGGAGACGTCGGGCGGGGCCGGTGCCTCCTCCTGCTTGGCCGGGGCCGCGGCGCCGGCCGTGCCGCCCCCGGCCGCGCAGCCGCCGGCTCCCGCGCCGGTGGTGTCGGGCTCCGCCTCGGTGGTCGGCTGCTGCGGGCCCGCGCAGGCGCCGCCGCCGGACTCCAGGGAGGCGTCCGGGGCTGGACCGGCGGCGAGGTCGGCCGGGGGGTCGGTCTGCTCGGCCGCCGGACCGGGGGCCGTAGGCGGCGCGGTGTCGGGTGCTGCCTCGGGTGCGCGGTCCGGGGCGTCGGCGGTTCCGGTCGGGCCCTCGCCGCCGACCGGACCGGCCGCGGTGGGGGCGGCGGGAGCGGCGGTGCGCTGCGGGGTGCCCGGCTCGGGCTCGCGCGGCTCCTCGGTTTCCGGCCGCCGGTCCTGCCGCTGTTCCTGCCCCGGCTCGGGTTGCTCCCGCTGCTCAGGGGCGGCGGGCTCGGCGGCCGGGCCCTCGTCCGGGCCCCCGTCCGACGCGGGATCGGGGCCGACCTCCTGCGCGACCGGCCGTTCCGGCTGGAGGTCGCGATCACCCCGGTCCTCGGCCTCGGCCTGCACGGGCTCCTCGTCGGTCTCCGGCCGGCTGCCACGCTCGTCCTGGACCTCCTCGGCCCTGGTCGCGGGGGGCTCCGGGAACGACGGGGCTTCGTCGTCGACGGCCGCCATGCCGTCGGCCGACGGCGGGATCCGATCGAGGGTCGGGACGGCGGACAGATCGAGGTCCGAGGAGGGCAGGAAGTCCCCGGGCCGCAGCTCCGGCCCGTCGGCGGCCGACGGTGCCCGGCCGCCCTGCTCCTCGCCGGGGGCGACCTGGACCTCGGCGTCCGCGCCGGGCTCCATGCCCAGCGGCCGTTCCTCGTCCCGGACCTCCTCCTGCGGGCGGTCGCCCGCCAGCAGCCCGTGCCGGACGAGCGGACTGTCAGGGGCCTGCACGATCGCGTCCAGGCGCTCGGGCCGGACGGGCGCCGGCTGCGGTGGCGGCACGGCGGCGGGCTCGCGCGGCGTGGTACCCGCCGAGGGCTGGGTGGCGGCGTCCGGCTGCGCGGCTTCGGGCGGCTCGGTGACGGGGAGGGCCTGCGGCGGGGGGGACTCCTCCGCCGGGGCGGGCGCCGGCGGTGCCGCTGCCGGTGTCGCTTCGGGTGCTGCCTCGGGTGCTGCTTCGGGGGCGGCCGTGGGTTGCTCCGCCGGCTGAGCGTTCGGCGGGGCCTGGTCGGCCCCGCCCTCCAGGGGTGGTGCCGACTGCTTGCCCTGCTGCTCCGGCGGTCGGTCCTGCTCCTGCTCCTGCTCCTGCCCGGGTTCGGCGGTCGGCTCGGTCGCCTCGGTCGGCTCGCTGGTCGCCTCGGTGGCCTCGGTGACCGGCGCGGGCGTCTGCGCGCCGTCCACCTCGGCCGGGCGGTGCTCGGCGGCCTCGACCAGCTCCAGCACCCGGGTGTAGTCGGAGGAGGGCAGCCGGTCCGCCAGCCGGTCGAGTACCGAGGCCTGCAACTCGGGGGCGAAGCGTGCGAGTTGCAGCCTGACCCGGCCGGAGGAGTCGGTCGGGTCGCCGCGCAGCGAGCGCAGGATGCCGGCCGCCAGCCGGTCGACGAGGGTCGCCGGATCGAGCCGCTCGGTGCGGAACCGATCGGCGTCGACGGTCGCGTAGCGGAGCCAGCCCGGCGTGGCGCCCGGTGTGGCACCCGGCGTGGCCGCCGTCGGCCGGTCGTCGCGCGCGCCGTGCTCCGCCTCCCGTTCGATCGGGTCCTGCGGCAGACTGACCGCGCCCAGGTCGCGGCCGGCCCGCAGCGCGCCGAGCGGGTTCGGGGCCTGGACGGTGTGCAGCAGCTCATGGGTGAGCAGCCGTCGGCCGTCCTCGGCGGCCGGCCGGTACTTGCCCTCGCCGAAGAAGAGGTCCTGGCCGACGGCGACGGCGTCCGCGCCGAGCAGTTCGGTCAGCGCGGCGGAGTCCCGGTCGGTGTGCACCCGGACCCGGCTGAGGTCGTGTCCGAGCCGCGCCTCCAGCACCCGGCGCAGACCCGGGTCGAGCGGCTGGCCGGCGCCGGAGACGATCTCCTTCGGCTCCGGCGTCCGGGAGTTCGGCGTCCGCGTCCGCTTCCGCTCCGTACCCCGCTCGGAGTTCTTCGAGGTGGCGGCGGTGGCTGCCGTCGCGGCGGGTCGTGTCATGGCCGCCCCCGTCCCATGGGCCGGCCGCCGCCCGACAGTCCGTTGTGCACGGCGCGGGCGAGCGCCTCGCCGAGCCGTCGCGCGCAGACGCCCGCGGGCAGCGGCGGCAGCCCGGCGAGCCGGTCCAGCGCGCGGTCACCGCCGGCCGCGAGCGGCACGCCGCGGGCCGCGACCAGACGGGCCAGTTCGCTCCGGAACGCCGTCGTCAGCCGGTCGTGGTCGATTCCCGCGAAGCCGTCCAGGACCAGCTCGCCGATCTCGACCTCGATCCGTCCGGCGGTCCCGCGCCCGGTGCTGTCGCGCCCAGTGTTGTCACGTCGGGCGCTGTCACGTCCGGCACCTCCACGCCCGGTGCCGCGCTCCCGTCGCCCCTCGGTCAGATCCATCCGCCGACCTCCGAGGGCGTCAACGGGCGCTCCAGCTTCAGGTACTCGGTGCGCGCGGCGGCCAGCAGGTGCCGCATCTGGAGCGGACAGTCCTCGTCGGCGGCCTGGAAGGCGGCGGACAGCGCGATGTTGCGGATGGAACCGCCGGTCACGGTGAGCTGGGCGAGCAGCTCCGGGTCCACGCCCTGGCTGGGGGTCCGCGCGGGGATGACCCGCCGCCAGATCTCGGCGCGCTCCGGCACCCCGGGGAACGGGAAGTCGACCACGAACCTGATCCGTCTCATGAACGCCGGGTCCAGCGCCTTCTTCATGTTGGTGGTGAGCACCGCCAGGCCCCGGTAGGCCTCCATCCGCATCAGCAGGTAGCTGACCTCCAGGTTGGCGTAGCGGTCATGGCTGTCCCTGACCTCGCCGCGCTTGCCGAACAGCGCGTCGGCCTCGTCGAACAGCAGCAGCGCGCCGCCGCGTTCGGCCGCGTCGAAGACCCGTCGGAGGTTCTTCTCGGTCTCGCCGATGTACTTGCTGACGACCTGGGAGAGGTCGATGACGAACAGGTCCACCCCGAGCTGCCCGGCCACCACCTCGGCCGCCAGCGTCTTTCCGGTGCCCGACCCGCCGGCGAACAGCGCGGTGACGCCGAGGCCGTGGCGCAGCACCGCTTCGAAGCCCCACTCCTGGTAGACCGTGCCGCGTCGGCGGACATGGGCGACGATCTCGCGCAGTGTCGCGCGCCGGCACTCCTCCAGTACCAGGTCCTCCCAGCCGGCGCGCGGCTCGACCCGTCGGCCCAGCCCGTCGAGGGACATCCGGGCTTCCACCAGTCCGGCGTGCCACGCCAGCGGGCTGATGTCCCGGCCGTTGCCGGCCGCCCGCCGGGCCGTCGCCGCGGCGGAGCGGATCACATGGCCGGGCAGTGAGAACTGGGCGGCCAGCGAGCGGAGTTCGCCCTCGGTGATCCCCGGCGCGCCGTCCAGGGCGGTGGTCCAGATCGCCAGCTGGTCCTCGGGGCCGAGCGGGGGCACGGTCAGCCGGGGACGGTCGGACGCCCCGGCGGACGGGGGCTCGTCGCCGGACACGACCAGCGGAACGGTGAGGCCCGCGAGGAAGGACTCCACGCCGTTCGGGCTGTGCGGGCGTTCCCGGCCCGGCTCCGCACCCTCCACCAGCAGGGCGGCCGGGATCAGGATCGCCTCCCGCTGCCACAGTCGGGCGAGTCGCTCGCGTTCGGCGGGCTCGGTGGGCAGGTCCTCGCGGTGCGCGGCGTAGAGGCCGAGCCCGGCGCGGTGGGCCGCCGCCGCCGCGATCTCCCAGCGGGTGCGGCGGTCGGCGCCGGTCAGTTCGCCGTGCGGCGGTCCGTGCGGCCCGTCCGGCCCGGCCGCGGTCCACGTCCGCGCCAGTTCGGCGGCGCACCGCTCGTGCGGGCCGGGCAGTTGGCCGGGCGGGCCGACCCGGGTGAGCAGTCCGTGCAACCGCACGTCCAGGTAGGGCACACCGACCAGGAAGTGCAGCACCCGCTCGTCGATCCGCAGCCGGGAGGTGGTGAGCGCCGTCTCGTCCTCCGGCTCGGCCAGCCGGAAGCGGCGCAGCGGGCCGACCGGGGTGAGCGCGCTCCAGTGCGGTCGGTCCAGGGCGGCCAGGGCGAGCGAGAAGGTCGGGTACGCGCGCCCGGGGTCGCCGCTCGCCGCGGCGCACCGGGCGGCGGCGGTGGGGTCGATCGCGGGGGCGGCAGCCAGGACGAGGAGGTCGCGTTCGAACGGGGTGAGGCCGAAGGAGGCGGTGAGCGCGTCCAGGGCCGTGACGGGCGGTGGCTGCCCGCCGCGGTGGCCGTCGGCCGCCCCGGCCGCACCGGTGGCCCTCGCCGCTCCGCCCGCCCTGTCTGTCCCGGCCGTACCGCTCGGCCGCCGACCGGTGCGGCCCGCCGCGTGCGCGTCGACCCGTTCCAGCACGGCCGTGACCGCGGCCGACAGCGACCGCCGGTGCGGCTCGTCCGCCGGGCCGTCGTGGCCCTGTCCTCGGCGCGTGCTCATCGTGTCCCCCCGTCCCCCGGTCAGTGCGTCAGATCCACGACGGGTCCGGTGAAGGACCCGTCCCCGTCCACCGTCAATTCGCTGGGCACGCCGTCCACCTGCACCCGGGCCAGGTACACCGTGGGGCGGAGGCCGGTGACCGGCACCCGGACCTCGAACGGGTCGGTGCGCGGCCCCGGCGGCGCGGGCGCGCGGAACTGGTGGCTCGCCCCGGCCCGCCCGGCGGGTGGGTGCAGCTCGTCCAGCAGCAGCAGGACGTGCTGGTCGTCCCGGAGCGGCAGGTCCAGCCGGACGTCCAGCCGGGCCGAGACCCCGGCCGGTCCGCCGACGCGGTCCGCCGTGCCGATCGGCGCCAGGATCCGCGGCTGCCGGGCGAAGGTCTGCGCGTTGGACTCCACGGCGAGGTGCTCGGTGGCGGGCCGGCCGTCCAGCGCCAGTCCGTGCAGCACCTGCACCTGGTGGACACCGGGCGGCAGGCCGTCCGGGACGGCCAGCACCAGCCGGTCGTCCCGGACGGCGCCCGGGTCGACCGTCACCCGTCGCTCGCCCAGCCGGACCACCACCAGGTCCGCGCGCAGGCCGGAGCCGTCCACCACCAGCTCCCGGTCCTTGGTCACCGGTCCCTCCTCAGGGGTGCCCCGGGACCCGGCCGGCCGGGAGAGCACCCGCTCGACGACCGGCCCGCGGGACGGCACGGCCCGCACGGTACGGCGCAGCACGGGCTTGCCGGCCACCGGATCGGTCCTGCCCTCCACCAGGACGGCGGTGGCCTGGTAGGCGACGGACAGTGCGAACGGCGTCTGGAACAGCGCGGTCCACAGCTTGGACAGCTCGTCGACGTCCATCGACGCGGCCGTGAAGCGCACCCGCTGCGGCGAAGCGGCCAGGTCCGCTCCCACCAGGTACGGCTGGGCGGCCGCCTCGTCGATCAACTGCCGGGACAGCACCGGCTGTTCGGTCAGCGCCCGGACCACGCAGCCGAGCAGCCGCTGGCCGACCAGCTGGGACTCCTCGCCGTAGCAGCTGATCAGGTAGTGCAGGTCGAGGGCGGCGGTCGGCCGGGTCAGCAGGGTGCCGTCCGTCGTGCGGGTGGGCGCGTCGAGGTTGCGCAGCGAGGCGTTGGGCGTGACCTGGTAGAGGAAAACGGTGATGGCCGGGTCGGTCGGCGGCTCGCTCGGCGGTTTGCGGGTGCCGACCTCGACCGCGAACGGGATGTCGGGCGAGAGCGCGCGGATGATGAGCAGCCGCAGCGCCTCGCTCACGGTGGCGATGGCGAGGTGGTTGCTCATGGGCCCGCCCGCTCGGTCATGAGGGCTCCCGGGTGAGGTAGGTGTCCAGGCCGAGGGCCGGGGCCGGGCGGGCCGTGGCCGGCTTGCGCGGTTCGGCCTGGGCGCGTTCGGCGGCCCTGACCTCGACCCGCCCGATCCGCACCCGCACCACCCGTTCGATCGGCCGCGGCCGAGGGCGGGCGCCGGCTCCGTTCCCGGACGCGTGTCCCGGGGCGGCGACCGCGGCGGCCCGCCGTCCGGACGCCGGCGCGACGGCGGGCCGTCCGGGTGCGGGCGGCGCCCCGGCCGGCGGCTCGGCCGCGACCGTGCGGTGCGGTGCGGCGACGGGCACCGCGGTGACCGCTGCCGGGGCCGCCGGGCGGGCGGTCTCCGCCCGTGGCGGTGGCCCGTCGGCCCGCGCGGTGGCGGGGGCGATCGGCGGCGCGAGCAGCAGCGGTGTGCGCGGCAGCGGAAGGGCGGGCGCGGCGGCCGGGCGGTCGGCGCCGACCGCTGCCGTGGGCGTTTCCCCGACCGGAGCCGGACGCGGTGTCGCGGACCGGGGGAGCGGCGCGGGAGCGGGCCGCCCGTCCGGCAGGCCCGGGGCGACCGGCTCCCCGTCCGCGCCCGGCAGCGCCGGTCCGAGCGTCTCGATCCGTTCGTAAGGCCCCAGCAGGCGCGGCCGTACCCGCACGCCGGCTCCGGCCCCGGCTCCAGCCTCGGCCCCGGCGTGGTCCCGGCCCGGGGCGCCCTTGGCCACCAGGCGGTCGAAGTGGTCAGGCATCTGCACACAGCTCCAGGTAGTAGCGGCGCCGCAGCGGGCTGAGCGCGAGGATCTCCGGCTCGCTCCAGCCGTAGGCGGTGGCCAGCAGATGGACGTCGAGCAGGGTGGCCCGGGCCCAGTCGTCCAGCTCCTCCCAGAGGTAGGAGGCGATGTCCAGTTCGGCGAGGGTCTGCCGCCCGCACTCGGGGCAGCCGAGGTTCAGCCGCACGTCCGCGCAGGGGTCGGCGGCGGCAGCGGCCTCGGCCATCCGCCGCTGCACCGGCTCGGGGAGCTGCCGCGCCGCCACCGGCTCCCCGCCGTGCTCGGCGGTCAGCACGCACCGCTCCAGCAGCACGGCCCTGGCCCGGCCGGCCGGGGCCTGCTCGGCGGCGGCCAGGTCGGCGGGGGTGGCCGGCCGGAAGCCGACCCGCCAGCCGTCCAGCTCCACCCGCAGCGGCCCGGGCGCCGGCCGCGCGGCACCGGCCACCCATCCGGCGTCGAAGGTGAACTCCATCTCCTCCGAGCAGCCCGGGCAGCCGAGCCGCATGGTGAGCTGGTCGCCGAACAGCTCGGTGCGCAGTCCGAACAGTTCGGCGTCCCGCTCGCCGAGCGGTACGGCCAGCAGTTCCTCCGCCCCGGCGCCGGGCCGGGCGACGGTGTGCAGCAGCAGGGCCCGCCCGGTGCGGCCGACCGTCTGCCCGGCCTCCCAGGCGGCCAACAGGGCCGCCTGCCCGATGAGTTCCATGAGCCGGACCGCCGCTCAGGCCGGTTGCTGGAACGACGGCTCTTCCGGTTCGGGCGTCTCCTCGTCCCGCTCCCAGCCCTCCACCTCCAGCTTGAGGCTCTGGATCGCCACCGCGTTGGCGTTGGCGTCGAGTTCGCCGAGCACCTGGTACTCGCTCGGCCAGGCGCGGTACAGCTTGTGGGCGACCGCCACCTGACCGGCCTCGTTGAGCACCTGGATCACCAGGTCCTTGCGGAAGTCCCGCAGCGAGACCTCCGCCCCGCGGCCCGCGCCGACCATCCAGACCTTGTTGGCCCAGCGGTCGAACTCCGGGTCGTGGGTGACACCGCGCTCCAGGGTGACCGCCTCGAAGTCGGTGCGGCCCGGCGACTTCCGCGGCGCGCTCGAATCGCCCCCGCTGCGGTGCTTCACCACCTCGGTGGTGCGCTTGAGCGGACTGACCTTGCTGATGCCGGCGACGATCCGGCCGTCCCACACGACCAGGAATTTGAAGTTCTTGTACGGATCGAAGCGATGCGGATTGACGGTGAACTCGACCATGGAGATCCTAAACCTCGAACTGTCCGGCGAGCTGCTCGATCTTGACGATCACGAATTCCGCGGGTTTGAGCGGCGCGAATCCGACCACGACGTTCACCACACCGCGATTGATGTCGTCCTGCGTGGTGGTGTCCCGGTCGCACTTGACGAAATAGGCCGAGCGCGCGGACGTGCCCTGGAACGCGCCCTGCTGGAACAGCGAGTGCAGGAACGCGCCCACGTTCAGCCGGATCTGGGCCCACAGCCGCTCGTCGTTGGGTTCGAACACCACCCACTTGGTGCCCCGGTAGAGGCTCTCCTCCAGCATCAGCGCGAGGCGCCGCACCGGGACGTACTTCCACTGCGAGCCGAGCACGTCGGCCCCGGCCATCGTCCGGGCGCCCCACGCCACCGGGCCCACCACCGGGAAGGTCCGCAGGCAGTTCACCGCGAGCGGGTTCAGCAGGCCGTTCTCCCGGTCGGTCAGCGGAACGGTCAGCGCGCGCACCCCGGGCAGACCGGCCTCGGTGCCCGCCGGGGCCTTCCACACTCCCCGCTGGCCGTCGGTGCGCGCCATCACGCCGGCGATGGTGCCCGAGGGCGGGAAGGCACGCAGCCGGCCGGTGAGCGGATCGACCAGCTCCAGGTGCGGGAAGTACAGCGCCGCGTGGTCGCTGCGCACCGAGTCGAAGGCGGACAGCCCGGCCCGGGCGGCGTCCAGCGTCGTCCACGCCTGCGGGGAGTCGACGATCAGGAACATCCGCTTCTCCACGCAGAGCGCCTGGGCGGCCGAGACGACCGTGACCGCGTCGTCCACGTCGGCGTACCCGGCGAGTTCCGGCAGTACCAGCAGGTTGACGTCCTGGACGTCGCGCAGGGCCTGGATGCCGGTCTTGGCGGCCTCGCTGCCGATCAGGTCGGTCAGGCCGGGGGGTGCGCCGTCCAGCCCGCCGGTGAGGGCGAGGACCGGCGGGCTGACCGAGCCCTCCAGCCCCAGGTTGTTGGCGGCCTCGCCGAGGAAGCGGACCACGTCGGCCGGGTCGGTGGAGCCGGCGACGACCTGGAGCCGCCGGCCGAACACGCTCACCCGGGTGCCCGCGAAGGCCCGCCGGCCCGGGGCGTCGGGCAGGGCGCGAAGCTTGCGCTCCAGCAGCAGGGCGAGTTCGGTGACGCTGGTGGGTGCGGGGCCGTCCGCGGCCGGGTCGTGGATGGTGACGGTGCGCGAGACGTCGCCGATCTTGACCTGGATCGGGTGGGTGAGGTCCGGCAGGGTGGCCGCGAAGGGCTTGGAGACGGTGCCCACCGGGTCCGGCCGGCTCTCCGCCAGGACCTTGACCCGGACGACCGCCGAGCCGTCGTTCACCACCGTCTCGGCGAACCGGGGGTCGGCGGCCCGGACCGACAGGTCCGCGAAGGACTCCTGGACGGCGCCGGAGGTGTCCAGGACCTGGAGGTTGAAGGTGTCGGCCGGGGTCGGCGTCCGGTAGTCCACGGCGACCCGCAGCGCCGCGCCCCAGGCGCCCGGTTCGACGGCCGTGACCTCCAGGGCCGGGGTGGCGGTGGAGGTCTGCGTCGAGTCGAGCGTGACGACCGCCGCGCCGCCGGTGCCGGCCGCCGCGACCCGCACCACGACCCCGATCGAGCCGCCGTTGAGGAAGAACTGCTGGACGGCGTAGCTGACCGGGCTCTGGCTCGCGAGCCCGCCGAAACGGCGCTCGAAGTCCGCGAAGCTCGTGACGGTGACGGGCTGGTCGAGCGGGCCGCGCCGGGTGGCCCCGACGAAGGCGGTCACCGAGGTGCTCACCGCGGCGATGGTGCGGACGCCACTGGGAAGCTCTTCGATGTAGACGCCGGGGTAGGTCGGTGTCGTCGGCAATTCCCCCTCCGTTCCCTTCGTGCATCAAGAGACTCGGGGAAAATGGCGCCCCGGGCGTTCCTGGTGCGTTGACGGCAGGCCCAGTTTCATAGGGGGCGGGCTATTCGTCAAGGCTTTTATGGGGGAGGGTAATTGTATTACTTTGCTTATTATCTGGGATTGTGGAATTGCCTGCTCCGCAAATCCTCGGCCGGGCCGCCCGCGCCGGGCACATGCGCCCTTCGCTCCGGCGCAGTTGCCGTTGTCGTGCGCTCGTGACCGGGTGGAGTCGTCACGGCCGTGGCCCATGCCTTAGCGTGAGGGCGCTATGGAAGACGTGACTGACACCGCCCGCTCGCCGCTTCGGAATCAGCTGCTCGACGCGGCCTACGACCTGGTGGTCGAACACGGCTGGGCCAAGCTGCGGTTGACGCACATCGCCAAGGCGGCCGAGGTCGGCCGGGCGGTGGTGCACGACCACTTCCCCTCCCTGGACGCGGTGGGGGAGGAACTCGTCGCGCGGGAGATCGAGCGCTTCCTGGGCGGCATCGTCGACGAGTTGAGCAAGCACCCGGACGACCTGCGGGAGAGCGCCGCCGAGGGGGTGGGGTTCGCCCTGCGGTTCGCGGCCGGGAACCCGCTGCTGAACGGGGCGGTCAGCAGCGCGGTCGGCGGGGACCGGGCGCTTCTGACGCCGCTCACGACGCGCTCCGAGAGCGTCTTCGACTGCACCTACGCGCTGATCGCCGGCTACGTCGACCGGGCGTGGCCGCAGGTGGCTCCGGAGCGGCGGCGGCTGATGGTCGACGCCGCCGTCCGGCTGACGATCAGTCACATCATGGCCCCCTCCGTACCGGTGCCGGTCGCCGCCCGGGACATCGCCGACATCGCGGCCTACATCGCCGGCGTGGACGGCGCAGGCGGCGCGGGCGGCGCGGACGGCGCGACCGAGGCGTGAACGGGGCCTGAGCCGGGTTCACGCGCCCGGCTCCTCCGCCGCCGCCAGCTCGGCGCACCCTCGGTCGAGGACGCGGCCGAACACGTCGGGGTCGGTCAGCGGGAGCAGGTGCGGCCCCGGGACGTGCACCAGCCGCGCCGGGGTGCCGGCACCGCGGACGCGGTCCAGGAAGCGCCGCTCCTGGAGCCGGAACAGCGGGTCGCCGAGGCCGTTGGCGAGGATCAGCGGAGTGCGGACGCGGGAGATCGTCGACAGCATGTCCGTGCGGGAGATCACGGCGATCGCCTTGCCGAACCCGCGCTCCGACAGTCCGCCCGCCATGATCGCCCGGTAGCTCTCCGCCGGCAGTCGGCGCCGCAGGGCGGCCCGGTTGAGCCGGAGCGACCACCGTTCGCCGAGCCCGCGCTGGACCAGGGCGGCGGCCCGGTGCGGGAGCAGCAGCGGACCGTCGGTCCGGAGCGTGGCGCCGTGCGCGAACAGGCCCACCGCGCCGCCGTGTTCCGAGGCACCGTAGGCGAGGGCGGCGAAGCCGCCGAGCGAGCTCCCGGCGACGACCGGACGGCGGCCGGTGGAGCGGGTCGCCTCGGCGACGGCGGCCGCGATCCGCTCGACCGTTCCTTCGAGGGTGAACGGGCGGTCGTCCAGGGCGCCGTGGCCCGGCAGGTCGCACGCGGTGATCCGGTACCGGTCGGCCAGCCGGTCGGCGACCGGCAGCCACATGTGCGCGGACAGCCGGATGCCGTGCACGAGCACCAGCGGGCGGCCGTCGTCGGGGCCGGCGGTCCAGAGGCCGGGCTCGCGGGTCTGACGGAACATGAGGCACCTTTCCTTCGGGGGAGTGGGGACGGGTCCGGATGCGACCGCTCCGGTCGATTCGGACGGATTGATCAAACGCTGTGCAAAGGGATTCCGGCCGGATTCGCAATTACCATCGGACACCGACGCGCCGTCAGGTCGTCGCGTCACGAGAGCGTGCGAACCGGAATTCGGGAGAGGAAGCAGCAGCGTGCAGATCGCAGAGAGCGTCGCCCTGGTCGCCGGGGGCACTTCGGGCCTGGGGCTGGCCACGGCCCGGCGGCTGGTGGCGGCCGGCGCCCGGGTGGTCATCGTCGGCCGGCCTGGTGCGCGGGGCCCGCAGGTGGCCCGTGAACTGGGCGATCGGGCGGTCTTCGCGGCGGCCGACATCACCGGCGAGGCGGAGCTGGCGGGCGCGCTGGACGTCGCCGAGGCGCTCGGCCCGCTGCGGGTGGTGGTGAATTGCGCGGGTGCGACGAATGCCGTGAAAATCGTCGGGAAAAGCGGCCCCTATCCGCTCGCGGAGTTCCAGCGGATGGTCACGGTCAATCTGGTGGGCGCGTTCAATCTGCTCCGGCTGGCCGCCGACCGGATGTCCCGGAACGCGGAATCGGACGGGGAACGCGGGGTCGTCGTCAATACCGCCTCGATCGCGGCATTCGACGGGCAGGTGGGCCAGGCCGGGTACGCCGCCGCCAAGAGCGGGCTGGTGGGCCTGACCCTGCCGGCCGCCCGGGACCTCGCGCCGCTGAAGATCCGGGTGGTCACCGTCGCGCCGGGGGTGTTCGACACCCCCATGCTCAGCGCGCTGTCCGCGGAGGCGAAGTCCTCGGTCGGCGACCAGGTCCCGCATCCCGCGCGGCTCGGCGACCCGGACGAGTTCGCGGCCCTGGCGCTGCACATCGTGGCGAACCCGATGCTCAACGGCGAGACCATCAGGATCGACGGCGCCATGCGGATGGGCCCGCGCTGAGAAGGGGGAGCCGTGCCCGGACGCTTCCGGCCGGGCACGGCTCCTCGAATCCTCCAACGGCAGCACAGACTGACGATCAGTCGGCCCAGGGCAGGGGTGGCCGGTCATCGGGACGCATCGAAGACGACCTTGCCGAACACCGCGCCGTCCGCCAGCGCCTGGAAGCCCTCCCGGGCCCGGCTCAGCGGCAGCACCCGGTCGACCACCGGGGCCAGCCGGTGCGCGGTGCAGAACGCGGCCAGCTCCACCAGTTCCTCGCGGGTGCCCAGGGTGGAGCCGACGATCGTCAGCTGCCGGAAGAAGACGTGCGCCAGATCGGCGGGCGGCATCGCCCCGGTCGTCGCGCCGCTGACCACCACCCGGCCGCCGGGGCGCACGCTGCGCAGCGAGTGGGCCCAGGTGGCCTCGCCCACCGTCTCCATCACCGCGTCGACCCGGTCGGGCAGGCGGGCTCCGGCCGCGAAGGCGCCCTCGGCGCCGAGCCGCAGCGCGCGCTCACGGCGTTCCTCGCTCCGCCCGGTCACCCACATCCGGTAGCCGGCGGCGGAGCCGAGCGCGATCAGCGCCGTCGACACCCCGCCGCCGGCACCCTGCACCAGCACCGTCCCGCCCGGCCGGACCCCGGACCGCTTGAAGAGCATCCGGTACGCGGTCAGCCAGGCACCGGGAAGGCAGGCGGCCTCCTCGAACGACAGGCCCGCCGGCTTGGGGACGAGATTGCGGCGCGGTACGGCCACCCGCTCGGCGAACGTGCCGTCGTGCTCGTCGCCGAGCAGGGTCCGGGCCGGGTCGAGCGTCTCGTCCCCGTGGCCGGCGGCGGGGTCGCCGACCACCGGGTGGATGATCACCTCGTTGCCGTCCTCGTCGACGCCGGCCGCGTCGGACCCCAGGACGACGGGCAGTTGCCGGGCACCCGGGCCCACGCCGCGCAGCGTCCACAGGTCGTGCTGGTTGAGCGAGGCGGCGCGGACCGTGACGGTCGTCCAGTCGCCCTCCGCCCGGGGCGCCGGCCAGTCGCCGACGTGCAGTCCGGCCAGCGGGTCGGCCCGGTCGGCGCTCTTGGCGACCACCGCGAGCACGTTACGCCTCACCGAACGGGTCGAAGTGCCGGAAGCAGGCCGAGCCCCAGAGGAAGCCCGCGCCGATCGCGGACATGATCAGCAGGTCGCCGTGGCGCGCCCGGTTCTCGATGGTCTCGTGCAGCACGGTGAACACGCTGGCGGCGGCGGTGTTGCCGAACCGCTGGACGGTGGTCGGCACCCGGTCGGCGGAGACCCCGAGGGCCTTGGCGGCCTCGTTGATGATGTTGAGGTTGGCCTGGTGCAGCAGGATGTGCTGGACCTCGTCCAGCTCGACCCCGGCGTGGAGGGCGGTGCGGCGGATGCTCTCCGGGAGCTTCTCGGTGGCCATGTTCCACACGGCCTTGCCGTTCATCTTGAGGTACTGGGAGCGCGCCTCGACGGTCTCCGGGCTGGTGGGCAGCCGCGAGCCGCCGGCGGTGATCTCCACCTCGTAGGAGAGCTCGCCGTCGGTGTCCCAGCCCAGCAGGCCGAACCCGGCCGGTGTGCGGCCGAGCAGGGCGGCGCCCGCGGCGTCGCCGAGGAAGACCCGGGTGGTGCGCTCCTGAGGGTCGGTGCCGCGCGAGCCGGCGTCGGCGCCGATGACCAGGACGTACCGGTAGTTGGTGTTCTGCAGCAGGTGCGCGGCGGTGAGCAGGGCGTAGATGCCGCCGGAGCAGGCCGACTGGGTGAGGTCGAGCGGCATCGCGCGGCGGGCGCCGAGCGCCTCCCCGATGATCATCGCGGTGGAGGGCAGCGGCTGGTCGGGCGTGAACGTGGCGACCACGATGGCGTCCAGCTCCGAGGCGTCGACCCCGGCCCGGGCGAGCGCCTGGCGGCCGGCCTCGATGGCCATGTCGGAGGTGACGCGGCCCTCCTCCAGGAAGCGCCGCTCCCTGATGCCGGTGCGGGAGGTGATCCACTCGTCGGAGGTGTCCAGGGTGCGGGTGAGGTCCTCGTTGGTGACCACGGTCCGCGGCACGTGCAGGCCGGTGCCGAGGATGCCGACCGGGTGGGTCAGTCCGGTCCGTGTGGTCACCGGCGCTGTGGATTCCAGAAGGTTCATGTCGGGTTCCCCGATTTCTGTGGGATGGGAGGCCGGGGACGGGGCGCCGCGAAGGGTGGCCGCGGCGCGCCCGGGACCGTCGTGGTCGACGACGGTCCGTGACGGGCTTCGTCCCCGAGGCAGTGGCGTCGGGCAGGTGCGGACCGCCGGCAGGAATGCGTCGGCGGCGGGCGGGCAGGGTGGTCGACCACGGTCCGGAGGACCCTGGGTCCTGCCGCGCGGCGCCGAACGAGCCTCCCGGACCGGGTCGCTTCAGGGGTGTGGAAGCCCGCTGACCCGCGGTGCGGTGAAGGCACTGGTGACGATAGCCGCCCGACCGCGCGCCGCGCACCCTCGGCCCGCGCGCTGTGCAACCGCGGGTTCTGCGGCAGTTGCACGGCGGTGGCCGGTGACGGTCGCTCAGGTCCGGCCGTCGAGCCGGTCGGCGAACTCCGCCCAGGTCTCGGCGCAGGCCCTGGCGGCCTGGCTGACCAGCGGGAGGGAGTGGCCGGGGACGGCGTTCATCAGCTCCCGCCAGTACTGCGGGGGCAGCGAGGTGGCGCTGAGCAGGCGTAGCAGGAGACGGCCGTTCTCCGCATACTTGAGCGAGGGGTCCTTCGCCAGCAGGGCGAGCAGCGCTCCCTGGTCGCGGGCCGGCTCGGCGGCCGGCGGCTGCTCCGCGGGTGGCCGCTGCTCCCCGACCTGCCGCTGCTCCGCGATCGGCGGGTGCTCGCGCCCGGGCTCCCGCTCGGGCTCCCGTTCGGCCCGGCCGGCGGGCCCGCGATGCGCGTCCCGTTCGGCCGCGTGCGGCGCTGACGACGAGTCAGCGCCGCTGCTCCTGCGGGTGCTTCCGGTCATCGACGGCGGCACCGGATCCTCGCCGCGGTCGATGCGGGCGCGGACGTCCCGGACGGTGCCGGGGGAGATGCCGGCCAGCTCCGCGATCTGCCGCAGTGAGGCGGTGGGCATCTCGGCGATCAGCCGACCGGCGAGCACCCGCCCCCGGGCGCTGTTGAGCGGGCGGGTCCGCCCGTCCCGGCCCAGCCGTACGGCCGGCTGGTCGGCCTCGTCGAGCGTGACCCGGCGGATCTCCCGCACCGTCCTGGCGGACAGGCCGGTCGTCTCGGCGATCGCCCGGTCCGCCCAGGTCCCGTGCGAGCGGATGATGCGGGACGCGGCGGCCGCGCGGTCGCTCAGGGACAGCGGCAGGCCGTGCGCCGTGTTCTCGCGCACGGCGAGCAGGAAGGCCTCGCACGCGGTCCCCTCGAAGAAGCGCACCCGGATCAGGTCCTCGCCGCGCGCGACGGTCGCGCGCAGGCGGTGCATGCCGTCCACCACGCGCATCGAGCCGCGGTGCACGGTGATCGGCGGCAGCACCGCCCCGGACTGGGCGAGCAGTTGGGTGTGGTGCGGGTCCTCGCCGGCGCTGCGCGGTGAATCGGCGGGCAGCAGTGCGCCCACCGGTACGAGTTCCACGGCGGAGAGCCCGGGCCGGTCGTCCCCGCCGGACCGCTCCCCCCCGTTCTCCCCTGCGCGAGAAGACCTGGCGGATTCCTGCTGTCGGACCTTCACCGATCCCCCTTGATTCTGGTGCGTCGCCGCCCAATGGTAGTCAGCGGGCAGGCCATTTCAAGGGTTCCGGATGCCGCGCCCGACGAGGCCTCAGAAACTGGCCGAAGAACGCGATTCGGGTTATCAGGGATGCGTAAACGGAGGCGGCGGTTCCTTGACGGGCACCCGGGCCGGGCCTACTGTGGGTCGAGTCGATCCGTTCTGGAATGCTCCGCCGCCCGGCGGCATCGCGCCCGACCTGCAGGTTCTTCTTCACTGCCGGACGGGGTGGCGGGCACCGAACCCCGACAGCGATGTCTGCGGAGAGTCACGGCACCCGCACAGCGGGCAATCGGACGCCGTGTCGCGAGATTTTCGTCAATGCCTTGTTCGGCATATCCAGATCGCCGGGACCGAGCCTCCGCGGCAATCAGCAAGCCACTCATGGGGGATGTCAGAAATGCCCGAGACGGTACGCGCTCTCACGGCCGCTCAGCGAAAGCTCTATCTGCACGGAAAAGTTCATCCCCGCGACACCTCGTACGATCTGACGTTCGCCTTCCGGATGACCGGCGACATCGACTCCGAGCGCCTGCGCGGAGCGGTCGAGGCGTTCCTCAACGCCAACGTCGCGTTCAACACGGTGTTCGCGGAGCGCGACGGCGAGGTCAGGGCGGTGTACGACCCGGAGCGCCGCTACCGGGTGCCGCTCACCCGCTGCGCGGGCGACGCCACCGAGCGCGTCCGGGAGCGGATGTCGGGGGAGGCCCGCCGGCAGATCCCCGTCGACCGCTGGCCGCTGTACGACTACACGCTGGTCGAGGACGACCAGGCCACCTTCCTGACCATCCGGATGTCGCACCTGATCTGCGACGCCTTCGCCTTCTACAACGTCGGCCCGGAGATCGAGCGCCTCTACCGGGACCCCTCCGCGCGGCCGGCCGGCGTCGAGCTCAGCCCGCTGGACTTCCCGGACGGCGACACCCGGGACCCCGCCGCGAAGGAGTTCTTCGGCTCGATGCTGGGCGGCCTCTCCGCGCTCGCGCTGGAGGAGCTGGAGGCCGGCCGCAACGCCGAGGGGATCCTGGAGGGCGCGCACCTGTGGCTGCCGCTGGACGCCGAGCTGAACGCCGCGATCGACAAGACGGTCGCCGAGCTCGGGGTGCGCAAGTTCAGCTTCTTCCTCGGTGTGCACCTGCTGCTGCTCGGCACCCTGAGCGCGAGCCGCACCGTCACCACGGCCATCCCGCTGGGCAACCGCAGAGGCGGGGACGAGCGCCGGCGCCTCGCGTACGGCTACTTCGTCAACACCCTGCCGCTCGCGGTGGACCTCGACGCCTACGCCACCTTCGGCGACCTGTGCCGGGACGTCGAGCAGCGGATGGGCTCGATGATCCGGCACGAGGGCTTCGACCTGACGGCGAACGCCGACGAGGTCATCCCCGGGGTCCGGGCCGGACGCCACACACCGAGCAGTTCCTTCACCTACTACCGCCAGGCGCTGGCCTTCCAGATCGCCGACTGGACGGCCGAGAGCCTCGAACTGCACCGCCGCGACCTGGTCTACCCGCTCGTCGCCCGGGTCGAGGACCTCGGCGACGGCTACGGCTACCACCTCGCGCACACCGACGCCCTGGCGGCCGGCGACCCGACGGCCACCCTGCTGACCCTGCTGGACTCGGTGGCCGTCGGCCGGGACGTCGACCTCGCCGAGGTGCGCGGCGTCTCCCCGGACCGCGCCCGGGCCATCGACGCCCTGGTCAACCGGCACCTCCCGGTCCCGACCGCGCCCTCCCTCCAGGCCGTCTTCGAGCAGCGGGCCGCCCAGTACCCGGACCGCACCGCGGTCGAGTACGGCGCCGAGCGGCTGAGCTACCGCGAACTGGACGAGCGGGCCAACCGGATCGCCCGCCGGCTGCGGGCGACCGTGCCCGCCGACCACGTGGCCGTCGCGATGGACCGCGGCTGCGACCTCATCGCGGTGCTGCTCGGCGTGCTGAAGGCCGGCAAGACGTACGTGCCGCTCGACCCGGCGGCGCCCGAGGCACGGGTGCGCCACATCATCGGCCGGTTCGCGCGGCTGCCGCTGATCTGCGGTCCGGAGGTCTTCACCGGGATCGGCCACGACGCCCGGATCCCGCTGGACGAACTGCTGCGCGCCGCCGCGGACCTGCCGGGGACGGCGCTGCCGGCGCTCGACCTGCGGCAGCGGCCCGCCTACGTGATCTTCACCTCCGGGTCGACCGGCAAGCCCAAGGGCGTCCAGGTCACCCACGCCAACGTACTGCGGCTGTTCGGCGCCGCCGACCGGGAGTTCCGCTTCACGGCCGACGACACCTGGTGCCTCTTCCACTCGTACGCCTTCGACTTCGCGGTCTGGGAGATGTACGGCGCGCTGCTCTACGGCGGCCGCCTGGTCGTCCCCTCCGAGGCCGAACGGAAGTCGCCCGACCGGTTCGCCGACTTCCTCGCGGAGACCGGCGTCACGGTGCTCAACCAGACGCCCTCCGCCTTCCGCCGGCTCAGCGGGGCGCTGGACGAGCGCCACGTGGACCGGATCCGGGTCCGCTACGTGGTCTTCGGCGGCGAGGCGCTGCAGTTCGACAGCCTGGCGCGCTGGGTCGAGCTGCTGGGCCCGCGGGCGGAGCTGGTGAACATGTACGGCATCACCGAGACCACGGTCCATGTGACGTCCTACCGGGTGACGCCCGAGGACATCGCCGAGCGCCGCCCCAGCATCATCGGCAAGCCGCTGGCGGACCTGGCGATCCGGGTGGTCGACCAGCACCTGGCGCCGGTCCCGGTCGGCGTCCCCGGCGAGATCCTGGTGTCCGGCGCCGGGGTGTCGCTGGGCTACCTCGGACAGCCGGAGCTCACCGCCGAGCGCTTCGTCGAACTCCCCGGCGAGCAAGGGCGGTTCTACCGCTCGGGCGACCTCGGCCGGGTGCTCGCCGACGGCAACCTGGTCTACCTGGGCCGGATGGACCAGCAGGTCCAGCTGCGCGGGTACCGGATCGAGCTGGGCGAGGTCGAGACGGCGCTGCGCGCGGTGCCCGGCGTCACCGACTGCGCCGTCCTGCTGGACGAGCGGGCGGCGGAGCCGCAGCTGGTCGGGTTCGTGGTGCGCCGGCCGGAGGCGGACGACCAGCGGATCCGCGCGGCGATGAAGGACCTGGTGCCGGGCTACATGCTGCCCGCGCGCTACGTCGAGCTGGCGACGCTGCCGCTGACCGTCAACGGCAAGGTCGACGCGGCCGCGCTGCCGTGGTCCGAGCCCGAGCCGGACACCCGGCTGTCCTTCGCCGAGGCGGACGGCGCGGCGACCCCCGCGATCGTCCGGGTCGCCCGGGTCTGGCGGGAGGTCCTCGGCTTCTCCGAATTCACCGCCGACGACCGGTTCTTCGACGTCGGCGGCAGCTCGGTACAGGTGCTCCAGGTGCACCGCCGGCTCGCCCAGGACGTGCCGGGCCTGGAGATGATCGACCTGTTCATGCACACGACCGTGCGTGAACTGGCCTCCCACCTGGAGCTGTTGACCCTCGCCGCCGGTGGTGCGGCATGACCAAGGAGCGTAGCAACGACATGACTGCCGCCAATCCCGCGGAGCCCGTGGCCATCGTCGGCATGGCGGTGCGCCTGCCCGGTGCGCGCACGGTGGACGAGTTCTGGCAGAACCTGGTGGACGGCGTCAGCGCCGTGCGCGATTTCACCGACGAGGAGTTGGCCGCGGCCGGCGTCGACGAGCGGCTGCGGGCCCAGCCGGGCTACGTGGCCCGGGGCGTCCCGCTGGAGGACGTCGACCGCTTCGACGCGGACTTCTTCGGCTACACCCCGCAGGAGGCGCGGGTGACCGACCCGCAGCACCGCGTCTTCCTGGAGACCTGCTGGCGCGCCCTGGAGGACGCCGGGACGGTGCCGCGCTCCGGCGACGCCACGATCGGGGTGTTCGCCTCCTCCAGCATGAGCACCTACCTGCTCAACAACATCCTGCGCGACGAGCAGGAGGGCGCCCCGAACGGTGCGCCGACCGAGCTCAGCTACCCCGTGCTGATCGGCAACGACAAGGACTTCCTGGCCACCCGGGTGTCCTACAAGCTGGGGCTCACCGGGCCCAGCCAGACCGTCCAGTCCGCCTGCTCCAGCTCGCTGGTGGCGCTGCACCAGGCGGCGGCCGCGCTGCGCGGCGGCGAGTGCGACGTCGCGCTGGCCGGCGGGGTGAGCATCACCGTGCCGCAACACTCCGGCTACCTGCACAAGGAGGGCGGCATCGCCTCCCCCGACGGCCACTGCCGGCCGTTCGACGCGGCGGCGGGCGGCACCGTGCGGGGCAACGGGGCCGGTGTGGTCGTGCTCAAGCGGCTCGCGGACGCCCTCGCCGACCGGGACCGGATCTACGCGGTGGTCCGCGGCAGCGCGGTGACCAACGACGGCTCGGACAAGATCGGCTTCACCGCGCCGGGCGTGCGCGGCCAGGCCCGCGCCGTCAGCGCCGCACTGGCCGCGGCCGGCACCCCGGCGGACGAGATCGGCTACGTCGAGGCGCACGGCACCGGTACCGCGATCGGCGACCCGATCGAGATCCGGGCGCTGTCGATGGCGCACGACGGCACCCGGGAGTGCGCGCTGGGCAGCGTCAAGGCCAACCTCGGGCACCTGGACGCGGCGGCCGGCATCGTGGGCCTGATCAAGACCGCGCTGGTGCTGCACCACCAGACGGTGCCCCCGCAGATCAACTTCTCCGCGGTCAACCCGCTGATCCCGCTGGAGCGTTCGCGCTACGTGGTGCACACCGACAAGCACCTGCCGGCCGAGCCGATCACGGCCGCCGCGGTCAGCTCGTTCGGACTCGGCGGCACCAACGGGCACTGCGTCCTGGGCCGGCACGTCGCGGCGGAGCGCCGCCGCGAGCCGGCGGGGGAGCCGTACCTGCTGCTGCTGTCCGCCCGCGGCCCCGAGGCGCTGGTCCGCCAGGCCGAGCGGCTGCGCGGCCACCTGGAGCAGGCCCGGCCGCGCCTGGACGACCTCGCCCTCACGCTCGGCACCGGCCGCACCCACTGGACGGAGCGCCTGGCGCTGGTCGCCGGTTCCCTGGACGAGGCGCTGGCCGGACTGGACGCGTTCCTGGCCGGCGGCGGGCGGGCCGGCGACCACCCGGCGGCCCGGGACTTCGTGGCCGGCGGCAGCGTCGCGCCGGAGCTGCTCGGCGACCTCGGCGCGGCGGTGAAGACCGTCCTGCCGGGCTACCCGCTCGAACCGCGCAGCCACTGGATCGAGCCGGCGCCCCGCGAGGCCGCCCCGGCTCCGGCCCCGGCCGCGACGCCGGCCGCGCCGGGGGCCGACACCGGGGAGCTGCTGGCGGAGGTCGTCGCCGTGCTGCAGCAGCTGCTGGGCATCGACGGGATCGGCCCCGACGACGACTTCTTCGACCTCGGCGGCGACTCGCTCACCGCCGTCGACGCGGCCAGCCTGCTGTCGCAGCGCTACCACGTGGAGGTCGACTTCGAGGCGTTCGCGGACCGCCGCACCCCCGGCGGGATCGCCGAGTACCTCACGGAGCTGGTCCACGGCACGGCCGAGTACTCCGCCATGGTCAGGGTGCGCGAGGGCGAGGGCCCGCACCTGTTCCTGATCTACCCGGCCGGCGGCACCAACTTCTGCTACTTCCGGCTGGCCGAGCACCTGGACTTCGACGGCCCGCTGACCGCGTTCGCCTATCCCCGCGAGCTCGGCGACGGACCGGTCACCATCCGGCAGCTGGCCGCGCTGTACATCGAGCGGATGCGGGCGGTGCAGCCGCACGGGCCGTACCGGCTCGCGGGCTACTCCTTCGGCGGCAACCTCGCCTTCGAGGTCGCCCTGCAGCTGCAGCGGGCCGGCGAGGGGGTCTCCGGGCTGTACCTGTTCGACGCCCACCCGCCGGAGGCGTACGTCGGCGAGTCCCTGACCGAGCAGGAGTTCCTGGTCGCGCTGCCGCAGATGATCGCCTCGGTGATGCCGGACGCCGGCATCCGGCGCGACGCCGCTCCGCCGCGCAGCATGGCCGAGGTGGCCGAGGTGCTCAGGACCCGTCCCGACTGGCTGCCCGCCGGGGAGGAGGAGTTCCTGCGGTTCGTGCGGATCTGGCGCCGCAACCACGAGGCCCTCAAGGGGTACTACCCGGACGGGAAGGTCAGCGGACCGGTGGTGGTCTTCGACGCCGAGCAGCCGCACCCGGAGGAGGAGGTGGCGGTGCTGCGGATCAAGCTGCTGAGCAAGGACTACTGGCGCTCCCACGTCGACGGCGAGATGTCGGTCGTCCCGGTGCCCGGCAACCACTACACCATGTTCACCGACCTGGCGCTGGTGCCGAGGCTGGCCGCCGCCTTCCAGGCGGTGCTGGACGGGCGCGGCGCCTGAGGCCGGCGCCCGGGGCCGGCGCGGTGGGGTGCGGGCACGGCGGTGCGCGCACCCCGCCGAAGCCCGGCGCACCCCGGCGCACCCCGCCGCACCCCGGCGCGCCGCGGACGAGGTGGCCCGGCGCGGCGCAGTCGTGATAGAACGGTCCGACTCGTTCTTATCTGATACCGGCCACGTCCGTACGCCGCAAGTCACTTCCGACGCCAGGGGATTGAGAAGCAGTGGGTACCAAGCGCACGCTGACACGCGTGGACGGCGCCTCCGGGGCGGCCATGCGGGACCTGGAGGCCCGTCGGCGGATCCTGTCCGTCACCCACCAGATGCTCGTCGCCCAGGGCTACGCCAAGCTGACGATCGGCGGGGTGGCCGCCAACGCCGGGGTCGGCAAGGCGACGATCTACCGCACCTGGCCCAACAAGCCGTCGCTGGTGCTGGACGCCCTGCGCGACTCCTTCCCCGAGGTGCCGACGGCCGACCTGGGCGACAGCCGGGCGGAGATGCTCGCCGCGGCCAACACGCTGGCCAGGCTGTTCGGCCTGCGTGAGGTCCGTGCGGTGCTGCCCGGTCTGATCGCCGACACGGCGGCCAGCTCCGAGTTCGAGAACGTGCTGCGGGACAACCTCGTCGGCGAGCGCAAGAACCGCTCGACGCAGGCCCTGGAGCGGGCGATCGAGCGCGGCGACCTGCCGCCGGACACGGACGTCTCGCTGGTGCTCGACAGCTGGGCGGGCGTGATGCTGTTCCGCTGCCTGTTCTTCGACGAGACCTTCTCCGAGGCGGACGTCGAGCGGCTGGTCGACGGCACGCTGAACTCGCCCTACCTGCGCTCCGAGTGACACCCGGGCCGCGCCGTCCAGTACGGCGCGGCCCGTTCCCGGAACCCTCCTAGCCGCGCTCGACCGCGCGCTTGAGCCGCTCCAGCGTGGTGCGCATGCCCTGGCGGTTGATCCGCGCCCGGTCGATCGGGCGGGTGGCGGTGAAGACCAGCCCGAGCAGCTCGGTGAGCCGGGCGCCGGGCCCCTTCCTCAAGTCCCGCCAGTACTCGGTGACCGTCGTGCCGCCGTCCGGGGCCGGCTCGAACCGGTACCCCCAACTGGCCACCGGCAGGCCGAATACGCCGACTCGGAAGGCGAACTCCCGGCCCTCCTCGGCCCGGGTGACCCGGCAGGTGGTGAACCACACCGCCACGCCGCGCCGGTTGAACCCGATGAACGGCGAGCCCGCGGCGGCCGGCCCGCGCCGGGCCAGCACCGCCTTGCACTCGGGGCTCCACTCACCCATCCGGCGGATGTCGCTGACGGCCCGGTAGACCACTTCGGGGCGGGCCCCGATCAGCATGCTTTCCTCGACCGACCACTGTCGGTTCACGCAAACCTCCCTGACTTGCAGGTTGTTGACGGGGGGACAGGCAGACTCTACCGTAGGACGAGACGGATCGTTCTGGAGGAATCGGCCTCCCGATCCGAACGGCGCGGTGTCCCCGCGGCCCGCCCGGACCGGAGCGTCCGGAGGCCCCCCGCGCAGGGAGTCCACGGTTGTCCGGCACAGTCCTGCCGCGGCCGGAGTCGACGGAAAAAGCGACGAAGAAAAAAGCGACGAAGAACAGGAGTGACGCGATGCTGAGTTACGGTTCCTACATCGCGGGGCAGGACCGCCCTGGCACCGACTGGGTGTACACCCTGCGGTCCTCCGCGATGGTGCGCGACTTCTTCGGGTCGCTGGCGCTCAAGCGCGGCCTGGAGAAGGGCCGGATCGCCCCGGCCGACGCCCCCGAGCAGGTGGTGGGCCGCTGCTCGCTCGCCGACGGCCACGACCTGGACGCCGCGCTGGTCGCCGCCTCGACGGCGGCCCGCGAGTGGCGGGCCTTCCCGCTGGCCGCCCGGATGCGGCTGGTCGAGGAGTTCCGCGCCCTGGTCGTGGAGCACTTCGACGAGATCGTCGATCTGATGGTCGCCGAGGGCCACCCGCGCACGCTGGCCCGCTGGGAGCTGACCGGCTGGCTGGCCAACACCGGCGAGGAGACCCGGGAGTGGTGCCGGGGCCAGATGGAGCACCAGGCCGTCATCGGGCCCCGCCGGATGACCGTCCGACGGGTCGCGGACGGCGTGGTCTGCCTCAACCCGCCGCAGAACGCCTCGGTGGCCAACTCGATGCTCGGGGTCTGGGCCCTGGCCGCCGGCAACGCCCTGGTGGTCCGGGCGCCGGTGAGCGCGCCGCTCGGCGTGCTGCACGCGCTGCACCGGCTGGTGGTCCCCGCGCTGGAGCGCGTCGGCGCGCCGGCCGGAGTGCTCAACGCGGTCTGCGCCGACGCCCGGCAGACCCTGCGGCACTGGCTGGACAGCCCGCTGGTCGACGACATCATGTACTTCGGCGGCAGCGAGAAGGGCATCGCGTTCGGCGCCGAGTGCGTGGCCCGCGGCAAGAAGCCGGTGCTGGAGCTGGCCGGCAACGACACCGCCGTGGTCTGGCACGACGCCGACCCGGACCTGGCGGCCGAGGCGCTCGCCGAGGCCTTCTACGGCTCCGGCCAGATCTGCATGGTGCCCAACCGCGCGGTGGTCCACCCGCGGATCGCCGACCGGCTGATCGAACGGCTGCGGGCCCGGGTGGCCGAGATCCGGCCCGGCTTCCCCGAGGACGAGGGGGTGCTGCTCTCGCCGGTGCTGCGCGCCGACTCCTTCTTCGAGGTGCTGGAGCAGGCCGTGGCCGGCGGCGCCCGACTGCTGTGCGGCGGCGAGCGGGTGGACGTCGACGGCCGGCCCGACCCGATCGGGCTGTTCCTGGAACCCACCCTGCTGCGGGTGGACGGGCTGAAGGCGGCGAACGACCTGGACGCCGTCCGGCACGAGACCTTCTTCCCGTTGCTGCCCGTGGTCGTCCCCGAGGACGCCCCGGACGACGAACTGCTGGAGTCCGTCATCGAGTTCACCAACGCCAATGCCTACGGGCTGCGCAACTCGCTCTGGGCCCGGGACGCGCGGGTGGTGGACCGGTTCGTCGCCGGCGTCACCAACGGAGGCCTGATCAAGGTGAACGACTCGCACATCGGCTTCCTGCCGCTGCTGCCCACCCACGGCGGCAACGGCCTGACCGGCGGGCCCGGCGGCGAGGCCAACTTCCCGATCCTGCGCACCTCGCGCCTGCAGGGTGTCAGCGTGGCCGACGGGATCCGGCCGGTCGAGGCCGCGTTCGAGGCGCTCGTTCCGGCCCGGGAGGCGGCCGAATGATCCGCTCGATGGAGCTGGCCCGCGAGGCCTGCGACACGTTCCTGCCCGGACTGCGCGACGCGCTCGCCGACGTCCCGCTGGAGGTCCTGGAGTCGGCCGAGAGCCCCGGCCTGGACGCCTTCCGCCGGGCCGGCGGCCCGGGCCTGCTGGTGCCGACCGACTACAGCGGCGGCGGCGCCGGCCCGCTGGAGGCGGTCCGGGCGACCCGGGCGATCGGGGCGCTGTCGCCCTCGCTCGCGGTGGCCGCGACCATGCACAACTTCTCGGTGGCCAGCCTGGTCGCGCTGCTCGGTTCGGCGGACGCGACCGGTCTGGAGTGGCTGCTGATCGAGGGCATCGCCCGGGACCGGCTGCTGGTGGCCTCCGGCTTCGCCGAGGGGCGCGCCGGACAGGGCATCCTCAGCGCGACCATGACGGCCCGTCAGGTCGAGGCCGGCTACCTGGTCACCGGCGCCAAGAAGCCGTGCAGCCTGTCCCGTTCGATGGACCTGCTCACCGCGAGCGTGGCGGTCCCGCTGCCGGACGGCGGCACCGAACTGGGCGTCGCGCTGATCCCGGCCACCTCGCCCGGGATCACCCGGCACCCGTTCTGGTCCAGCGGCTTCCTGGCCGGGGCCGAGAGCGACGAGGTCCGGCTGGTGGACGTCGAGGTGGCACCCGAGCTGATGCTCAAGCCCAAGCAGGAGCTGGGCGGCGGACTCGACACCCTGCAGACCGTCGGCTTCGTCTGGTTCGAGCTGCTGGTGACCGCGGCCTACACCGGCGCGGTCGCCCGGCTGGTCGAGCGGGCGCTGGACGAGGGCCGGGGCAGCACCACCGACCGGGCGGCCCTGGCCACCAAGCTGGAGGCCGCCATCGCGGTGGTGGAGAACCAGGCCCGGGCCGCCGAGTCCGGCGAGGTCGGCCACGACGAGCTGGCCGCCGTGCTCACCGCCCGCTACGCCGCCCAGGACCTGCTGGTGGAGGCCGCCGACCGGGCCGCCGAACTGCTCGGCGGCATGGCCTACATCGGCTCCTCGGAGGTCGGCTACCTGCTCGCGGTCAGCCGGGCCCTGGCCTTCCACCCGCCCTCCCGGTCCAGCAGCGCACAGGCCCTGCTGGACCACCACGCGGGACAGCCGCTGCTGCTGTCCTGACCCAGATCGGCACGTGCGCCCGGTCGGCGCATCCCCCGTCGACCGGCCGGGCGCACGTCGCCACCCCCCCCCGACCCCAGGAAGGACCCGGGCAGTGACCCAGGCGCTCGAAACCACGGCACCGGCCCCGCACGACCCGGCCGGCATCGCCGCGCTCTACCGGGCCCACCTCAGCCGGGGCCGCGGCAAGCTCGGCGAGATGTTCGGCGGCCAGGTCGAGGCGTCCTCCTCCGGCTCCGTGGTCCGCACCACGGACGGTCGCGCGTACCTCAACTGCGGCGGCTACGGCGTCTTCCTGGCCGGCGCCTGCCACCCGAAGGTGGTCGCCGCCGTCGAGCACCAGCTGCGCACCCACCCGCTGTCCACCCGGCTGCTGCTGGAGCCCTCCGCCGCCCACGCCGCCGCCGCCCTGGCCCGGGTCGCACCGCCCGGCCTGGAGCGGGTGCACTTCTGCGGCTCCGGCGCCGAGGCGGTGGAGACCGGCATCAAGCTGGCCCGCAGCGCCGGCCACCGGAGGCTGGTCTCGATGGTCGACGGCTTCCACGGCAAGACGCTCGGCGCCCTCTCCGCCACCGCGAAGCCGCTCTACCAGGACCCGTTCCGGCCGCTGCTGCCGGACACCGCCCACGTCCCGTACGGCGACATCGACGCGCTGGCCGCGGCCCTCGGCCCGGACGCCTCCGATGCCTGCGTGATCCTCGAACCGGTGCAGGGCGAGGCGGGCGTGGTGATCCCGCCGGACGGCTACCTCAAGCAGGTCGAGCGGCTGTGCCGCCGGACCGGCGCCTTCCTCGTCCTGGACGAGGTGATGACCGGCCTGGGCCGGCTCGGCACCATGTGGGGCGCCGACCGCGAGCAGGTCGTGCCCGACGTCCTGCTGGTCGGCAAGGCGCTCAGCGGCGGCGTCGTCCCGGTCGCGGCCGCCATCGCCACCCCCGCGGCGTTCGCCGCCTTCGACCGCGACCCCTTCCTGCACACCTCGACCTTCTCCGCCGCCCCGATCGCGATGGCCGCCGCCCGTGCCGCGGTCGAACTGATCGAGGAGGAGGACCTGGTCGGCCGCTCGCACACGCTCGGCGGCCGGCTGCTCACCATGCTGACCCGGGTGCTCGGCGAGCACTGCCCGCACCTGGTCGCCGACATCCGCGGCCGCGGGCTGCTGATCGGCGTCGAGTTCCACGACGCCGGCCTGGTGGGGGAGTTCATCCTCGAACTGCTGGACCAGGGGGTGGTGGTCAACCACTCCCTGAACGCCCACACGGTGGCCCGCTTCACCCCGCCCGCCGTGCTGGAGGAGCACGAGCTGGAGCGGCTGGAGGCCGCCGTCACCGCCGCCGCCCGCGCGCTCGCCACCCGGCTGCCCGACCCGTCCCGCCCCTCCGCGCAGTAGTCCTCCGTGCAGTAGCCCTCTCCAGAGAAGTGAAGGTGACGACCCATGAGAACCGTGGACCTGGACGTCCGCTACGACAGCGTGGCACCCGACGACGCGTACGCCCGGATCGGTGACTTCGCCCGCTACCCCTCGCTCGTCGAGGCCGTCCGGCAGGTGACCGTCCACCCCGGGCCGCGGACCGAACCGCTGCACAGCGACTGGGAGGTGGACTTCCGCAACGGCGTGCTCAGCTGGTCGGAGGCCGACACCTTCGACGACGCGCGCCGGCTGATCTCCTTCGAGCAGACCACCGGGGACTTCGACACCTTCACCGGCCAGTGGCAGGTGCGGGAGGAGGGCGAGGGCTGCGCGGTCCGCTTCAGGGCCGAGTTCGACTTCGGACTCCCCAGCCTGGCCGGCATCATCGACCCGGTCGCCGAACGGGTGCTGCGGGAGAACATCCTGGGCATCCTGGAGGGCCTGCTCGGCGCCGGTCCGGCCCGGACGGAGGCCTGATGGACGCCGCCAACCGCTTCGAGTCGCGGGTCACCTACCGCCTGCTGCGCGCGGAGTACCTCACCGGCCTGCTGATCTGCGCCGGGCTGCTGCTCTACCACTGGGACGAGGTGCGCTGGCTGCCCGCCCTCGCGCTGTTCGGCTACATCGACCTCATCGGCTACCTGCCCGGGGCGCTCGCCCACCACCGGGCCAAGGGCGGACGGATCCACCGCGCCTACTACGTGCTGTACAACACCATGCACAGCGCCCTCACCGCCGGCGCCGTCGCCGCGCTCTGGGCCTGGCTGGTCGAGCCGGAGTGGGCCCTGCTCGCCATCCCGCTCCACCTCTGCGGCGACCGCGGGCTGCTCGGCAACTTCCTCAAGCCGTTCAGCGTGCCGTTCGAGCCCTCCCCGCACCCGGCCTTCGTCGAGTTCGACGATCAACTCGCCGGCGGCCCCCGGAGGTTCGACCGGCCTTCCAGGCCGAAGGAGCGGGTGTGACCACCCCGGCCGTCCCCCGGGTCGACGCCGCCGAGACCCTGCGCCGCCACGCCGACCACCCCAGCGGCTTCCTCGCCCTGAACTCCGGCACCCGGCACCACCACGGCGGCGGCGACCGGGGCCTCATCGCCTACACCCTCCGAGGCCGGCACGCCATCCAGTTCGGCGGCCCGTTCGCGCCGCCGCAGCACCGGGCGGCGCTGCTCGCCGAGTTCCGGGCGGCCGTCCCGGCCCGGCTGACCGTCGCCCAACTCCGGGCCGTCGACATCCCGTTGTACGTCGGACAGGGCTTCGCCGTGAACCAGATCGGCAGCACCTACGCGATCGACCTGGGCGCCTTCACCACCCGGGGCCGGGCGCTCGCCAAGGTCCGGCAGAACACCGCCCGGGCCCGCCGGGAGGGCGTGACCGTCACCGAGCTGGCCCAGGGCGAGGGCGAGGACCCGGAGCTGTCCGCCATCGACGCCGCCTGGCTGCGGGACAAGGGGCGGCACGTCAAGGAACTGCGGTTCCTGATCGGCGAACGGGGCGGCCCCGGAGCGCCCTGGCGGCGCACCTTCGTCGCCCGGCGCGAGGGGCGCACCCTCGGGTACATCAGCTACTCCCCGGCGTACGGCGCCCGCCCCGGCTGGCTCTACGACCTCACCCGGCGCCGGCCCGACAGCCCGGTGGGTACGGTCGAGCTGATCAACCTCACCGCGCTCACCCGGTTCCAGTCCGAGGGCGCCGGCTGGCTGCACCTCGGCCTCACCCCGTTCGCCGGCCTCGCGGCCGAGCACGACCCCCCGGCGGCCGGCCGCACCCTGGCCCGCGTCGTTCGCCTGCTGGCGGAGCACGGCCGGGCGGTCTACCCGGCGCGCAGCCAGGAGGCCTTCAAGCTCAAGTGGGACCCGCAGGTGATCGAACCGGAGTACGCGGCCTTCGAGGGCGGCGTCTCACCCACCGCGGTGTGGAACCTGATGCGGGCCACCCGCGCCATCTGACGCGAAGTCAACTCTCCTCATGCTGACCTGACCTGGAGCCACCATGACCACCGAAACGATCCCGGACCTCCCCGCGGAGGTCGACCTCAGGTCCGCCCCCGGCGTCCTCGAAGGCGCCCGCGACCTCGAACTCACCCCGGAGCAGTGCGACCTGCGGTACTGGTTCGACCACGTCGCCGGCGGCATGCTGCGCCAGCTGCGCGACGGCACCGTCCCCGACCCCGGGCCGACCCCCGCGGTGCTCACCCCCGGGCCGCTGCGCGACGCCCTGGTCGCGGAGTTCGCCTTCCGCCACCTCGCCGAGTCCAAGGCGACCAGGGCGCTGACCCAGCTGGTCTTCCACGCCCCCGACGAGAGCTGCCTGGAGTTCTTCTCCACCCAGCTCATCGACGAGGCCCGGCACTCCCGCGCCTTCCGCGACCACCTGCTGCGCCTCGGCGTGCCGGCCGGCGAACTCGCCGCCACCGTCCAGCGGGTCGCCGGAGCGGACCGCGCGGCCGTGCTCGACCCGCTGGAGGAGTTCGGCCTCGGCGTGCTCCGCGACAACGCGGACTTCTACGGCGGTGTCCTGGTGCTCACCGTGCTGGTGGAGGGTGTGCTCGCCCCGGCGGCGGAGCTGAGCGAACGCAAGTGGCGCTGCTTCGACCCGGCCGCCGCGCTGATCGAACGGGCCGCCAACGTCGACGAGATCCGCCACCTCACCGTGGGCAGCGCCGTGATCCGCCGGCTGCTGACCGAGCACCCGGGGGAGCGGCAGCGGCTGCTCGACGTGATCGGCCGCGGCTACGAGCTGTGGCAGCGGCTGCCGATGCAGGAGATGCTGATGCGCCGCGAGACGCTCTTCCAGCGGGGGATGGAGGAGCACGCGGCCCTGGCCGCCGGGTACCAGGTCTGGCAGGACCGGCTGCTGCTGGACACCACCCCGCAGGAGCGGCTGGCCACCGCCGAGAGCTGGTCGCACGAGACCCGGCAGTCCCGGCTGGAGCACATGCTGCTCGGAGCCGCCGGATGACCACGGTCGAGCGGCTGACGGTCCCGGTCCCCGGCCGGCCCGCCACCCTGGCCGCGACCGTCACCGTGCCCGACCGGGCGCCGAGCGCGGTGGCCGTGCTGTGGCCCGCGCTCGGCGTGCGGGCCGCCCACTACGAGGCGTTCTGCGCCGAACTCGCCCGCACCGGATTCGGCGTGGTCTGCGCCGACCTGCGCGGGCAGGGCGCGAGCGGGCCCCGGGCCGACCGCTCGGCGCGGCACGGCTACCACGAACTCGCCACCCTCGACTGGCCCGCCGTGCTGCGCGCCGCCCGCACCCGGTTCGGCGCGCTGCCGGTGTACTCGGTCGGCCACAGCCTCGGCGGGCAGGTCTCGCTGCTGCACGCGGCGGCCCACCCGGAGGCGGTCGCCGGTGTGGCGCTGGTCGCGACGGGCTCGGTCGACCACCGCGGCTTCCCCGGCCTGCACGGCCCGCGCGTCCTGGCCGCCACCCACCTCACCGCGGCGGTGGCCGCCGCGGTCGGCCACTGGCCGGGGGACCGGCTGGGCTTCGCCGGGCGCCAGTCGGCGGTCCTGATGCGCGACTGGGCCCGGATCTGCCGCACCGGCCGGTTCGAGCCCGCCGGGGCCGACCGGGACTACGAGACCCTGCTGGCGGAGCTCAGCCTGCCGGTGCTGGCGCTCTCGGTGGCGGGCGACGACCTGGCCCCGGTGTCGGCCGTGGACCGGCTCTGCGCGAAGATCCCGTCCGCCCGGCTGGACCGGGACCACCACGCCGGTGACGCGGGCCGGCGGCCGGACCACTTCCGCTGGGTCCGGGACTCCGGGGCGATCGCGGACCGGATCCGCGCCTGGGCCGACACCCACCGCTGATCCCACCCCCGCGCCCGCGGTGGGCTGAGCCCCGCGATGGCCGGGGAAGCGCGGCAGTCGGGGGAGCGCGGCTCAGGGGCGTATCGCGACGGCCCCGTAGCAGGAGGCCTCGGCGTCCGTGACGGGCTCGGCCTCGTCCTCGGGCGTCGGGTGCCAGCGCTGGGTGGCGACGACACCCGGCGTCATGAGGTCCCAGCCGGTGAAGAACTCGCCGAACTCGTCCCGGGTCAGGGCCGCGACCGCGGTGCCGGCGGCCGTGTAGACCTGGATCAGCCGCTCGGTCTCCTCGGCCGCGAAGTCCTGGGTGAGGTGGCTGATCACCAGCGCCGAGCCGCCGGGCAGCTGCTCCTTGAGGCCCTCGGTGATCCGGTGGGCCTCGGACGGGACGAAGTGCAGCAGGGCGTTCATGCTGAGCGCTATCGGCCGGGTGAAGTCCAGGACCTCCCGGGCCGAGTCCAGCAGCGCGCCGGGCTCGCGCACGTCCGCCTGGACGTAGGCGGTGACGCCCTGCTCGGTGCCGCGCAGCAGGGCCTGGGCGTGCAGCAGCACGATCGGGTCGTTGTCGGCGTACACGACCTTGGCGTCCGGCGAGACCGCCTGCGCGACCTCGTGCAGGTTCGGAGAGGTCGGGATGCCGGTGCCGATGTCGAGGAACTGGCGGATGCCGGCCTCGGCGAGCAGCCTGGTCGAGCGGCGCATGAAGGCGCGGTTGGCGCGGGCAGCGGAGCGGGCGTAGGGGAAGACCGCCAGCGCCCGGCCGGCGGCCTCCCGGTCGGCGGGGAAGTTGGTCGTTCCGCCGAGGTAGTAGTCGTACATCCGCGCGGAGTGCGCCAGATGGATGTCGAGGCTGACCTCCACGTCGTCGGTCCGGCCCGTGCCGTCGGTCATGCGCTCCCCCTGCCAGGTCGTCGGAACGCCCCCGCGCGGGGCGTCGACGGTGCCACAAGTGTGGAGCAGGATAACCGAATCGGGTCGCGCAGCGGTTCGCTCCGGGTATGTTCGCGCGACGTTCGCCCCGCGGTCGCCTCACCATATGTCTGATCTTCAAACCTCTTGTTGCGATTTAACATCTCGCCACCCAATACGCCTTAATGTGCCTACCGGGGAAGCGAGTTCCCGCTGTCACCGCGAAGGCCCGTAGGGTTTCACCCGAGGCCGGCGGCCCGCACCGGGCGCCGTCCGGCCGGGGTGCCGCAGGGGAGGATTGGGACTTGACCGAGAGCGACTGGGTGGTCGGCGACCGGGACCGCCTGACGTTCGACGCGTTCTGCGACACGCACGGCAGGGCCTGGACCGGGTTCGCCCGCGCGCGTCTGCGCGACGACGCCGTCGCGCACACGGTGGTGGAGATCGCCAAGGCCCGGGTGTGGCAGGAGTGGCCACGCATCCTGCGCGAGCAGATCCCGCCCTTCCACGCCTGGGCGATCCTCAAGGAGGAGATCGGGGCCTGTCTGGCGGAGCTGATGATGAACGGCGAGCCGCTGCCCACCCAGACGCACGTCCCCGGGTGGGTCCAGTCGGTGCGGACCGCCGCCGAGCGGGCGCAGCACCTGCTGGAGACCGAGGGCAGCCACGAACAGCTGTACGCCGCGCTGCGCCGGCTGTCCGAGCGGCGCCACGACGTGATCGTGCTGCGCTACCTGCTCGGCCTGCCGGACGACCAGATCGCCAGCTACCTGGGGACGACCGAGGCCAGCGTCCGCTCGACCGTGCGCCAGGCCCTCGACCGGCTGGCCGCGGCGCTCGGCGGCCGGCGCGGGGAGGGTCGGTGAGCACCGAGCACGACCGGGCCCTGCACCCGAACGCGACCGGCGTCCACACGCCCGCCCGGGCCCCGCGGCCGCAGCCGGGGGGTGCCGGGGTCTCCTGGGAACGGCTACTGACCGCGCCGAGCCCGATGTCCTCCGAGCACAAGCAGGCGGCCCACGAACTCGACCTCGCCGCCTCCCTGGTCCTGGCGATGCCCTCCGCCGCGGCCTCCCTGAGCCTGCTGGTCAACGGTGAGCGGATCCAGCCCGAGGGCGCCCTGGTGCTCGGCGCGCTGCTGTACGTCGCGGACCACCGCGACGGCGCCCAGTTCTGGTGGCAGTTCGCGGCCGGCGGCGGCTCCTACACCGCGGCGTCCTTCCTGAGCCTGCTGCACCGCAGCCTGGGGGAGTTCCTGGACGCCGAGGTCTGGCGCCAGCAGGCGGAGGCGATGGCCACCCTGCCCCGCCCCCCGCAGCGGGTGCTGGACGCCCCGCGCGCCCTGCTGCCGACCAGGGTGCTCGCCGACATACTGGCCCGCTGCCACCACGGCCTCGACGTGCGGCTGCCGCCCCGCATCGCGGCCGTGATCCATCAGCTCCCGGTCGACGGCGACGACCCCGAGTACGGCGAGCTGCCCCAGGTCAGCAGCACCCTGGTCCGCGACCTCACCGGCGAGCCGTAGCGGACGGTGGCGGCCGGCGTCGGCGCGTGCCGGGCGTGCTGCCCCGCCGGGTGCCCGCCGAGGTGTGCCGCCGCCCCCGACGAAAGACGCTCGTCGGGGGCGGCGGCACGTCCGGAGCCGGTTCGGATGCCGGCCACCGCCAGGGTGGTGGCCGGGTCGATCGGGCCGGCCGCCCCCGGGGCCTCGGTGTCCATCCAGCCCGACCAACGGCCGAGGGCGTAGTCGCCGTTGGGCCGTCGACCTGCGTGGTGACGGCGCCCGATCGCCGGACCGGGCCCTCAGCGGCGGGCGCCGCGCACGGCCCAGAGGAAGCCGGCCGCGACCAGTGCGGCGGTGGTCGCCGTGATCGCCGCGATCCGCGGGTCCAGGAAGGCCTGCGGCTCGTCGATGACGATGCCGATGATGTAGAACTGCGCGGCGCAGGCGAGGGCCGCACCGGTGAGCGGCGCGCTCCAGGAGCTGAGCGCGGCGCGGTCGGGGAGCCAGGCCAGCAGCATCGCCGTCAGGATGGCGATGGAGGTGGTCACGGCGGCTCCCAGCACGGCGCCGATCGGGATGAGCACGAAGCTGTAACCGAGGACGGTGATCACGGCGCCCCAGCCGCCCCCGACGGCCAGGCCCGCGCAGATCAGCCGCCCCCAGATGCGCAGCCGCCAGGCGGTGGGTCCCGGGTCGTCCCGGCGCGGCGCGAGTGATGCGGTCATGAACGAAGTCTCCGGGGAATCTCGGGCGAAGGGAGGTGCCCGCCGGGCCGGCCTCGTGGCGTTTCCGGCGGGCACCCCGGTCGAACAAGCGGCGGTGTGGTCCACCGCGGCGGATGCTACTCCAGGTCGCTCTTGCGGGCGTACGAGTCGGACTCCAGGTACTCGCGGGCACCGCGCTTGATGAGGAGGACGGTCACGGCCTTGTTGCCGTTCGCCTCGCGGGCCGCGCGTTCACCGAGTGCCTGGGCGAACTCGTTGTTCAGCAGGTCGACCCGGTGGTCGGTCTCCTCCTCCGGCGGGTAGTAGGCCTCGTGGGCGGCCGCCCACTTCTCCGCCTTCTCCCGGCCGAGCCGCGCGGTGAGACTCGCCTGCCACAGCACGTGCCGGTAGGCGTTCGCCTCGGCTCCGCCCTGGCCGCCTTCCTTGTACTGGTTCTCCCTCATGGCCCACATGCTCTCGGCGACGTAGACGGTGCAGTCGGACTTGTTGTCCCAGCAGAGCGACAGCTCCGCGTCGTTCATGGTGAAGCTGAAGGAGCGGTTCATCTCCTTGCGCTGCTCCTCCGTCACCGCCCGGTACTCGACCTTCTTCTGGTCCTGGTCGCCGAGGTGGTTGGCCCGCGCCTTGCGCTCGTCCTTGGTCAGGTTGCCCTTGGAGTTGCTGCGCGGCGTCGGCGGGGTCGGCGGCGGCGGGGAGCAGTCGTGGGTGGCGCAGTACTCGGGGGCCGGGGTGCCGCCCTGGTTGCGGGTGATGTTGAGGTAGTTGCTGCCGTAGTCGACCGGCTGGGTGCCCTTGTTGGTGCAGGTGTACTGGCCGGAGTAGCACTCGGGCAGCGCCTCGCCGGACGGGTCGCTGGTGGTCAGCGGGTTGTTGTTGGCGTAGGTGTAGGCGCCCATCTCCTGGGAGGCGGTGGTGTCCATCTGCGGGTCGACGCTGATGAACCGGCCGGTGTTGGGGTCGTACTCGCGGGCCCCGAGGTGGGTCAGGCCGGTGTCGCCGTCCCGGGTGCCGCCCAGGAAGCCGTGGTCGCCGAGCCAGCCGCTGCCGGGTGCGGTGCCGCGCTCGGCGCCGAACAGGGTCGTCTTGCGCCGGGTGACGGCCTGGGTGGCCGAGTCGACGTGGACGGTCGCGGTGCCGTGCTGGTCCGCGAGCACGAAGGACAGCTTGCCCGCCGTGCGCACGGCCGCGGTCCTGCCGCCGTGGCTGTAGTAGCGGGTGCCGACCGGCGTGGTGGCGCCGGGCGCGAGCTTCAGCTCGTTGCCGCCGGGCAGGTAGAGCGTGGTGCCGGTGGAGTCCCTGCGCACCAGCCGCCCGCCGTCGGCGTCGTAGACGTACGTGTTGTCCGTCCCGGTGCCGGTCAGCTTGGCCAGGTGGCCCTGCTGGTCCCACTCCAGGGTCTGGGCGGGGGCGGAGCCGATCGTGCGGCCGGTGGTGTTGCCGGTGACGTCGTAGGAGTAGCTCTCCTTGACGGTGCCGCCGGGGCCGGTCTGGGTGACCTCGGCGAGGGCGTTGGGCTTGCCCTGGACCGGGGTGTAGGTGCGCACGGTGTCCGCGGCGCCGCCGAGGCCGTGCCGGGTCTCGCTGCGGCGGTTGCCGACGCCGTCGTAGCCGAAGCTGGTCCAGTAGGCGTCCGGGCCGCCGACCGTGCTCGCCGACGGCGCGGCGGCGCAGTTGTCGGTCGCGGTCCAGGCCTGGGTGATCCGGCGCAGCGAGTCGGTGATGACGCACTGGGTGTCGGTCGCGACCGGCGCGTCCTGACCGGAACGGGTCGAGGTGCTGGTCACGTTGCCGACGGCGTCGTAGGTGTAGTGGGTGTCGTCGATGCGCTGCGGGGCGGCCTCGCGGTCGCTCACGGCGCGCAGCAGGCTACCGGTGTGCTCGTCGTACTCGTACGAGGCCCACAGGTGCGAACCGAACGCGCCGTACTCGTCGCGCAGGGTCCGGCCGTAGTGGTCGTAGGTGCTGACCGAGACGATCGGGGCGCCGCCGGCGTACGTGCTGACGGGCAGTCCGGTGGTCGGGGTGTAGGAGTGGACGACCCGCTCCGCCGGCAGTCCGCCGAGCGCGGGCTGCTGGGTCCACATCGGCTGGCCGGTGTTGGGGTAGTAGGACGTCGTCCACTTGTAGGTGTTGGCGAGCTGGCCCTCCGCGGACGGGACGGTCAGCTGGGTGTTGACCGGCTGGTAGAGGGCGTTGTACGAGGTCACCGCCGAGACGTAGGCGGCGCCGTTCACGTAGCGGGTGCTGGTGTCGGGCTTGCCCTTGGCCGCGGTGTCGTACGTCCACTCGGCGAGCTTGGTGGCACCCTGCTTGACGGCGGTGGTGCGGCCGAGCGCGTCGTAGTCGGTGTGCAGCACCACGCCGCGGGCGTCCTTGACGTCGGTGACACGTCCGCCGACGTCGACGGTCAGCTCGGAGGTGCCCTTGTCCGGGTCCTCGACCCTGACCTGCCGGCCGCGGCTGTCGTAACCGTAGCGCCAGACGTTGCCGACCGGGTCGGTCATCTCGACGACCTGGCCGCGCTGGTCGTAGCGGTAGAGCACCGACTGGCTCGCGGTGCGCTCCTCGTTGGTGTACTCCTTCATCTCGACCACGTTGCCGCGGGCGTCGGCGAGGTTGGTCTTGGCGGTGCCGCCCTTGGGCGGGACGACCGTGATGCCGTCACCGTGGTAGGTGGTCGTGGTGCGCTTGGTCTCGTCGCCGAACCGCTTGCCGATGACGGCGGTCGGCCGGGCGGCGCCGTCGTAGAGGGTGTCGGTCGAGGACGGGTACTTCAGCTCCTGCCCGGTCACCAGCACGCCCTCGGCGGCGCCGTCGGCGTAGTACGAGCCGGAGTCGCGCCAGGCCAGGCCGCGGCTGTCGTAGAACTGCTCGGTGACGAGGCGTCCCGTGCGGTCGGGCGAGGTGCGCTGGGTCTGGCGGGAGCGCATCAGGCCGTCGTAGATCGCGTACGAGGTCTCGTAGGTGGAGTCGAACTGCAGGGTGCGGGTGGTCACCACGACCGGGCCGTTGTTGCGCACCTGGTAGTCGAACCCGTAGTTCGGTGAGTCGGGGTAGGTGGCGGCCGAGCGGGTGGGCAGCCAGACGCCGGTGAGCCGGCCGAGCGCGTCGAAGCGGCTGGTGGTCACCTTGGCGTTGGGGTCCGAGATCGTCAGCGCCTGGCCGCGCAGCGGCTCGTAGCCGGTGGTGGTCGTGTGGCCGAGCGGGTTGGTGACCACGGAGGAGGCCGCGACCTCCCCGGCGGCCGGGGTGTAGGCGGTCGTCGTGGTCCTGCCGTAGGTGTCGGTGGCCGAGACGACGCGGCCGTAGGCGTCGTAGCCGGTGCGGGAGAGGGTGTCGTAGCCGTTGCCCGCCCCGTTGATGCCGCGGCTCTCGGTGGCCAGGCCGGCGGTGGGCGCGGCGCCGACGGTGGTGGTGTTGTCGTAGAGGGTCTGGGTGTCGGTGATGACGTCCGCCGGCCGGTTGACCGGCGCGCCGCAGGCCGCGCCGACGAGCTCCACCCGGCTCGGCCTGTTCAGCATCCAGGTGCCCGTGTTGCGGGCGTACGTCGTCGTGGTGCACCGCTCGTCACCGCTCCTGGACTCGTCGCCGAGCTCACTGAGGGTGGACAGCAGGCCGTACTCGTCGAAGGTGCGCGACAGCGAGGTGCGGCGCTCGCCGCCGGTGACCGCGGTGCGGGTCTGCTCCTTCTGGACGCCGCTGAAGCGGGCGGTGAGCGCCGGCAGCCCGGCGCGGTTGCGGGTCGCGGTGGCGGTGGAGATCCACGGCGTGTACGAGGTCGCCGAGACCAGCGCGCCGCCGTCCCCGTTGTAGACGGCCCGCTCGCGCAGCTGGCCGGCGAACTCGGGACGGTCGGTGACGGCCTCGCCGGCCGAGTCCTTGACCGCCGCCCCGTCGATGCCGCGGAAGTAGCGGGTCTCGGTGAGGGTCCGGGCGTCGTAGCCCGCGCCGGTACGGGTCTGGACGCGGCCGTAGCCGCGGGCGACGGAGAAGGTGCGCTCGTCGGCGTTGGTGAGCTCGTCCTCGTTCATCGCCCAGGCGGCGCCGTCGGGGTAGGAGTACTCGGTGACCTTGTCCGGGGTCTCGGCGAGGTTGTCGCCCTCGACGACCTTCTCGACGACGTAGCTGTTGAACCAGTCGTCCTTCACCGTGCTGCCCTCGCGTCGTTTGACGGGGTAGCAGCGGCTGGTGTTCGAGCCGTTCGCGGCCGGCAGGCTGGTCGCGGTGCAGCCGGGCTGGGAGTAGTAGACGCCGGTGGTGCCGCCGGTCTCGCTGGTGATCTGCGACATCCGCAGCCGGACGAAGGGCGCGAGGCCGTCGCCGGTCCGGTCGACCCGGTTGGCCATCTGCTCGCCGTCGAAGGTGACCGGGGGCAGCTCCAGCTTGCCGCCGGTCCAGCCGGTGCGGGTGACGGAGGAGAGCCACATCGGGGTGGAGAGGCCGTCACCGGAGGGCGGGAAGCCCTGCTTCAGGCTCCAGCTGTCGACGTCCTTGTGGGTGCCGCCGGTCAGGGCCCTGGCGGTGACGGTGACCAGGCGCTTGCGGGACCAGAAGGTGGGGGAGGCGTTGGACTTGCAGTCCGCGCCGTCCGCGCAGTACAGGTCGAACGGGACGTCCGGCCAGTTCTTGGCGTGGGCCTCGTCGAAGGTGCCGCAGTCGGCCAGGCAGCGCTCGTCGACGTCGAACTTGACGACGCCCATCGGCTTGGCGGAGTACACGGTGTCCGCGCGCAGGCCGTACTCGACACGGTCGAGCCAGCCGCCGCGCACGTACGGGGTCGCGGTGCCCTTGCCGGTCGTCGTGCTCCAGTTGCGGGCGTAGTTGTTGGTCTCGGTGTTCCAGTAGTACGCCATCGCGTTGCCGCGGGCGTCGACCACGTAGTCCAGCTGCCAGCGCCAGGCCTGCTGGCACCAGGCATTGGCGAAGGACGCGTTGTAGCAGGGCTCGCCGGACTGGTTGCCGAACACCGGCACCGTCCAGGTCGACCTGGTCTCCGCCGATCCCGGCTGGAAGCCCGGCAGGCGGTTCAGACCGAAGAAGTACTGGGTGCCGTCGGTCGAGGTGATCTTCCAGTGCTCGCCGTCGTTGTCGCCGTTGGCGGCGCCGGTCAGCTTCTCGACCTTCTCGCCGCTGTCCGCGGCCGGGTGCCAACCCTTGCCGGCCTCGTACACCAGCTCGGTGTTCTTGCCGCCGAGGTTGAGGACGGCGTTGTCGTTGAACCAGCACAGGTCGCCGACCTTGGCGGTGTTGGTGCCGCCGGTCTTGTCGTCGTCGCACGGCTTGTAGCGCCGCTCGATGAAGCCCGGCTCGTACGACCAGCCGTCACCCAGCCAGCCGGCCTGGTTGTTGGAGGCGCTGCTGCGCCCGTCGACGGCCTGCGAGGAGTAGCCGAGCGAGACGGCGGGCTGCAGGCCGCCGGGCACCGGGGGCGCCGCCATCGGGTAGGCCCAGGTGAAGGTTCCGGTGGAGCCGCCGGCCGACCAGGAGCCGGAGGCCTGGAGCTGGGTGGCCTTGTAGTCGCCGGTGGGACCGGCGGCGTCGGCGAGCGCCGCGAGCACCGTCGGGCCACCGGCCGGGCCGGAGGCGGCGGCGAGCGAGAAGCCCTTCGCCTCGGCCGGGCGGGCGGCGGGGGCGTCCACGCTCGCCGAGACGGCGCCCCTGGCGGGCTCGTTGACCGACTCCAGCGGGACCGGCGTACGGCACTCCGGGCTGTCCGGGGTGGTGAGGGCGCACTCGGGGAGCCGGACCAGCCTCAGTCGTGACGCCCAGTCACCGCCGTAGGCCTTGGCGAAGGCCGAGTAGTCGAGCGTGACCTTGACCTTGTCGCCCTCGGGCGCCCGGTCCGCCGCCGTGAGCGAGAACAGCACGCCGTCGATTCCGGCGGCACGGGTGTGCTGCCGGTCGGCGACGGTGACCTCGACGCTCTTCGGCTGTCCCGAAAGTAGTGCCTTCGCGCGCGAATCAACGTTTGCCGCAAGCGACTTGTCCGAACCGGATGCCGATTCGACGGATATCGCACCGGGGCCGGGCCACACCGTCTCGGGGGTCTTCTCCGTGGCGGTCGAGGCCAGACCGGCCTGCTTTTCCCCGCCGACCGGTGCCGTCTTCACGGGCACCGGCCGGATCTGCTGAAGGGCCGGCAGATCCGGCCCCCTGCCGCTCTTCTCAGCGGCTGACGCTGCACCTGGCAGCGCCGATGTCAATGCCGTGGCCACGACTGCGGTCGCCAGCCAACGGACGACGAAATGCCTCACTCGTCCCTCCGATGATTCTGAATGAGTCGACGAAGGCTAACAAGGCCTCACCGCGGATTTCTTGGGCTCACCTGGGAAAATGATGGGCGTAATGTCCCGTGTGCGATCATTCGTCAGGATCTGTGGCGCGTTCCCCATCTGGCCGTCAGTGCGGTTGGAGTGGAGTGAAGTTGACTTTGCATCACGAAGATGAAGGCGATGTGAAAGAGCCGAGGGGGCGCTTCGCGGCGGGGTATAGAGTCCTACCGCTTTCGGTAAAAGCACTCATCGTGAAGGAAGCAGTGTGACCATCCTTTCCCGTAGGAACGGGCGCAGTGGTTTGCGTCCGACCGGGGCGATAGCCCTGGGCCTGGTGGGAGGGCTCACGGTCGGCCTCGCCGTCGTGCCGCCCTCCGTCGCCCGAGCCCTGCCGGCCGGCCCGACCGCCCCGACCGCCCCGGCTGCTCCCGGCGTCGCCGTGAACCCGTCCGACGACGACGGTTCGGTCAGCCCCGAGGAGAAGGCCCTCCAGCAGGCCAAGTCCACCAACGCCCCCGCCGAGCTCGTCACCGCCCGGACCGAGCGCTCGGACACCTGGGCCAACCCCGACGGCACCTTCTCGGTGCGTCACTACGGGACCCCGGTGCGCGTGCTGCGCGGCGGCGCCTGGGTGGCCACCGACCCGACGCTGCAGTTCGCGGCCGACGGTTCGGTCAGGCCGAAGGCCGCGTCGGTGACCGTGGCGTTCTCCGGCGGCGGCACCGGCCCGCTGCTGACCGGTGTGAAGGACGGGCGCACGCTGTCGCTGTCCTGGCCGAAGCCGCTGCCCAAGCCCACCCTGGCCGGCAATGTCGCCACCTACGCCGAGGTGCTGCCGGGTGTCGACGTGCAGCTGAAGGCGGAGGTCGAGGGCTTCTCCCAGCTGGTGGTCGTCAAGACCGCGCAGGCGGCGGCCAACCCGGAGCTGGCGACGCTGAAGTACACGATGTCCACGGTCGGGGTGACGGTGGCCACCGACGCGGCCACCGGCGCGGTGCGGGCCACCGACCCGGCGGGGCGTCCGGTGTTCACCAGCCCCCCGCCGATGATGTGGGACTCCACCACCATCAGCAGCGCCCCGCCCGCCACCGGGCCCGCCAGGTCCGCCGCCGCCCCGGGCGCGGAGGGCTTCGCCCCGGCGGTCGGCGGCGGTGCGGGTGACCCGGCGGCCGGGTTCGAGCAGCCAGTCGGTGCCAAGGACGCGGTCATGCCGACCTCGGTCAGCGGCAACACCCTGCAGATCACGCCGGACCAGGCGCTGCTGACGGCCGCGGACACCAAGTACCCGGTGTACATCGACCCGTCCTGGGCGTGGGGCGGGCGCCAGAACTGGACCCGGGTCTACAAGAAGTACCCGAGGATGAGCTTCTGGAACGCCAACGAGGTGGCCCGGGTCGGCTACGAGAACGAGACCAACGGCCTGTCCCGGTCGTTCTTCCAGCTGGACACCAGCAACATCAAGGGCCGCAAGGTGATCAGCTCCACCTTCCGGATCAACAACGTCTGGTCCTGGTCCTGCCAGGCCCGCCCGGTCCAGCTGTGGCACACCGGCGGCATCGACAAGGACACCACCTGGGAGAAGCAGCCCGGCAAGATCGACTGGCTGGGGACCGTCAACGACGCCAAGGGCTGGAACTCCGGCAGCTGCCCGGGCGGGAACCTCGAATGGGACGTCACCTGGAAGATGCAGCGGGTCGCCGCCGCCGGTGACCCCAACATCACCCTCGGCCTGTACGCGGAGAACGAGGGCGACACCTTCGGCTGGAAGAAGTTCGACTCCAAGTCGGCGTACCTGGAGACCAAATACAACGACCCGCCGCTGACCCCCTCGGGCCTGGGCACCAACCCGCGCACCGACTGCGCCACCGGCGGCCTGATCGGCAACACCACGGTCAGCCTCTACGCGCTCGTCGACGACCCCAACGCGGGCAACCTCTCCGCCCAGTTCCAGATCTTCCGCGGCGGCTCCCTGGTCGCCGACAAGTGGATCCCCGCGCTCAAGGGCCGCGTCTCCACCCTGGTCGTCCCCGACGCCGAACTGCCCACCGGCGACTACACCTGGCAGGTCCGGGCCTACGACCAGAGCGAGTACTCCGGCTGGAGCACCACCTGCCGCTTCACCGTCGACCGCACCCGCCCCGCCAGGGCCCCGAAGATCGACTCCTCGGCCTTCCCCAACGGCGACAACGGCTGGCCCGCCGGCACCGGCAAAGCCCGCAACCCCGGTGACTTCACCATCGCCTCCAACGGCGTCGACGACGTCGTGCGGTACGGCTACTTCACCGACTGGGACCAGTCGGTGAAGACGGTGGACGCCCCCGCCGCCGGCGGCACCGCGAAGATCTCGCTCAAGCCCTCCGGCGTGGGCCCGCACTTCGTGCACGCCTTCAGCCAGGACGCCGCCGGCAACCGCTCCGACACCGCGACCTACCTCTTCTACGCCGGCCGCTCGCAGGACCGCGACGAGCCGTACGACCTCAACGGCGACGGCCACAAGGACATCTGGAGCGTCGACTCCAACGGCACCCTGCTCACCTACGCGGGCCAGGGCAACGGCCAGTTCTCCTCCGCCACCAACGGCGGCCTGTCCTTCACCGACCCGCGGATCACCTACTCCGGCGACTGGGGCGAGGACGGCTACAACGACCTCGTCACCCTGGAGTACGACAGCGTCGACAAGCGCCGCAAGCTGTGGACCTACCCCAACAACGGCCTGGGCACCGCGACCGTCAACTTCGGCAAGAGGAAGCAGGAGCTCAAGGTCTACTGCCCGGTCGCCGATCCCGAGGGCACCTGTCCGGCCGGCAACGACCACTGGCAGAACGCCAATGCCCAGATCCTGTCGCCCGGGGACCTCAACGGCGACAAGATCCCCGACCTGCTGGTGCGCGACGGCAAGCTTCTCTGGGCCTACTACGGTTCGCGCGACGACTACCTGGACAACTCCGACCCGGTCCTGGTCGGCGGTGACGACTGGGACAAGTTCACCGTGATCGCCCCCGGTGACCTCAACGGGGACGGTGTCCCGGACCTCTGGCTGCGCGACGAGACCAACGGCGACATCCTGCGCACCTTCGGCAGCAAGGACGCCAACGGCGTCATCGACCTGGCCACCTGGGGCACCAAGGACCGCGTCAAGGTCGGCTACGGCGTCACCAAGGAGCTCTGGCCCACCGTCGGCTCGGTCGGCGACATCAGCGGCGACGGCGTCCCCGACCTGTGGGCGCGCAAGGCCGACAACACCCTGTTCGCCTGGTGGGGCCAGGCCTCGGCCGGGGTCGTCTGGACGTTCTCCGGAGGCTGGGCCATCGACGGCGTGGTCGGCGCCCGGATCCCCTCCGGTACCAATCTGACCTCCGGCCAGGAGTACGCCACCGGAACCGCCAAGCTCACCATGCAGGCCGACGGCAACCTCGTGCTGACCAAGGCCGGCAAGCTCTTCTGGGCCTCCAACACCGGTGGCAACCCCAACGCGTTCGCCCGGATGCAGGCCGACGGCAACCTGGTCGTCTACAGCGCCGACGGCTCCAAGGCGCTCTGGAGCTCCCGCACCCACGGCAAGCCCAACTCCTACGCGATGCTGCTCGAACACGGCGTCCTGGTGATCTACAACGCCGTCGGCCAGGGTCAGTGGACCAGCAACACCCAGGGCCGGCCCGACTTCAACGCGGACGGCAGGACCGACATCCTCACCCGCGACGCCAACGGCGACGTCTGGGTCTACCCCGGCACCGGCGGCTCCGGCACCTCCACCTTCGGCGGCCGGTACTTCGCCGGCAACGGCTGGTGGCGCGAGTACTGGACCAACGTCTACGCCACCGACCTCAACAACGACGGGCACACCGACATCATCGGCCTCACCCGCGAGGGCGACATGTGGCTCTACTCCGGGACCGGCAACTCCGGCACCAGCACGGTCGGCGCCCGGACGCTGATCGGCACCGGCTGGGGCGGCTACACCACGCTGGCGTTCGGCGACGTCACCGGAGACGGGAAGACCGACGTCGTCGCCCGCGACAGCGGCGGCGAGCTCTGGGTCTACCCGGGCACCGGCGGCACCGGTACCTCCACCCTCGGCAACCGCTTCTTCATCGGCAACGGCTGGTGGCCCGCCAACTGGATCACCATCCGGATCGCGGACGTCAACGGCGACTTCAAGCCCGACATCATCGGCCGCACCGACGGCGGTGACCTCTACATCTTCCCGAACACCAGCGACGCCCAGAGCACCAGCTTCGGCCCGCGTTACTTCTGGGGCAACGGCTTCTGGCCCGGGGAGTGGAACCCGTTCGTCAGCGACTTCAACAACGACGGCGCGGCGGAGGCGGTCGGCATCACCCAGAACGGTGACATGTACGACTTCATCCCGAGCGGCCGCACACTGGTCGGCACCGGCTGGACGTCGGTCTTCGACGTCATCCTGTAACCACCGGAGCCGGTGACCGCGCACGACGCGGCGCCGACGCGGCGACGACGCGGCGACGACACGGGCGCCACCCCACGGCAAGCGGGGTGGCGCCCGTTCGTTCGTCAGCCGCCGGGCACACCGTAGCGGTCTCGGCCCCCGCGCCGGTCAGTTCGGCGGCGGTCTGTTCGCTCTGGCCGAGCTCGTCGCGCAGGTGGGCCTGGAGCGGGTCGGCCTCCGGCTCCTCGGCGAGCTCACGGGCCTCTTCGGCCCGGTCCGGTTGTGGCGGCCCATCGCGCCGGCTGCTCCTGTCCGGAGGCCATGGGCGAGCGTGGGCGGCAGGCAGCCGGAGTCCGGAGTGCCGTAGCGGGAAGGCCGGACGGGGCGGGCGGGCTCAGGGGTGGGCGGGCTGCGCGAACTCGCAGGGCACGGACCGGTACAGGCCGAGCAGCCGCAGCACCTTCGCGGGCTGCCGGGAGACGCCGCGCAGGAACAGCCGGGTGCCCTTCGACAGACGCCGGTTCAGCTGCAGGAAGGCGTTCGCCCCCGAGCTGTCGCAGAAGCTGACGCCGGACAGGTCCAGCACGAGCTCCCGGTCGTTCTCGTCCGCGAGTCCCAGGAGTTCCGGGACGAGGCCGGATGCGGTGAGCATGTCCAGTTCGCCGCTCAGCCGCACCACCGTGGTGCGGGCCCGCGGATCGCGGGTGACCGATCGGACCACGCCGTGCCCGACCGCTGTTGCCGTCGCGCCCACCACAACCTCCTGGGAGTTCCGTCGTCTCGCGGCCCGGGCGCGACCGGTCCTCCGGTCGGCGCGGTGCCGTGCCCGTACCGGAGTCAACCAACTGCCGCGCCGCGTCCGGAAGAACCGATGGGCCCCCGCCGTAGGGCCGGTGGTCCCGGGCCGCCCGGACGGGTCCGGCGGGTGGCGGGGAGCGCGGGGTCAGCCGGCGTCGTGCTCGTTGGCCGCGGCGTCGGTGCGGCCGGCGCGCAGCAGCTGCTGCCCGAGGTCGATCAGGGCCCGGGCGGCCGCGTACTCGTCGCCGATCTCCGGAACCGGCGGGTCGTGCGGGTTGCGGTGGGCGGTGGTACGGCTGTGCAGGGTGTTGTCACCGGTGTCGAGCACGGCATGGACGTTGGTGACGTCGCCCTCCTCGAAGAGGTCGAGCCGCAGGGTCCAGCGCTTGGTGCGCAGCGGTGTCGCGGTGGTGTGCGTGCTCATCGCGGTTCCGTCCTTTCGAACACGGTTCGTCGCTGGACGAGGGCGGCGCCCCAGGCGCGGGCGCGGTCCAGTTCGCCCGCCCGGAGCGGGCCGTCGACGCCTTCGACGACGAAGCCCTCGGGCTCGGCGACGACGTCGTAGTGGTGGTGTTCGAGACGGTGGGCGATGCCGGGGGCGGCGCCGCCGCTGCCCGAGCCGGCGCCCCGGGTGTCGAAGGCCGCCGCGTGGGTGCCGTGCTCGGTGTCGGGCAGATGGCGGAACCAGGAACGCAGGCCCTCGCCCTCGGCGGTCTCGCGGGCCTCCCGGGCGGTCTCCTCGTGGCCCTCCTTCCTCGCCTCCGCCGCGGCGGCCATCCGGCGGCTCAGTCCGGAGGACATGCCGTGCATGTGGGTCGGTCCGCCGACCACGAGCAGGTCGGCGGACCGGGTCAGCTCGGCGGTGGCCTCGGCCACCGGGAGGCAGTCGACGGCCGCGGCGGGGGCGGCGCCGTGCACGCCCTCGGCGATGGCCTCGGCGACCTCGCGGGTGTTGCCGTACATGCTCTCGTACACGATCACGGTGTGCATGGCTGTCACCTCTCCTCGGCGGACGACGCCGCGGTCCCCGGTCGTCGCGGGTCCCGATCGCGTCCGCACTTCCATGGCACCACCATCGGTCCCTCCGCGCAGGGGCCGGAGGGCCCGGGCGGCGGGCCCGGCGGACCCTGGGACCGCGCCCGCCGCGCCGAAAGACTGGGGGCGACGCCGACGAACCGCACACCCCGCCCCGAGGAGGCGCGCCATGACCGCGCAGCAGCACCCGGCCGTGCACCCGCCGCTCCGCACCCGGCTCCGCCGCGCCTCCGGCCGGGACCACAACCCGCTGCGCCGCCCGGTCGATCGGGCCCGCAGCCGTCTGGTCCTCGCGCTGCCGCCCGTCCTCGCCGCGCTGCTCGTCCTGAGCGCGGCGCTCTCCGTGCTGGTGTACCGAGTCGAGGCCCGCGCCGAGCGGGAGACGGCGCGCCACCGGCACGCCGTCGTGGCGACGACCACCGGGCCGGCGGTGTCGGACTACCTCTGGTCCGGCAACGCCAGGGCGCACGCCCTCGCCCGGTGGAGCCACCCCGACGGACCGGGCGAGGGCACCATCCAGGTGACGGTCGGGACGGCCGCCGGAACGGCGGTGCCCATCTACCTGGACGACGCCGGCGTCCCGGCCGCCGGGGCCCGCGACACCACCGCGATCGCCACGGAGGCCGGACTCCTCGGTCTCGGCGCCGCGCTCGCTCTCGGCTCCTTCGTCCTGATCGGCTACACGGTGTGCCACCGCGCCCTGGACCGGCGGGCGGAGCGGAGCTGGGAGCCCGCCTGGGAGCGGGTGGAACCGCTCTGGACCCAGCGGCGGTGAGGTGACGGGGGAGTTCCCACGCCGGTGGAGTGTCCGCCGGGACCGTGCCGGCCGTGGTCATGGCCGTCTCCGGTCGCCTGCGCCCGTTCCCCGGGGTGCGGCCTCACCGGTCCCGGTGGTCCGGCCCCCGTCGTGCGGTCCGGGGAGCGGCCCGAACCCGCCGCCGCCGGGGGTGAGGATCTCCACGGCGTCACCGGCCGCGAGCTCGGCGCTGCCGCAGCCGGGCACCTCCTCCACGGTTCCGTCGTGGCGCAGCACGCGGTTGGCGCCGAGCGCGCCGGGAAGGCCGCCGGCGAGGCCGTACGGCGGGACGCGGCGGTGGCCGGAGAGGACGCTGATCGTCATCGCCTCGCGGAACCTCAGCCGCCGGAGCACGCCGTTGCCGCCGTGCCGGCGCCCGCCCCCGCCGCTGCCGGGGCGTACGGCGAACTCCTCGACGAGAACGGGGTACCGCCACTCCAGGACCTCCGGGTCGGTGAGGCGGGAGTTGGTCATGTGGGTCTGGACGGCGTCCGCCCCGTCGAAGGCCGGCCCGGCGCCGGAGCCGGAGGCGATGGTCTCGTAGTACTGGTGCTCCGCGTTGCCGAAGGTCAGATTGTTCATCGTGCCGGAGCCCTCGGCCTGGACGCCGAGCGCGCCGTAGAGCGCGCCGACGATGGCCTGCGAGGTCTCGACGTTGCCGGCGGCGACGGCGGCCGGGTACGCGGGGGCGAGCATCGAGCCGGGCGGCACGAGGATCCGCAGCGGGCGCAGGCAGCCGTCGTTGAGCGGGATGTCGTCGGCGACGAGGGTGCGGAAGACGTAGAGCACGGCGGCGGTGACGACGGCGGAGGGCGCGTTGAGGTTGCCCGCGAGCTGGGGGGACGTCCCGGCGAAGTCGATGGTGGCGCGGCGCTCCCGGCGGTCGACGCGCACCGAGACGGCGATCACGGCGCCGGAGTCGGTCCGGTAGCGGCAGCTGCCGTCGGTGAGGCCGTCGACGGCGCGCCGCACCGCCTGCTCGGCGTTGTCCTGGACGTGCCGCATGTAGGCCTGGACGACGTCGAGGCCGAAGTGCTCGATCATCGCGTTGACCTCGTCGACGCCCTTGCGGTTGGCGGCGATCTGGGCGCGCAGGTCCGCGAGGTTGGTGTCCGGGTCGCGGGAGGGGTGCGGCGGGTCGGTGAGCAGCCGCCGGGTCTCCCGCTCGCGCAGTCGTCCGTCCACCACCAGTGGCCAGTTGTCGAAGAGCACGCCCTCCTCGTGGATCTCACGGCTGTTGGCGGGCATCGAGCCGGGGGAGATGCCGCCGATCTCGGCGTGGTGGCCGCGGGAGGCGACGAGGAACAGGATGTCGCGGCCGTCCGGGTCGAAGACCGGGGTCACCACGGTGACGTCGGGCAGGTGGGTGCCGCCGTGGTACGGGTCGTTGACGGCGTAGGCGTCGCCCGGGCGCATCCGGGGACCCTGCCGGCGGAGGACCTCCTTGACGGTGGTGCCCATCGAGCCGAGGTGGACCGGGATGTGCGGGGCGTTGGCGACGAGGTTGCCGTCCGGGTCGAAGAGCGCGCAGGAGAAGTCCAGCCGCTCCTTGATGTTGACCGACTGCGCGGTGGACTCCAGCCGGGCGCCCATCTGCTGGGCGATGGCCATGAAGAGGTTGTTGAAGACCTCCAGCAGGACCGGGTCGGCGCGGGTCGGGACGCTCTCCTCGGCGGTGGCCCCGACCTGTTCGACCAGCAGGTGCCCGGCCGCGGTGACGGTCGCCCGCCACCCGGCGTCCACCACGGTGGTGGCGTTGGCCTCGGCGATCACCGCCGGGCCGGTGACGGTGTCCTGCGCCCGCATCGACTCGCGCTCCAGCAGCGGGACCCGGTGCCAGCGGCCGCCGGTGTACAGGGCGACGGTGACGGGCCCCGCCGGGGCCGGCGCGGGGGAGAGGGTGTCGAGCACGGGCCGCTCGGTCAGGCCGGTGCCTTCGACGGCGAGGGCCTCGACGGTGAGCGGGCGGTCCATCAGGAAGGAGTAGGTGGCCCGGTGCCGCTCCTCGAACTCGGCCCGCATGCCGGCCGGTTCGCCCAGCGGGACGCCGATGGTGCTGTCGGTGCCCTGGTAGCGCAGCCGGACCCGGTGGGTCAGCCGGATCCGCTCCCGGGGCACGCCCTGGTCGAGCAGTTCGTCGAGGGCCGCGCGCGCCAGCTCGTCGGCGAGGGCCCGTACGGCGCCCATCTCCTCCTCGGCCAGGGGCCGTTCGACGGCCCGCTCGCGCAGGACGGTGGTGTCGGCCAGGCCGATGCCGAGGGCGGACAGCACCCCGGCCATCGGCGGGACGAGCACGGTGCGCACGCCCAGTGCCTCGGCCACCGGACAGGCGACCTGGCCGCCCGCGCCGCCGAAGGTGGTCAGTGTGTACCGGGTGATGTCGTGGCCCTGCTGGACGGAGATGCGCTTGATCGCATTGGCGATGTTGCCGACCGCGATCCGCAGGAACCCGTCGGCCACCTCCTCGGCGGTGCGGTCGCCGATCTCCCCGGCCAGTTCGGCGAACCGGCGTTCGGTCGGGCCGCGGTCGAGCGGCCGGTCGCCGTCCGGTCCGAAGACCCGGGGGAAGTGCTCGGCCTGGATCCGGCCGAGCAGCAGGTTGGCGTCGGTGACGGTCAGCGGCCCGCCGTTGCGGTAGCAGGCGGGGCCGGGGAAGGCACCGGCCGAGTCCGGGCCGACCCGCAGGCGTTCACCGTCGAAGCGGAGCACCGAGCCGCCGCCCGCGGCGACGGTGTGGATCGCCAGCATCGGGGCCCGCAGCCGCACCCCGGCGACCTGGGTGGTCACCACCCGCTCGTACTCGCCCGCGAAGTGCGAGACGTCGGTGGAGGTGCCGCCCATGTCGAAGCCGATCACCCGCCCGTGGCCGGCGAGTTCCGACATCCGCACCATGCCGATGATGCCGCCGGCCGGGCCGGACAGGATCGCGTCCTTGCCCCGGAAGTGGCCGGCCTCGGCGAGCCCGCCGTTGGACTGCATGAACATCAGCCGGACACCGGCCAGTTGGTCCGCCACCTGGCCCACGTAGCGGCGCAGCCCCGGGTCGAGGTAGGCGTCGACCACCGCGGTGTCCCCGCGCGGCACCAGTTTCATCAGCGGGCTCGCCTCGCTGGACAGTGACACCTGGTCGAAGCCGAGCCGCTCGGCGAGCCGGCCGATCTCGCGCTCGTGGGCGGGGTGCAGACAGCTGTGCAGGCAGACCACGGCGACGGAGCGCAGGCCCGCGCGCCGGCAGTCGCGCAGCTCCTCCGCGAGCCGGTCGAGGTCGGGCGGGCGCAGTACCCGGCCGTCGGCGGCGATCCGCTCGTCCACCTCGACAACGCGGCTGTACAGCGGCTCGGGCAGCACGATCTCACGGGCGAAGATCAGCGGCCGGTTCTGGTAGCCGATCCGCAGCGCGTCCGCGAAGCCGCGCGTGATGACCAGGACGGTCGGCTCGCCGGTGCGCTCCAGCAGGGCGTTGGTGGCCACCGTGGTGCCCATCCGGACCGAGTCGATGTCCGCCCCGGGCGGCAGGAGGGCCCGGATCCCGGCCACGGCGGGGTCGCGGTCGAGCGCCGGGTCGTGGGAGAGCAGCTTGTGGGTGAGCAGACGGCCGTCCGGCGCCAGCGCGACCACGTCGGTGAAGGTCCCGCCCCGGTCCACCCAGAACTGCCAGCCCCTGGCTGCCATGACCGGTTCCCTCCGCCCTGCCGTGCGGCGTTCCGTGCGCGAGTGGCCCCGCGCACGAGTATCCGGCCGGGTGAACGGCCGGGGCAAACGGAACCGGCCGGGAGCGGCACCCGGCCCTCAGGGACCGGCCTGCGCGAAGAGCACGGCGTGGCGGGCGATCGCCCCGGCACGGTCGGCGCACTGCTGGTAGCAGCAGGCCAGCAGGACGAGGTCGGTGACGTCGACCGGGTCCGTCGCCTCCTCTCGGGAGTCCTCGCGGACGTCCTCGCGCAGCAGTAGCCCGTACAGCAGCCGCTGCCGCTGTCCGACCTCGTGCAGCTCGCTCAGCACGTCCGCGACGCCCTCGGCCGCCCCGGACCGCAGGACGCCGGCGGACCGTGCGACCAGGTCCAGCGCCGCACCGGCGAGCCCGCGCAGCGGGTCCCGCAGCCGCTCGACGAACGCCCCCCGCTCCTGGCGGGCCCACGCCGCCTCCAGCAACCGCCGGGTCAGCTGCGCGAGCGCCTCGACCTCGCACCCCACGTGGACGCCCACGACGACCCCGGCCCGCCCGCCGGGCGTCGCGGCGGCGTCCTCCTCGACCCGGGCCAGCAGCTCGCCCAGGGCCTTCTCCGCGATCGCGATCCCGTCCTCGCCGTCGTCCGGCTCCATGAGGACGGCCGTCACACCGCCGAGCGCGGTGTGCGCCAGTCCCACCAGCGCGGCGAGCTCGTCGACCAGCGCGCGGTGGCCGGCGTCTGCGCCATCGGACATCGCACTCACTCCCGTCGTCCCCGCTCGGCCGCTCCCGCGCCCGCCGGGGGCCGTCGTCGGACCCGCGCCCACGGCCGTCCCCGCCGGAGCCCGGGGGTGCTTCCATCGTCCCGTGGGACGGCTCCGTTGTCCTGGGGCGCGTCGCGTGGATCGGCCCGCGTCCGCGACGCGCCCCCGGCCGCGCGGCCCGCGCCCCTGCCGGCCGCCGGCCCGGGTTCCCGACGCACCGGCCCGGCATGGAGAATCACCCCCATGCGGATCCTGATCGTCACCACCGGTTCCCGCGGGGACGTCGCGCCGTTCACGGGCCTGGGCCGACGCCTGGCGGACGCCGGGCACCGGGTCGCCGTCGTCGCCCATCCGACCTTCGAGACGCTGATCGAGGGGTGCGGGCTGGAGTACCGGCCGCTGCCGGGGGACCCGGAGGAGCTGATCCGCGCCAGGGCCCGCGCGACGTCGCGGGAGGAGACCCGCGCGCTGATGACCGCCTTCGTGGACGGGCTCGCCGACGGTGTGGCGGACGCCGTGGCGGGCGGGGAGGACCTGCTGCTCACCGCCTTCGCCCCGTCGTCGCTCAGCCGGACGGCGGGGGAGGCCCACGGCGTGCCCGTCCTCGGCACGTACCTCACGCCGGCCTTCGCCACCACGGAGTTCCCGCTGCCCGGCCCCGGCGTCGCCGGGGACCTCGGGCCGGAGGAGAACCTGGCGGTCGGCCGGGAGCGGCTCCGGAGTGCGGAAGGGCTGTTCTCGGGTGCGGTGGCCCGGATGCGCGAGCGTCTCGGCCTGCCCGGCACGACGCCGCCGGAACCGCTCGGACACACCCGTCCGGTCGTCCACGGTTACAGTCCGCTGCTGCTGCCGCGCCCGGCGGACTGGCCGGCCCCGGTCGAGGTGGCGGGCTTCTGGTGGCCCGCCCGGCCGCTGGACTGGCAGCCTCCCGCTGAACTGGTCGACTTCCTCCAGGCCGGTCCGGCACCGGTGTTCGTCGGTTTCGGCAGCATGGCGCCGGGGGAGGGTGAGCGGCTCGGTGAGCTGGTGACGGAGGCGGTGCGTCGGGCGGGCGTGCGCGCGGTGGTCCAGGCCGGGTGGGCCGGGCTGAAGGCGGCGGGTGACGACGTTCTGTCCGTCGGGGACCTGCCGCACGACTGGCTGTTCCCGCGGACGGCCGCCGTCGTGCATCACGCCGGAGCGGGTACCACGGGCGCCGCGCTACGGGCCGGCGTTCCCGCCGTGCCGGTGCCGGTCATGGTCGACCAGCCGTTCTGGGCGGAACGGCTGCACCGGTTGGGAGTCGCCCCGGAGCCCGTGCCGTTCGCCGATCTCACCGCCGAGCGCCTCGCCGCCGCGATCACGGCGGCGCTGGCGGAGCCGGTCCGCCGAAGCGCGGCCGCCGTCGGTGCGCTGATGGCGGCCGAGGACGGTGCCGGTGCTGTGCTCTCCCACGTCGACCGGATCGACGGCTACCCCGGCTGACCTGCCGGTGCTCCCCGGGGAGAGCGGCGGTCGCGGTGGTGCGGCTTCCGGGTCGACGGCCTGCGGTCGCGGTGCTCAGCCGCCGAGGCGGGCGAGGAGCAGACGCGCCCGACGGGACTTGGCCTCGGCGCGGTTCTTCAGGTAGAGCGCGTGGGCGAGGCGGTGCTGCTCGGCCTCCCGCATCCGCTCGTTGATGATGGCCCGCGCGGTGTCGAGGTGGTAGTTCATGACGGTCTTTCCCCCTGCCGGTGGGAGGCCGCCGACGCCTTCAGCATCAGCCCCAAGGCCTCCTTACGCCTATGATTCTACATCAACCTTTGAACATCGCTCGCCAATTCCCAGCCGCGACGGGTTGTTCTCCTGCTGTTTGAAGGATCGTTGATTGGTGAGGACTGGGTGTGCCGGGCATGACCGACCGCCGTCCGGGAGTGCGGTGACGCGTCGCCAGGGGTGCCGTCCCCCGAGGAGGGCGTGGCGGCTCGGCCGCCCGGCCACCTGGCCGACAGCACGTCCGACCTGCCGGGCGGCCCGCCGACGGGGTCAGCCGTCGGACGCGGGGCCGGCGTCCGGGCGCAGGTCGTCGAGGAGTTCGGCGCGGTCGGTCAGCAGGGTGGCGAGGATGGACCTGGCGACGGTCAGGAGTTCGCCGATCTCGGGGCTGGTGAGCCGGTAGACGACGGAGGTGCCCTCGCGTCGGGAGGCCACGACGCCGGTGCGGCGCAGGATGGCGAGCTGCTGGGAGAGGTGCGCCGCCTCGACGCCGACCTCCGGGAGCAGTTCGGCGACGGCGTGCTCGCGTTCGCTGAGCAGTTCCAGGACGCGGATGCGCACGGGGTGGCCGAGGGTCTTGAAGAACTCGGCCTTGTGCTGGTAGAGCGGTGCGGCCGTGACGGAGGGCTGGCGCGGGGTGTCGGTGGTCATCGGATTCACCGCCCGCGTCGGGTGTCGGCTGGGCTGGGCATCATCGCTCCAGACTGTAGCAACGCCGCGAACCGCCTGGTCAGCGCGGGGTGAGGGCGGCCAGCGCGGTGTCGGTGTCGGGGAACAGCCGCAGCAGGCCCAGGCCGTGGGCGGTGGCGAGCAGGGGTGCGGCCCGCTCGCCGAGGCCGCACACGGCCAGCAGGCCGTGGTCGGGGCCGAGGCGGCCGGCGGCGTTGACGATCGCGGCCTCACCGTCGCCGTTCCAGCCCTGGAGCGCGGCGAGGTCGATGACGACGGCCCCGGAGCAGCGCGCGCCGGTCCAGTCGACGGCGCCGGTGAAGCGGTGCACCACGTTCTCGCCGAGGAACCCGGACAGCCTCATGATGCCGATGTCACCGGCGCGTTCGAGGTCCCACTGCATGTCCACCGCCACCCCTTCCACTCCGGTCCCGTTGTCTTACTTTCCAATATTAGCAACTGCTAAGATCTGCAATGCGACGGGTAGCCGGAAGCGCCTGCCGCCGATCGCCCGCCCCGGAGCCGACGCCGGGGCGGGCGATCCCGTCACGAGGGGGCGTCGGTGGCCCTTCCGGTCCAGTCCCCTTCCGCCTCGTCCGCGCCGTGCTCCACGGTGATGTCGTGCTGGGAGGCGATCCGCAGCAGGTGCGCCACCCGCCCCGCGTACGCCTGGAAGCCGTCCTCGTCGCCCGACTCCCTTGCCTGGTCCCGCAGTTGGCGGGCCTCGGCCAGCTGCTCACGCAGTTCCTCGTCGAACACGTCGCTCATCGTCGCCCTCCCCGGGGCGGCCGCCGCGGCGGCCGGTCGCACCGAACCTCTTGATAGAAGAATGCGGTATCTGCAAATGTGAAGAATTCTTCAACTTGTGATCGGCGCAAGTCAACCTCAGGGCGTGGCGCTCCGTGCTCGCCCGCCCGGTCCGCGGTGGGCCGGGAAGCCGGCCGCACCGCGGATCGAGGGAGCCTCCGCTAGCGGCTGAGGCCCCTGAAGCGGCTGACCGCGAGCGGGAGGAAGGTCGCGACCAGGGCCGTCGGCCACGCCACCGCGAGCAGTTCCGCGTTTGTCGCGGCCCAGGAGTCACCGGTCGCGCCCGGGTTGCCGAACAGGCCGCGCACCGCTGTGGCCGTCGCCGACATCGGGTTCCACTCCACGACCGCGCCCAGCCAGGACGGCATCGACTCCGGGGAGGCGATGGCGTTCGAGAGGAAGCCGACCGGCCAGACCAGGATCTGCACCGCCTGCACCAGCTCCGGCCGGCCCGCGACCATGGCCAGGTGGATGCCGATCCACACCATCGCGAACCGCAGCAGCAACAGCAGTCCCACCGCGCCCAGGAAGGAGGCGAAACCGCCGTGCCAGCGCCAGCCGATCGCGTAGCCGACCGCGATCATCGCGATCAGCCCGACCGTCGACTGCAGCATGTCCGCGACGCTGCGCCCGACCAGGACCGCACCGGACGCCATCGGCATCGAGCGGAACCGGTCGACGATCCCCTTGCCCAGGTCCTGGGTGACGGAGAGCATCGTGGCCTCCAGGCCGAAGGCCATCGTCATGGTGAGCATGCCGGGCACCAGGTAGTCCTTGAAGTCCCCCTCGACGCCCCGGCCGCCGCCGATCAGGTAGCGGAACATCAGCAGCATCATCACCGGGAAGACCAGCCCGACGACCACCTGCACGGGCTGCCGCGCCCAGTGGGCCAGCTCGCGCCTGGTCATCGTCCAGGAGTCGGCGGCGGCCCGGCGCAGACCCGCGCCCGTGCCGCCGGCGGTCGCCGTGCCGTGCGGCGCCTTCATGGTCCGGACCGTGCTCATTCCGCCTCCGCCTCCGCCTTCGTCAGGTCTGTCGGGCCCGTCAGGTGCAGGAAGACCTCGTCGAGCGTCGGCCGCCGCACCGCGATGTCCTCCGCCACGATTCCGGCCGACTCCAGGGCCCGTACGGTCTCCGTCAGCGCCGCCATCCGGTCGCCGACCGGGGCGCTGACCAGCCGGCGGTCCTCGTCCACGCTCGCCTCCCCGGGCAGCAGCGAGGCCGCCCTGGCGAGCTGGCCGGCGTCGTGCAGGACGACGTCGATCCGGTCGCCGCCCGTCCTGGTCTTCAGCTCGTCCGCCGTGCCCTGGGCGATGACCTTCCCGCGGTCGATCACCGCGATCCGGTCGGCCAGCTGATCGGCCTCCTCCAGGTACTGCGTGGTCAGCAGTACGGTCGTGCCGCCGTCGACCAGCGAGCGCACCGCGTTCCACACCTCCGTGCGGCCGCGCGGGTCGAGCCCGGTGGTGGGCTCGTCCAGGAAGAGCACCCGCGGCTCGGAGATGAGGGAGGCGGCCAGGTCGAGCCGCCGCCGCATCCCGCCGCTGTACCGCTTGACGGCCTTCGTTCCGGTGTCGGTGAGCCCGAACCGGGTGAGCAGCTCCTCGGCCCGGGCGGTCGCGCGGCGCGCGCCCAGGTGGTGGAGGCGGCCGAACATCTCCAGGTTCTGCCGGCCGCTCAGCTCCTCGTCGACGGCGGCGTACTGGCCCAGCAGTCCGATCCGCGCACGGACCTCGTCGGGGCGGGTCACGGCGTCGATCCCCGCCACCTCCACCCGGCCCTCGTCGGGGCGCAGCAGCGTGGACATGATGCGGACGGCCGTGGTCTTGCCGGCGCCGTTCGGCCCGAGGATCCCCTGGACGGTTCCCCCGCGGACGGTGAGATCGAGACCGTCGAGTGCCTGCTTGTCGCCGTACCTCTTCCGCAGTCCCTCGACCACGATCGTCGGGTCGTGGTCGGTCGAGTGGTCGGTCAAAGCGTTCCCCTCCGCCAGTAATCAAACTTGACTAGCTCGGGGAAGGTAGCCTGTTTCGCATGACTGGTCAAATTTGATTAGCCTGGGCTCCCACGAGCAGGATGAGGAAGGAGCCGCTCATGTCCGCGATCCGGCTACTGGTTCTCGGCGCGGTCCGTCAGCACGGACGCGCGCACGGCTACCAGGTGCGCAACGACCTGGAGTACTGGGGAGCCCACGAGTGGTCCACCGCCAAACCGGGCTCGATCTACCACGCGCTCAAGCAGATGGCGAAGCAGGGACTCCTCGTCGCGCACGAGGTCGCCCCGAGCGCCGTCGGCGGTCCGCCCCGGGTCGAGTACGAGATCACCGACGCGGGCACCGCGGAGTACCTCGGTCTGCTGCGCGAGGCCCTGACCTCGTACGACCAGAAGCGGGACATGCTCTCGGCCGCCCTCGGGTTCATCGTCGACCTGCCGCGGGCCGAGGCCGTCGCACTCCTCAAGGAGCGGATCGCGGGGCTCGAACGGTGGCGGGCCGAGGTCACCGAGTACTACGTGCCGCAGGACGGTCCCGAACAGCTCGGGCACATCGGCGAAATCATGAACATGTGGGTGCACTCGGCCGACAGCGAGGCGGAGTGGACCCACGGCCTGATCGGGCGGATCGAGGGCGGTGCCTACACCTTCGCGGGGGAGGGCGAACCGTTCGTGGGGGTGCTCACGGAGGGCGAGCCGAACCCGTACGCCACCGGGCCGCATCCCGAGGACCCTCACTAGGGGTGTCCACGCGCGGGCCGCGGAAGTTGACTCGACGACGAACCAGGGGCGGAACAGATGGCGTGGATGTCGCGTGAGCGGGCCGAGCTGCTGGCGCAGTGCGCGGTGGCCTTCGAGCCGGGCGATCCGGGGCGCACCGGAAGGCTCGTGTACCGGTACCCCGACGATCCGGCCGGTCCCGGTCCCGGTCCCGGTCCCGGCTCCGCCGCGGGGCCGCCCTTCGGTGAACCCGGTGAACCCGGTGAACCCGGTGAACCCGGCGAACCCGGCGAAGCCGAGCTGGTCACCGCCGACGGCGGCACCCTCGCGGTCCGCCGCCGCCCGGTCCTGCGCCTGACCGTCGCCGAGGCGCTGCCCGCCCTCACCCTGGCCCGCCGACTCCACACCGAGGCGGCCACCGACGGATCCACGGCGGCCGCCCCCAGCCCGTCCGCCGCCTACTGGGGCGCCGCCACCGCCCTCGGCCTGCACCTCGCCGCCCGCGAACGGCTGCTCCCCGGTGTCTCCGCCACCGGCTACGACACCTGGCGCGTCGGCCCGCTCGCCCCGGAGGACGTCCGGCGCATCCGCGAACTGGCCGCGGCGGCACCGGCCGAGGCGCTCGCGCTGCCCCTGCCCGTCCCGCCCGGCGGCCCGCTGCTGCTGCCCGACGCCACCGCCCTGCTCCGCTCCTTCGTCGACGCGGTCGCCGACACCCTGCCGCGCACCGCCGCCCCCGCCGCGACCGGCCGCCGGGCCTTCGCCGCCGTCGAACCCCAGCACGTCCCCCAGCTCCGCGCCTGGGCCGAGCAGCTCTCGGCCGGCCTCGACTCGGGCGTACGGCTGACGCTGCGCCTGGACCTGGTGCCCGCCGGCGAGGGCGAGCGGCCCGCCCTGCGCCTGGTGCCCCGGGTGTCCAGCCTGGCCGACCCGACCCTCGCCGTCGATGCCGACGAGCTGTTCGCCGCGGTCGGGACGGCCGGGTTCGGACCTCGCGCCCGGGCCGACACCGCGCTCGCCGTACGGCGGGCCGCCGAGGTCTGGCAGCCCCTCACCCGCCTGCTGCCGGTGCCCTCCGCCCTGGACCTCACCGACCGCGAGGTCCAGGACCTGCTCGGCGACACCGCCGACCGGCTCGCCGCCCACGGCGTCGAGCTGATCCGGCCCGAGGGCGCCGTCCGCTCCTTCACCACCCGTGCCGTCCTCGGCGGCGAGCGGACACCGCCCACCGACCTGCGGTCCTTCTTCGGCGGTGACGGCATGGTCGACCTGCGCCGGCGGCTCGAACTCGACGGGGAGACCCTCACCGAGCAGGAGACGGCCGAGGTCGCCGCCGCCGCCGTCGCCGACCGGCCGGTGGCCCGGCTGCGCGGCCAGTGGGTGCTCATCGACGCCGACACCGCCCGCAAGGCCCGCGAACGCGACCTCCGACCGCTCACCGCCGTCGAGGCGCTCGCCGCCGCCCTCACCGGGTACACCGAGATCGGCGGCACGCAGGTGCGGGTCGCGTCCAGCGCCTGGCTGCTCGCCCTGCGCCGACGCCTGGCCGAACCCGACGGCGGCACCGAAGCCGTCGAGCAGCCGGACGCGCTCGCGGCCACCCTGCGCGACTACCAGCTGCGCGGCCTGCGCTGGCTGGACCGCCTCACCTCGCTCGGTCTCGGCGGCTGCCTCGCCGACGACATGGGCCTGGGCAAGACCGTCCAGCTGATCGCACTGCACCTGCTGCGCCAGGAGCGCCCGGACAGCGCCGGCCCCACCCTCGTCGTCTGCCCCGCCTCGCTGTTGGGCAACTGGCAGCGCGAGGTCGCCAGGTTCGCCCCCGGCACGCCCGTGCGCCGCTACCACGGCCCCGACCGCACCCTGGAGGGCGCCGACTCGGGCTTCGTCCTGACCACCTACGGCACCATGCGCCTGGACGCCGGGCGGCTCGGCGCGCACCGCTGGAGCACGGTCGTCGCCGATGAGGCCCAGCACGTCAAGAACCCGCACTCCGACACCGCGAAGGCGCTGCGGCTGATCCCCGCCGGCGCCAGGATCGCCCTGACGGGCACGCCGGTCGAGAACAACCTCTCCGAGCTCTGGGCCGTCCTCGACTGGACCACCCCCGGGCTCCTCGGCGGACACGGCCGCTTCCGCAGCCGCTGGATCGCCGCGGTGGAGGCCGAACGCGCCGAACGCGCGCAGTCCGGACCGCCGCCGGGGGAGGAGGGGGAGTACGGCCCCACCGCACGGCGACTGGCCGAACTGGTCCGGCCGTTCCTGCTCCGCCGCAGGAAGTCGGACCCGGGCATCGCCCCCGAACTCCCGCCGAAGACCGAGACGGACCGCCCGGTCCCCCTCACCCCCGAGCAGCGGACCCTGTACGAGACCCAGGTCCGCGAGGTCATGGCACGGATCGAGGCCACCGAGGGCATCGCCCGGGGCGGACTGGTGCTCAAGCTGCTCACCGGTCTGAAGCAGATCTGCAACCACCCCGCGCAGTTCCTCAAGGAGGCGGACGGCGCCCGGCTGGCCGGCCGTTCCGGCAAGCTGGAACTGCTCGACGAACTGCTGGACACCATTCTCTCCGAGGGCGGAGCCGCCCTGGTGTTCACCCAGTACGTCACCATGGCACGGCTGTTGGAGGCGCATCTGCGCGAACGCGGCGTCCCCACCCTGCTGCTGCACGGCGGCACCCCGGTGGCACGCCGGGAGGAGATGGTCCGCCGGTTCCAGGACGGCGAGGTGCCCGTCTTCCTGCTGTCCCTCAAGGCCGCCGGCACCGGACTCAACCTCACCCGCGCCGACCACGTCGTGCACTACGACCGGTGGTGGAACCCGGCGGTGGAGGCCCAGGCCACCGACCGCGCCCACCGCATCGGGCAGTCGCGCCCCGTCCAGGTGCACCGGATGATCGCCGAGGGCACGGTCGAGGACCGCATCGCCGCGCTGCTCGAAGCGAAGAAGGGCCTGGCGGACGCCGTACTGGGCGCCGGGGAGCAGGCGCTGACGCGGCTGAGCAACGAAGAGCTGGCCCACCTGGTCGAACTGAGGAGTGCGGGATGAGCGGCGACGGGACGGGCGGGGACGGGACGGGCGGGGACGGGACGGTCGCGCGGGGCTTCCCGGCCTTCGCCGCACGCCGGGGCGGCCGGTCACGCGGCCGGTCCTGGTGGGGCAGGGCCTGGGCGGACGCGCTGGAGGACACCGCCCTGGACGAGGAGACGCTGAAGAAGGGCCGGGCCTACGCGCGGACCGGCCGGCTCGGGCCGATCACGGTCAGTCCCGGGCGCGTCTCCACCACCGGCCACGAGGACGGCGCCCCGTTCAGGACGCTGCTCACCCTGGAGGAACTCGACGAGGGCGACTGGGAGTCGCTCTGGGAGAAGGCCGCCGAACGGCCGGGCGTCATCGAGAAACTGCTCGCCGGTGAACTGCCGCCCGACCTGCTGGAGGCCGCCGAGGACGCCCGGGTCCGGCTGCTGCCCGGTTACGGCGACCTGGACGCGGAGTGCGACTGCGACGCCTTCGCCCACCCCTGCGAGCACGCGGCGGCGCTCTGCTACCAGGTGTCCTGGCTGCTGGACGAGGACACCGTGCTGCTGCTCCTGCTGCGGGGGCGCGGCCCGCGGGAGGCGCGGGAGGAAGCCCGGTCCGCCCTGCTGGTGCAGGCGATCGTCGGCGGATTCGGGAACGAGGACACCGACGGCGTCGACGCCGACGATGTGACGGAGGAGGTACGGGCCGACGCGGTGCGGCTGCCGGACGGCACGCCGGCCGAGGAGGTGTTCGGCCGCGAGCCGGCGGCGCTGCCCGAGCTGCCGCCGCTGCCCGGACCGCCCGTCCGGCAGGACGCCTCCGCGGGCGGCGTCGGGGCCGACCCGCTGGAGCGGCTGGTCGCCGACGCGGCCGTGCGCGCCCGTGAGCTGCTGGCCTTCACCCACGGTTCCACCGCCGAGCCGGCCGAGGTCCTCGCCGAGCTGCTCGACGGCTGAACCGCGGGGAAGGCATCCCGAGCGCCGGTCCGACGGTCCGTCGGACCGGCGCTCGCATCGGGGCGCACAACCCCAACCTCCCTGCCGATAAAGGAACATGGCGGGCATTCACTCGTCCGGCCTATTGGGCCGGTGGTTCGGGCCCGATACATTTTTCCGTACCGGGACGTTCGGAACGGGCGCATTCGCCCTCCCGGTACCACAGGACCGACTCACCGACCTGTCCGGCGGCCGTCACCGCGGCCGCCGATGAGGGCCTGCCGCCTCCTGCGGCGGTCCGAAGGACGCCTTTCCCGGAATAGACCGGAAGACCGCACCGGCGCACCGAGCGCACACCCGGCACGCACAGCCGGCACGCACCGTCCACTCGGGAGGAACCGTGAACGCCGCCGCCAACTGGAACGACATCCTGGTCCGGGACAACTTCCAGGACGTGGGACAGACCCCCACCGCCGACCCCGTCTGGGAGTCCCCGGACATCATCCCCTTCGGCAGCGACATCCTCGACTTCCCGCTGCTGGAGTCGAGTTACGACGGCCCCGACCTCGGAATCAGCCACCCCATCGTGTACGGGAGGCTCAACCGCATCTACGTCCGGGGGAAGAACCTGAGGACCGGCTGCCCGAGCTCCGGCAACGTCAGGCTCTACTACGCCCCCGGGGGACTGCTGCTGGACCCGCGGGCGTGGACCCCGATCAACGCCGAGGGCGGCGGCACCACCGTGCCGTTCACCGTCCGCGGCGGCTCCCGGGAGATCCCTCCCGGACAGATCTGCGTCAGCAGGTCCGCGTTCGTCTGGCCGAGCCGGAACCCGCCGGGCCACTACTGCACGATCACCACCGTGGACACGCCCGCCCACCCGATGTCCGCCACCCTGCCCACCTTCGGCTCGCTCGTCGACTACCTGAACTGGGTCAGGTACAACCCCAACGTCGGCTGGCGCAACATCGACGTCATCCCGTGTCAGCGGACCAGCTACGTCCTCTCCGAGCTGGCCGTCTGCAACCTGAACAACACCCCGACGCGATTCGTCTTCGGGGTCTCCGGCACCGACCTGCCCGGCGGCACCGCGACCTTCTCCAACACCGACCAGCAGGCCCCGTTCAGCCTGACGGCGCAGATCTACTCGCCGGGCACCGACGAGGGCTACACGCGCTCCGTCCTGCTGCCCGCCAACTACTCCGGCACGGTCACGGTCGTGGTCCGGTTCGACCAGCCGCTCCCGTGCGACGCCCGGATCGTGCTGCGGGCCTACAACCCGGTGACCACCAACGCCGGACCGCGCGAGCTGCGGCTCGCCGTCCCCCTCACCGGCGTGCCCGGGCTCCAGGACGCCCTGTTCCTCGAACTCGGCGCGTACACCTTCGTCGCGGCCGAGAGCAGCCCGTGACGCTCGCGCGCCGTCGCCGGCACGATCGTTGACCGAGGTTCTCCTGGACGTCGCGGTCAGGAGGCCCGGCGTTGGCCGGGCGCTGCCACGCTCACGGGCCTGTCCGCCCCTGATGCGAGGAGTGCCATGCGTTCCATCCCCCCGTCCCGCCGTGCCGCGGCCCTCGGAGCCGTCGCCGTCGCGGTGGTCGTGTCGGCGCCGACCGCGTACGCTGCTCCCGGCGCGCCGGGCGCCCGGCCGCCGCTGTGCGGGCACGACAACCGCTCCACGCCGTTCACGCAGTACCTGTGCGCCGAGCCCGGTGAGCTGCTCGACGTCCGCATCGGCGACGTGCACCCCACCCAGCCCGCGCTGGGCTACGACGAGGTGTACTACAAGCTCGGCCGCTACACCCTCGGCAAGGACGCGATCAACAAGAAGTTCGGCGACTGGTGCGAGGCCGACGGCCGGGTCGACGTGGCGACGGCCCAGCCCGGCGCCCGCCTGGACGACCCGTCCTCCTTCACCTGCAAGCTCCCCGTCGGCGCCGAGACGGCCGACAGCGTGGCGGCCATGAAGACGGTCGTCATCGGCCCGCACGGCGAGCCGTTCCTCACCGACGGGCACCACACCCTCACCTCCTTCTACGAGACCCCGGACGGCGGCGCGGACCTGCACGTCCGGCTGCGGGTGCTGGCCAACTACAGCAGCCTCACCCGGCAGGACTTCTGGGACCGGATGCAGGCCAACAAGTGGGTCTACCTGCGCGGCCCCGAGGGCGACCGGGTCAAGGTGAACAAGCTGCCGACCGGTGTCGGCCTGGCCAACTTCAGCGACGACAAGTACCGCAGCCTGCTCTACTTCGGCCGCGACATCGGCTACACCCAGAACTCCCTGCCGTTCCAGGAGTTCTACTGGGGCAGCTGGGTCCGGGACGCCAAGCCGGTCGACCTGTCCGGCTGGGACCGCAACGACCTCGGCAACTACCTGGCCACCGTCAGGAGCCTGACCCGGACGATGACCGCGCTGCCCAAGGCCACCGTCGTCGACAGCGGCTTCACCGCCGCCGACCTGGGCGCGCTCGACCAGTGGAACGCCGGCAAGCCGGACACCAAGGGCGAGTTCGACAAGCTGAGCAAGCCGTACTCCGACGCCAAGCCCGGCAAGCTCGGCTACGCCCTGGAGTACAAGCGGGTCAACGGCCTGGGCTGACCGGGCCCGGCGCCCGGCCGCGAGCCGCGGGGCCCGCCGAAGCGGACCGGCCACCCACGGCCGGTCCGCTTCGCGATCACCGACCGGCCCTCCCGGCAGCCGACGCGGGTCCGGGCCCCGTCCGCGGTCCCGCGGCACCTCGCCGGCACCTCCCCCTCGGACAGCTCTCCTCCTGCGATGATGGAACATCAAGAGCTCGTCGCAAGCGGCTCCTTGAGGGCGCGCGTCGTATCGCGGCGGGGATAATTCGAGCTCTTCCGTGCGGTGGTCATGGGATGATCAGCACACGGCGTCCACCGGTCGACGGTGCGGCGCTGTGCGACGCCTGCGGCTGATCCGCAGATCCGCCCCTCACGGAAGTGGTCCCTCTCTCCATGCCTACGGTCCTCTCCATCGCCGACACGCTGCACGAGCGCTTCGCGCAGGCGATCTCCGCCGCGTTCCCCGACGCCACGGACAGTGACCCCCGGCTGCGACGAAGCGACCGCGCCGACTTCCAGGCGAACGGCATCCTCGGCCTGGCCAAGCCGCTGCGGACCCACCCCCGCGAGGTCGCCGCCCGCGTGCTGGAGAAGCTCGACGCCGACCAGGTGATCGCGAGGCTGGAGGTCTCGGGGCCCGGTTTCGTCAACGTCACCGTCACCGACGCCGCCATCCTCGACCGGCTGGCCGCCCGCGCGGCCGATGCCCGGCTCGGTGTCGGCGGCAACGCCGAGGCCGGCGTCACGGTGATCGACTACAGCCAGCCGAACATCGCCAAGGAGATGCACGTCGGCCACCTGCGCTCCACGATCATCGGGGACGCGCTCGTGCGCACTCTGGAGTTCAGCGGCGAGAGGGTCGTCCGGCGCAACCACCTCGGCGACTGGGGCACCCAGTTCGGCATGCTCATCCAGTACCTCGTCGAGCACCCCGCCGAACTCGACGAAGGCACCGAGCCGGACGGCTCCGGCCCGTCGATGTCCCGGCTCAACCGCCTGTACAAGGCGTCGCGCGCCAAGTTCGACGGCGACGCCGACTTCGCCGACCGCGCCCGCCGGCGCGTCGTCGAGCTGCAGGCCGGCCACGCCGAGACCGTCGCGTCCTGGCAGGGCATGGTCGACGAGTCGAAGGTCTACTTCGAAGCCGTCTACGCCCGCCTCGGCGTCCTCCTCGAAGACGCCGACGCGGTCGGCGAGAGCCACTACAACCCGATGCTCGCCGAGGTGTGCGCCGACCTCGAAGCCTCCGGCGTCGCCGTCCGCTCGGACGGAGCCCTCTGCGTCTTCTTCGACGACATCAAGGGCCCCGACGGCGAACCGACCCCGCTCATCGTCCAGAAGAGCGACGGCGGCTACGGCTACGCCACCACCGACCTCGCCGCCATCCGCGACCGCGTCGGCGTGCTCGGCGCCGACCAGTTGCTCTACGTCGTCGACAGCCGCCAGGCCCTGCACTTCGAGATGGTCTTCGAGACCGCCCGCCGCGCCGGCTGGCTCCCCGACGGCGTCCGCGCCCGGCACCTCGGCTTCGGCACCGTCCTCGGCAAGGACGGCAAGCCCTTCAAGACCCGCTCCGGCGAGACCGTCCGCCTCATGGACCTCCTCGACGAGGCCGTCGACCGCGCCCGTACCGTCGTCGCCGAGAAGAGCCCCCAGCTCGCCGCCGGGGAACTCGAAGACCGGGCCAAGCAGGTCGGCATCGGCGCGGTCAAGTACGCCGACCTGTCGACCTCCCGCACCCGCGACTACGTCTTCGACGCCGACCGCATGGTCTCCCTCACCGGCGACACCGGAACCTACCTCCAGTACGCCTACGCCCGCATCCGCTCCATCCTGCGCAAGGCCCCCGAGGCCGTCACCCCGAACGCCCACCGGGACGTGGCCCTGGAGCCGGCCGAACGCGCCCTCGGGCTGCTCCTCGACGAGTTCGGCGCCACCGTCGACCTCGTCGCCGAGACCTTCGAGCCCCACCGCCTCTGCGCCTACCTGCACAGCCTCGCGGCGGCGTACACCACGTTCTACGAGCACTGCCCCGTCCTCAAGGCCCCCGGCCGCGAGGTCATGGAGACCCGGCTGCTGCTCTGCGAACTCACCGGCCGGACCCTCCGCCAGGGCATGGACCTGCTCGGCATCGGGACACCCGAGCGGCTGTAGCCCGGGACGGTCGAACGCCGGGTCGTGGGGTGAGGCGTCGATCCGCTCGCTGACCAGGCCGAGTTCGCGGCAGCGGTCGAGTGCGCCGGGGCAGGGGGCCGTGCTGCCGACGTACAAGTCGTGATCCTCGCCGACATGGACGAAGAACCGGCCGGTCTCCGTCCTGCAGCCGGCACCAGATGCCGCTGCGGCGGAGCATCGCCCGCACCAGGCCGAGGCCGAGGCCGGTGGCCCGGAGGTGGGGAGAGCAGGGGGGCGGCTCCGGCGCGGGGACGGGGCACGCCGGAGGGCGCCGCGCTCCTGCGCGCTGCCACGGGATCGCGGCCGGAGTGCGCGGCGGCACGGGTACCTGGGTATCGGGAGGGGACATCGGGTGATCACGGGAGGTCCCATGAGCGAGCAGGAAGTGCCGCCGATCTCGATCTTCTACCGCCGCGACGGGCTCCACCCGGGCTCGGAGCTGGGGGAGGTCCAACGCGGGGACGCGGTCCGGCGGGTCCGGGACTTCTGGCTGCACCGGGTCGGTGAGTACTGGCTGGTCACCCGGCACACCGATGTGCGGCGGGTACTCGCCGACCAGGAGACGTTCGCGATGTACGACCCCGAGCGCAGCCCGGTCCTGCCCGACGAGCTGCTCAACATGGACCCGCCGGAGCACACCCGGCTGCGCCACGTCCTGACGCCGGAGTTCACCGGGAGGCGGATCCGCGCACTGGAGCCGATGATCCGCACCCTGGCCGGCGAGCTGGTCGACACCATGGAGTCGCGGGGTTCCGCGGCGGACCTGATGGACGACTTCGCCCTGCCGCTGCCGCTCGGGGTGATCTGCGGGATGCTCGGCGTCCCCGACCCCGACCAGGGGGCGTTCCACCGCTGGTCCCGCACCACGCTGGACCTCGGACTCCCCATCGAGGAGCGGCTCGCGGCCGGCCGGGAGTCACGCGCGTACACGGCCTCCCTGGTGGCGGAGAAGCGGCGCAGCCCGGACGACGGGATGATCGGCATGCTCGTCCGGGAGCACGGTGACGCGGTGTCGGACTCCGAACTGGTCGGTGTCTGCGAGCTGTTGCTGCTCGCCGGTCACGTCACCGTGTCCAATACGATCGGCCTGGGCGTGCTCGCCCTGCTGTCGCACCCGGAACAGGCCGACCGGCTGCGCAACGCGGCCGAGGGCGATCCGCTGATCGACGGCGCCGTGGAGGAGCTGTTGCGGTACCTGTCGGTGTCCAGCACCGCGCTGGCCCGGACCGCGCGGCGGGACACCGAGATCGGCGGCGTGCCGATCAAGGCCGGTGACCAGGTGGTGTGCCAGCTGCCGGTGGCCAACCGGGACCCGGTGCTCGGCGTCGGGATGGACCTCCTGGACATCGAACGCAAACCCGTGTCGCACGTGACCTTCGGGCACGGTCCGCACCGCTGCCTCGGCTCGACCCTGGCCCGCGCCGAACTGCGGATCGCGCTGCCCGCGCTCCTGCGGCGGCTGCCCGGTCTCGCGCTCGCGTGTCCGGTCGAGGAGGTGCCCTACCGGGTCAACAACGAGGTCTACGGCCTCCACGCGCTCCCCGTCACCTGGTGACCGGTGCCGGGCGGCCGGCGGCCGGTGACGTCGGCCCCGGAGCGCCCGGCACCGGAACCGACGTCACCGGCGGCCGGTCCTATCCGGGCGGGAGGACCTCCGAGAGCGCCTGCAGCACCGGTTCGCGGCGGACGTCGATGTGCGCGTAGGCCAGCGCTTCGGCGAGCTTGGGCCGGCCGGAGTAGATGACGCGGCAGATCTCCCGGTGCTCCTCGCAGTGCAGCCGCGGGCCGGCCTCGGTGGAGGTGAGGCGGAACAGCCAGTGCATCAGGCCGAGGGAGGGCTGGAGGGAGGCCTGCAGCAGCCGGTTGCCGGTCATGGTGATGATCTCGGCATGGAAGGCGGTGTTCGCGGCGGCGATGTCGGCGGCGTCGCCGCGCCGTGTCGCGTCCTCGGCCCGGTCCATGATCTGCTGCAGCGTGGGATCGTCGTACCCCTGGGCGCACCGTTCGGTGGCGCGGCCCGCCGCGAACACCTCCAGGCTCAGCCGCAGGTCGAACAGTTCGTCGACGTCCCTGAGGGTGAGCCGGCGCACGGTGGCACCGCGCCGCGGTTCGGTGACGACGAGGCCCTCCGCCGCGAGCCGCACGAGTGCCTCGCGCACCGGGATGCGGGAGACGCCGAGGGACTCGGAGAGTTCGCGCTCGCGCAGCCGGGTTCCCTGCGGATAGTCGCCCGAGTGGATCCCGGCACGGATGAACGCCTCGGCGCGGTCCACGTGTGTCGAGGTGGGGGGTTCTTCGCTCATGCCTGGATCCGGAAGTCGGGGAAGGTGGGTGGGAAGAGGGTATCGGTGTCCCGGCGCATGACGTCACGTTCGCTGTAGGCCGCCCGCATCCTATCGAAGAGGTGCTGGGCCTGCTGCTTGAGGGCCGGGAGGTCGACGCCGGGCAGCGCGCGGTCCACCAGGACCGGCCGGCCCGCGACGACGGAATGGGTCGCCTGCCGGGCGGTGCCACTGAGCAGGAAGGTGCGCACGGGGTCGTCCTGGACGCCGTCGCGGATGTCGCCGAGGTCGAAGGCGACGAGGTCGGCCTGGGCGCCGGGTTCGAGCCGCCCCAGGTCGGCGCGGCCCAGCGCACGCGCGCCACCGAGGGTCGCGGCCTCGACGTAGTGCTCGGCGGGGGCCGCGTCGAACCGTCCGTCGACGAGCTTCGCGAGCTGCACGCCGGTGTCCATGCCGCGGACCAGGTCGGGCGGGAAGGAGTCGGTGCCGAGACAGAGGTTGACGCCGGCGTCCCGGTAGGCGCCGAAGGAGTGCAGGACCGAGCCGTACCGCAGCGAGGTCAGCGGGCAGTGCACGACGGACACCCCGGCCCGGGCCAGCCGGTCCAGATCGCCGCGGTCCTCGCCGTGCACGTCCGGATGGCGGTCGAGGACCACGCTGTGCGGGATGAGCAGCCGGGTCTCGAACAGGCCGCTGTCCTCGATGAGTTGGATGGGCGTCATGCCGTGCAGGCGCTCGATCAGTTCGCGTTCCACGGTGCCCTGCAGGGCGTGCAGCCGCACGAGGACATCGCGGCGCAGGGCGACGGCCGCCGTCTCGCGGAGCAGCTCCGCGGTCAGGGTCTCGATGCGGCACGGCAGCAGGACGCCGGTGAGCAGCGGGTCCGCGAGCCGGTCGAGATGGTCGAGGAAGCGGACGGCGTCGTCCAGGCCGGCGCGGCCCCGCTCCTCGTCGAAGGCCACCTCCCGGCCGCCCTCCGGCAGGGCCACGTTGACGCCGGAGCGGTAGGCGGGCCCGAGGTAGCCGCGCAGCCCGATGCGGCGCGAGGTCTCGGCCATCGCCACGAGTTCGTCGTACGGCTCGGCCCAGGAGCTGTGCACCTCGGAGGCGATCGGCATGTAGGTGGTGATGCCGTGCAGGGCCAGCTGCGCGAGGGCGAACTCGCGGACGGTGCGCCGCTCGTCGGAGGTGAGGACGTCGTGGCGGCGGTGGTCGAAGTAGTCCCGGGACCACTGCAACGCGCCGTTCAGGCCGGGGCCCTGCCAGGAGTCGAGGACGAGGTGGTCGATGTCGGTGAGCGCGTCCAGGTCGATCAGACCGGGCATGACGAGCGAGTCGCCGAGGTCCAGATCGACGTCGACGGGACCCGCGTAGCCCCGGCCGACATGGACGATGACGTCGTCCTCCCACACCACCTCCCCGTCGCGCAGCAGCGCGTGGCCGCCGTTCTGGTGGGCGAGTACGTGACGGGCGCGCCAACGCGTGCGCATGTGACCTCCAGGGAGCTGTTGGATGCGGACAACCTAGAGGCTGGCATACCAAATGGGGAAGGGGTCGGCGTTCGCGCCGCGATCGTGACCTGCGCTGCGACGCCCTCCGGCGCGCCGAGGGGTGCCGCACGTCAGGGAATATTCGCAGGTGAGAGTGCATATGAGTGGTCGTGCGAGCGACGGGTGGCGGCTTCGCCCGATACTTGGCGAGATATTTCGGGCGTGTCGGGTCTGGTGGCGAATCCTGATTTCGGTATACCGTCCGGGTCACCCCCCCCACCCCCAAGCGCCGGAGGACCGACGTGTTGGATCCGCATGTGCCGCCGAGCCGGACGCCCCCCGCCGACGCGTCGGAGCCCACCGGCGAACAGGTGGCCACGCTCTCCCCGCCGCCCGCCACGACACCCTCGGGCCCCTCCGCGGAGCCGGCCGGCGCGCGTACCCTCCTCGGTACGGCGTGGCTGCGGATCCGGCGCAGCCGCATCGCCGTCGGCGCGCTGGTCGTCGTGGCCCTGATCATGCTGTTCGCGATCCTGGCCCCGCTGCTGACCGCCATCGAGGGCCAGGACCCGTACACCTCCCTGACCGGGCCCGACCACCTCGACGAGCTCGACACCCCCGGCCTGCCGCTGACGTACTACCGCTTCCCGTCCGCGGACCACTGGCTGGGCCTCGAACCGGGCCTGGGCCGCGACATCTTCGCGCGCATGGCCTACGGTGCCCGGATCTCGCTGGTCATCGCGCTGCTGTCGACGATGGTGTCGGTCTTCCTCGGCACCGTGATCGGAGCCGCCGCCGGATACTTCGGCGGCAAGGTCGACATGGTGATCAGCCGGGTGATGGACCTGTTCCTGGCCTTCCCGCACCTGCTGCTCGTCCTGTCGCTGACCCCGATCCTGCAGTCCCGCCTCGGCGGCACCGCGCTCGACTCCGGAAGCCTGCTGCCGGTCGCCTCACTGGTGATCATCCTGGGCTTCTTCGGCTGGGCGTACCTGGCCCGCGTGGTGCGGGGACAGGTGCTGTCGCTCCGGGAGCAGGAGTTCGTGGAGGCCGCCCGCTCCTACGGAGCCTCCCGGCGCAGCATCATCTTCCGGCAGATCATCCCCAATGTGATGGGCGTCGTGCTGGTCTACGCGACCATGCTGATCCCCACCAACATCACCGCGGAGGCGGCCCTGTCCTTCCTGGGCGTCGGCGTCAAGGACCCGACCCCGTCGTGGGGACAGATCCTCAACGCGGCCCAGGCCGGCAACTGGTACCTCTCCGATCCCTGGTTCCTGGCCGTCCCGGCGGGCGCGCTCGTGATCACGGTGCTGGCCTTCAACCTGCTCGGCGACGCCGTCCGTGACGCGCTGGACCCCAAGTCCTCCCGCCACTGAACCACCCCCGCGCTTCGGCCCCCTTCGAAGCGTTCGACGTCCCTCCCACCCCCACCCTCCCCGAGGAGACGCTGTGCAGCGACGTATCGCAGCCGCGATTGCCCTGACCCTGACCACCGCGATGGCCCTGACCGCCTGCAGCGGCAGCAAGCCCGCGCCCGGCTCCGGCGCCGCCGCGGGCGCGGCGGCCGGCACCTTCGACCCCGTGTTCGTCGGCAAGGGCTTCGACACCAAGGGCGGCAACGTCAACGTCCTGATGTCCACGGACTTCCAGACGCTGGACCCCGGCAACAGCAACTACGTGCAGACCGCCAACGTGGGCCAGCTGTACTACCGCACGCTGACCATGGCCAAGGAGACGGCGGGAGCGCCGCCCACGATCGTGCCGGACCTCGCCACCGACCTCGGCACGCACTCCGAGGACGGCCTGACCTGGACGTACACCCTGCGCGAGGGGCTGAAGTTCGAGGACGGCACGCCGATCACCAGCAAGGACATCAAGTACGGCGTCGAGCGCACCTACGCCCGCGACGTCTACACCCAGGCGCCGCAGGAGCTGAACTCCGCGCTCGCCGACGACACCTACAAGGGCCCCTACAACGGCGCCGACTTCAAGGGCATCGACACCCCGGACGACCGCACGATCGTCTTCCACCTCAAGCAGCCCTTCGCCGAGTTCCCGGCGCTGGTCTCCCGGTCGAACACGGCGCCGGTGCCCAGCGGCGCGGACACCAGGCTCGACTACACCAACCACCCCGTCTCCTCCGGCCCGTACAAGATCAAGTCGTACCAGCGCGGCCGTTCGCTGCAGCTCGTCCGCAACGAGCAGTGGGACCCGGCCACCGACCCCAACCGGCCGGCCCTGCCGGACACCTTCACCTTCACCCTCTCCACCGCGCAGGCCACCATCAGCCAGCAGCTGATCGCCGACTCCGACCCGACGGCCCTCACCCTGGACAGCAACGGCGGCCTCCAGGTGTCCGACGCCGCGCAGCTCAACACGCCCGAGGTGAAGAAGCGCACCGCGTCCGGCCTGCTCGGCTGCACCGACGTCCTGGACCTCAACACCACGACGATCGAGGACCCGCAGGTCCGCAAGGCCATCGCGCTGTCCATGGACCGCAGCGCCATGCACCTGCAGTACGGCGGCAGCCGGTTCGGCGCGCTCGCCCAGTCCTACATCAACCCGGCGCAGCGCGGCTTCGTCGAGCAGCACAGCGACCTGGACCCGTCCGGCAAGCCGAAGCCGGACGAGGCCAAGAAGCTGCTGGAGGGCAGGACCTTCCCGAAGAAGCTGGTGTACGGCTACGCCGACAGCAGCCCCCGCTACAAGAACATCGGCACGACGCTGCAGCAGAACCTCAAGCAGATCGGCATCGACCTGGAGCTGCGGCCCATTCCGGCGGCCAACTACTTCACGACCCTGGCCGGCGAGCAGATGCCCGACATCGCCCGCAGCGGCTGGTGCGGCGGCGCCGACAGCGGCTCGGTGCGCACCACGATCGACCCGAACCTGGGCCCGAGCGTGGACGGCACGACCTACGGCTTCTCCAACATCCCGCGCTACTACAACCCGGAGATCTCCCGGGCCATGTACGAGCTGCGGGGCACCAACGGGACCAGCGAGGAGCTGGGCAAGAAGTGGGCGACCCTGTTCGACCGCGCCATGCAGGACTACCCGCTGGTCCCGCTCGTGCGCAACTTCACCAACAGCGTCGTCGGCTCCAAGATCCGCGGCGCGCAGGTCGGCTACTTCTTCGGCGGCATCGACCTGTCGACCGTCGGCGTCGAGCACTGACGACCCCACCGCCCGACGCGACCACCCGCTTCCGCCGCCCCTGAGAGGTACCACGGTGAGTTCCCTGCGAGCCGACAGGCCACGCCCATGACCGGATTCCTGCTGCGGCGCTCCGCCGCGATGATCGCCCTGCTGCTCGTCATCAGCTTCGTCACGTTCAGCCTGTTCCAACTCGGTCCCGCCGATCCGGCCGCGGCGGCCTGCGGCCAGGAGTGCACGCCGGCCCGGGTGGCCGAGGCCCGGGTCGCCCTCGGGATGGACAAGCCGTTCCTCACCCAGTACGTCGACTACATGTCCGGCCTGCTGCACGGCCGGATGATCGGCGCCCCCGGCACCGAGACCCTGTGCCAGTGGCCCTGCCTCGGCAAGTCGTTCCAGACCAACGAGGACGTCACGGCCGTCCTCGGGCGGGCCCTGCCGTACACCCTGTCGGTGGCGGGCGGCGCGATCGTGCTGTGGACCGTGGTCGGCGTGGGCCTGGGGCTGCTCGCCGCGCTGCGCAAGGGCCGGTTCACCGACAAGCTGATCGTGGGCGCCGCCTCGGTCGGGGTGTCCCTGCCCATCCCGGTGACCGGACTGTTGCTGCTGCTGGTCTTCGTCAGCACTCTGCACGTGCTGCCGTTCACCACCAACGCCATCTCCTCGCCGTTCGGCGCCGCCGGCCCGTGGGCCTGGGTCCTCAACTACCTGCTGCCGTGGGTGGCGCTGGCCGTGCTGTTCAGCGCGCAGTACATCCGGGTCACCCGGAGCAGCATGCTGGAGACCTTCGGCGAGGACTTCATGCGCACGGCCCGCGCCAAGGGCCTGGCCCGGCCCGGCATCGTCCTGCGGCACGGCGCGCGGGCCGGCCTCACGCCCGTCGTCACCATGCTCGGGCTGGACATCGGCCTGCTGCTCGGCGGCGCCGTCCTCACCGAGCAGATCTTCTCCGTCCCCGGGGTCGGATTCACCGCGGTGCACGCCGCGCAGTCGGGCGACCTGCCGGTGATCATGGCCATCACGATGGTCGCCGCGTTTTTCATCATCGTCTCCAATGTGGTGGTCGACGCCGTCTACGCCGTCATTGACCCGCGAGTGAGGGCTGTCTGATGACCACACCACACGCCGCGCCCCTGCTGGACATCCGCGATCTGCGGGTGACCTTCCCGACCGACGACGGACTGGTCCACGCGGTCAACGGCATGGACCTGACGCTGACGCGCGGGGAGACCGTCGGCATCGTCGGCGAGTCCGGCTCCGGCAAGACCGTCACCAGCCAGGCGCTGATGGGCCTGCTCAAGGACACCTCGGCCGCCGTCACCGGGCAGATCCTGCTCGACGGGCAGGACCTCAACGCGCTCACCGAGGCGCAGATGCGCGCCTACCGGGGCAAGAAGATCGCGATGATCTTCCAGGACCCGTTGTCCGCGATGCACCCCTTCCACCCGGTCGGCGTGCAGATCGCCGAGGCCTACCGGGTGCACAACACCGTGAGCAGGAAGGCCGCGGCGGCCGTCGCCGTCGACATGCTCGGCCGGGTCGGCATCCCCGACCCCAGGAGGCGCTACGCCGCCTATCCGCACGAGTTCTCCGGCGGCATGCGGCAGCGCGCGATGATCGCGATGGCCCTGGTCTGCGAACCGGAACTGCTGATCGCCGACGAACCCACGACCGCGCTGGACGTGACCGTGCAGGCGCAGATCCTCGACCTGCTCGGTGAGTTGCAGGCCGAGACCGGGACCTCGGTGATCCTGGTGACCCACGACCTCGGTGTGGTCGCCGAGGTGTGCCACCAGGTCGTGGTGATGTACGGCGGGCTCTGCGTGGAGCGGGCCACCGTCGCCGACCTGTTCCGGGCGCCCCGGCACCCCTACACCCAGGGCCTGCTGGACTCGATGCCGTCGCTGACCGGCGCCGGAGAGCGGCTCCGCCCGATCCCGGGCTTCCCTCCCTCGCTGCTGGCCCTGCCCGAGGGCTGCCTGTTCGCCGACCGGTGCCCGCACACCCGCCTCGTGCCCGACGGCGCCTGCCACACCCGCCGGCCGGACCTGACCGGCCCCGGGGCGCACCCGTCGCGCTGCCACCTGACCCACCCGCAACCGGCCCGAGAGGTGGCCCGATGACGCCGCTGCTCCAGGTGACCGACCTGACCAAGCACTTCCCGGTCCGCTCCAGCGGTTTCCGCCCCTTCCGGTCCGGCGGCGGCGTCAGGGCCGTCGACCGCGTCAGCTTCTCGGTCGACGCCGGCCAGACCCTCGGCCTGGTGGGGGAGTCGGGCTGCGGCAAGTCCACCACCGGCCGCATGCTCATGCGGCTCCTGCAGCCCACCTCCGGCAGCATCCGGCTGGACGGCCGGGAGATCTCCGAACTGCGCCGTGCCGACCTGCAGGAGTACCGGCGGCAGGTGCAGATGGTCTTCCAGAACCCGTCCTCCTCGCTCAACCCGCGCCAGTCCGTGGGCAGCGCGATCGCCGCCCCGCTGCTGGCCCAGCGGATCACCCCGCGCGGGGGCGTCAAGGCCGCGGTGCGGGACCTGATGGACCGGGTCGGACTGCGCCCCGACCACTACAACCGTTTCCCGCACGAGTTCTCCGGCGGCCAGAAGCAGCGCGTGGGCATCGCCCGGGCACTCGCCCTGGGGCCGCGGCTGATCATCTGCGACGAACCGGTCTCCGCCCTGGACGTCTCCGTGCAGGCCCAGGTGATCAACCTCCTGGAGGACATCCAGCGGGACACCGGTGTCGCCTACGTGTTCATCGCGCACGACCTGTCCGTCGTCAAGCACTTCGCGCACCGCACCGCCGTGATGTACCTGGGCCGGATCATGGAGCACGGGGACACCCGCGAGGTGTTCGACGCTCCCCGGCACCCCTACACCCAGGCGCTGTTGTCGGCCGTCCCGCAGGCGGACCCGGACGCGGACCGCAGCGGACGCATCCGGCTGACCGGTGACCTGCCCAGCCCCACCGACCCTCCCTCCGGCTGCGTGTTCCGCTCGCGCTGCCACCTGCGGGCACGCCTCGACCCGGAACGCGCCGGCCTGTGCGCCGACCGCGTGCCGGACGGCGCCATCGCCTGCCACCACATCACAGAGAACTGACAACAGAGAGGTGACGACAACCGTGCTGATCCGTAACGCCCGCCCCTGGGGCGGCGAGCCCAGCGACGTGGAACTCGACGGCTCCCGCATCGCCGGGATCCGCCCGCACGACCCCGCGGCCCGTCCGGCGGGGGAGGTGGTCGAGGGCCGCGGCAGGCTGTTGCTGCCGTCGTTCAGCGACGTGCACGTCCACCTCGACTCGACCAGGATCGGCCTGCCGTTCCGGCCGCACACCGGCGGCCCGGGCGTGTGGACGATGACGATGAACGACCGGGACAACTGGCGTTCGGCCGAGATCCCGCTCAATGAACGCGTCGCCGGCACGCTGGAGCGGATGATCGCCCGCGGGACGACGCGCGTGCGCTCGTACGCGCAGGTCGACGTGGACTGCAAGCTGGAGAAGTTCGAGGCCGTGGTGGCCGCGAAGGAGAAGTTCGCGGGCCTGGCCGACGTCCAGATCATGACCTTCCCGCAGGCCGGCATCCTGCGCGAGGAGGGTACCGTCGACTACCTGGAGGCCTCGCTGAAGGCGGGCGCGGAGGTCATGGGCGGCATCGATCCCTGCACCCTGGACCGCGACCCCAAGAAGCACCTCGACATCGTGTTCGGCCTGGCCGAGAAGTACCAGGTCGAGGTCGACATCCACTTGCACGAGCCCGGTGAGCTGGGTGTGTTCTCCACCGACCTGATCATCGAACGGACCCGGGCCCTCGGCATGCAGGGCAAGGTCACGATGTCGCACGCCTACGAACTCGGCTCGGTCAGCGAGTCCGTCAGCCGCCGCATCATCGACGAGTTCGCCGAACTCGACATCGCCATGGCCACCGTGGCACCGTCCGGCCGCGGGCACCTGTCGCTGGTGGACCTGGTCGAGGCGGGCGTGCGGATCGGCCTCGGCGAGGACGGCCAGCGTGACTACTGGAGCCCCTACGGCAACTGCGACATGCTCGACCGCACCTGGCAGCTGGCCTTCGTCAACAACTTCCGGCGCGACGACCTGATCGAGATGTCCCTGGCGGTCGCGACCCTCGGCGGGGCCTCGATCATGAGCCACGAGGTGCCCCGTCTGACGGGAAGCACGGACCGGCCCGGCCTCGCGGTCGGCGATCGCGCCTCCCTCCTGCTGGTCGACGGCGAGACCCCGGCCAGCGCCGTCATGGACCGCGGCACCGACCGTACGGTCCTGCACGACGGGGTGGTCGTCGCGGACCAGCTGGCCCTGACGAACGCCTGACACGGCGCGGTGTTCTAGGCACGACGAGGAATTACGAGGCACGACGAGGAACTACGAGGAACGACGAGGCGCCAGGGGTTCGCCCCTGGCGCCTCGGGCACGCCCGACCCCTTCTCCTGGGCTCGTGTTCGATATACGGTACAAAACGCTTGTTACGTACCCGGTGGATCGGCGCGACGGCGCGCCGATCCACCCCACCCTCCCTGGAGAGTCCGCAGTGACCGAGCCCACCGAGCCCGTCAAGTACCGGAAGAACGGTCTCACCCGCGGGGTGAGCGAGGAACTCGCCGAGAACATGAAGCAGGGCTGGGCCGACACCGAGCGCCACGGTCTGGAGCCGATAGCGCAGGCCCCGTACACCGAACGCCGGCGCGCCGCGCTGTCCGCCGCCTTCCCGGGCGAGCTGCTGGTGGTCCCCTCCGGCAACCCCAAGGTGCGGTCCAACGACGCCGACTACCCGTTCCGCCCGTCCTCCGACTACGCCTACCTGACCGGCGACCACGGCCAGGACGGCGTGCTGGTGCTGGAGCCCACCGGGGAGAGCGGCCACCGGGCCGTGGTCTACCTGCGCGGCCGGTCCCGGACCGACAACGGTGAGTTCTGGCTGGACGGCCACGGCGAGCTGTGGGACGGCCGCCGCGACAGCCTGGCCGAGAGCGAGCAGCTGCTCGGCCTGCCCTGCCGGGACGTGCGCACCGTGCGCGCCGATCTGGCCGCGGCCGCCGGGCCCCTCCGGGTGCTGCGCGGCCACGACGCGGGCGTGGAGAAGGCCCTGCGGGACAAGGGCACGGCCGAGCGGGACGCGGAGTTCGAGGTCTTCCTGTCCGGGCTGCGCCTGGTCAAGGACGCGTGGGAGATCGCCGAGCTGCGCTTCGCCTGTGCGGCGACCGCCCGCGGCTTCGAGGACGTGGTGCGCGTGCTCGCCGCCGACGCCGAGACGGCCGAGCGGCTGATCGAGGGCACCTTCTTCCTCCGGGCCCGGATCGAGGGCAACGACGTCGGCTACAGCACCATCGCCGCGGCCGGCCCGCACGCCACCACCCTGCACTGGGTCCGCAACACCGGCCGGGCCCGCCCGGGCGACCTGCTGCTGCTGGACGCCGGCGTGGAGACCAACCAGCTGTACACCGCCGACGTGACCCGCACCCTGCCGGTCTCCGGCCGCTTCACCGACGTGCAGCGGAAGGTCTACGACGCCGTGTACGCGGCGCAGGAGGCGGGCATCGCGGCGGTGAGGCCCGGCGCGAACTTCCGCGACTTCCACCACGCCGCCCAGCGCGAGCTCGCCGAACACCTCACCTCCTGGGGCCTGTTCGGCGACCTCACCGCCGACAAGGTCTACGAGCTGGGCCTGCACCGCCGCTTCACCCTGGCCGGCACCGGCCACATGCTGGGGCTCGACGTCCACGACTGCGCCCACTCCCGCACCGAGGAGCACGTCGACGGCCTGCTGAAGCCGGGCATGGTCCTCACCGTGGAGCCGGGCCTCTACTTCCAGGAGAACGATCTGACGGTGCCGCGGGAGTACCGCGGCATCGGCGTGCGGATCGAGGACGACCTCCTGGTCACCGAGGACGGCAGCGAGAACCTCTCGATCGGCCTCCCCCGCCGCTCCGACGAGGTCGAGGCCTGGCTGGCCGACCTGCGCGGCTGACGCCGGGGCGGCGGACCCGCCCTGGTCGCCGTCGGTGACCAGGGCGAGTCCGCCGCCCGGCTGGAGGGGACTGAAGGAGGGTCAGACCTCCAGGTCCGCCTCGATCCTGGTGAGCTGGTGGCGGGCCATCGCCAGGTTGGCCCGGTTCTTGTCCAGCGCCAGGTAGAGGAACAGGCCCTTGCCGCTGTGGTCGGTGAGCGGGCGGATCAGGTGGTACTGGGTGGTGAGGGTGATGAGGATGTCGTCGATCCCGTCGGTGAGGCCCAGCATGTCCATGGTGCGCATCTTGGCCCGGACCACGTCGGTGTTCCCGGCGGCGGCCACGTTGAGGTCGAGGCCGCCGGGGCCGTCGAGGGTGGCCAGCGCCATGCCGCTGTTGTAGTCGACCAGGGCCGCGCCGATGGCGCCCTCGATCGTGGTCATGGCCTGCTTCAGCGCGCCTGCGGCGTCGGTCATGGTGGTGTCTCCAGGTGGTCGGACGAGAATCGGGGGGATTCGGTCGCGGGTCGGTAGTGGTCGGTAGTGGTCGGTAGTGATTGGTCGTGAATCGGAAGGAATCAGTCGGAAGCGGTTGTGTCGTTCAGCAGCTCGGCGATGCGCCGGGCGGAGCGGCGGGCCTCCAGGTGCAGGCGGCCGACGTTGGCCTCCGGGTGGGCGAGGACGGTGAGCACGCAGCTGCCGCCGGCCGCGTAGATGGCGACGTAGCCGTGCTCGCCGCGGACCAGCGACTCCCGGAACTCGCCCTGTCCGGTGCTGTCGGCGAGCCGGTGGGCCAGGCCGAGCGAGGCGGCACTCATCGCCGCCAGGCCCGAGGGTTCGGCCCCGTGGGTGTCGTGGGCGATCAGCAGGCCGTCCGCACTGGCGACCAGGCCGCCCGCGAGATGCGGCACCCGCTGCCTGAGGGCGCGGAGTTCGGTCAGCAGTTCGGTCTCCAAGGCGATCAGTTGTCTCCTTCCGGCACGCTGCTTGATGAGCGTCCGCCTCATGGCCGTGAGGGCGGGGTCGCGGGCGGAGCATGGTTCACAGTCGGGCCTCCAGAAGGGTGCGGACCCGGATCAGCAGCGTGATGTCCGGGAGGGTGGACGGGAGTGGAACCGGGGCCGGGCCGGTCGCGGCGCCGCCGAGGGCGGAGAGCGCCGCACCCGGCAGGCGCCGGAGCAGGCCGCCGGGGGTCCTCGGCGTCGACACTCCGTCGGCCGCGCCGTCCGGAGGCTCGCCGGCCGACCCCGTACCCGCCGACCCCGTACCGGCCGGGACCGTACCCGCCGGGACCGGGACCGGGACCGGAGCGGCCCCGGTCAACAGGCCGGCGGCGGCGAGCCGACGGACGTCCGCGGTGGTCGCGAACCCGGAGCGGCCGAGCAGCCGGGCCAGCTCCGCAGGGGTCGTCCGGCCGTCCGCGTGGTCGAGCAGCTCGCACTGCCGCCGGGTCGGCGGGCGGACCCGGCGGGCGTGGCGTCCGAGGGCGGCGGCCGGGGCGGCCTGCACCGCTCCGGCCGCCCCGGCGTTCGCGGGCGCCCGGCACAGCGGCGCGGTGTCGAACAGGGCCGAGGGCAGGATCCGGTCCAGCAGGTGCCGCCGGCGTTCGGCCTCCCGGCGCAGCCGGTGGGCGCCGACCGCGGCCACCGGGCCGAGCCAGTGCCGCACCCCCGGTGTGAAGGTCCAGGAGGCCGGTGGCGCAGGGGAGTCGAGCAGGAAGCAGGCGGCGTCGTAGAGCGCGCCGAGGTGGCAGAGTTCGAGCTCACCGCGGGTCAGCCGGCCCTGTTCGACCAGTGCCTCGCCGACCCGGGCGTCCGCGCCGAACCGGTGGATCGCCTTCAGCCAGGCGGCACGGCTGAGTCGGCCGGAGGCGGTGAGCAGGGTGGCCAGGTCGGGGGCACGGTCGGATTCGGCGTGGGAGACCAGGCCGTCGACGAGGTAGACGGCGCCGCCCGGGCCGCGCAGCGCGCCGGTCGCGCGTTCACCGGCGAGCCGTTCGACCGCCGCACCGGCCCGAAGGTCGCTCGCGACGGTGTCCGTCATCCGAGCACCAGGTCCTTGGTGAGCGCCTGGAGACGGAAGCGGGCACCGGCGAGGTTGCCCTCGGAGCGGTCGAGCCAGAGGTGCAGCACGAGCCGGCTGTCGAAGACGGTGTCGATGAAGCAGAGCAGGTGGTAACTGTGGTCGGCGGTCAGGATGATGTCCTGCATCGGCGCCTCGCGGTCCTCCCCCGCGGTGAAGGTCGCGGCCTCAATGGCCGCCCGTACCAGGTCGGTTGCCTCGGCCGCCGTGGTGTCGTGGTCGCCGGTCGGACTGACCCCGGCACTGCCCAGGGCGAGCCCGCTGCTCCAGTCGATCAGACTCGCGGCGCGCGCCCCGGCGATCTCCATCGCCTGGGTCAGGCACTCGTCGATACCCGGCACTGGGGCTCCTTCGGAGGGTTCGGGGAGGGAACGGCGCGGTGGGGCGGGGCCACCGCGTGCCGACCGGAATGCCGCGACTGGTGGCATGTCCGACTCGGAAGGGTAATGTCGGATTCGCCGCATTGAACGTGCCAGTGGCATATTCACACCATAAGGACACAATTTCAGCCATTCTCTGCCGAGCCATCGGCTCCGCCGCAGGTCGGCGGGCCGGAGACGGCCGAGGGCGGGGATCGGAAGGGCAGTCCATGCAGCAGCCACAACACGCAGTCGACTGGCACGAGGCCACCTGGCTCAACCAGCCCGAGCGCACGGAGGCCGACGGCAGCGGTCTTGTCGTCACCGCGCGTCGACGCAGCGACTTCTGGCGCACCACCGGCTACGGGTTCGTCCGCGATGACGGGCACGCCCTGCTCAGTGGATTTCCGCAGGGCGGCGCGACCGAGGTGACCTTCGTCGCGGACTTCGACACGCTGTACGACCAGGCCGGTCTGATGATCCGCGTCGACGCCGGGACGTGGATCAAGGCCGGGGTCGAGATGAACGACGGCGTCCCGCACGTGGGGGCGGTCGTCACCCGGGGTGTCTCGGACTGGTCGCTGGCTCCGGTTCCCGACTGGCGGGGACAGGAGGTGACCGTGCGCGCCAGCCGCAGCGGGGACGCCGTGACGATCCGCGCCCGCTCCGGGAGCGGCCCCTGGCAGCTGGTCCGGTTGGCGCCGCTGGCCCCGGACGCCCCCGCGACGGCCGGCCCCTTCTGCTGCTCACCCGAGCGGGACGGCCTGCGCGTCCGCTTCACCCGGTTCACCCAGGGGCCGGCCGACTCCGCCCTGCACCTGCCGGCGGACTCCTGAACGAGCGTCCGTCCGACGCGCGCCCGCGGGCCCGGCGAGAAGCCGTCAGCCGTCCGCCTGGTCGGACCCCGCGAGGCAGTGGCTCCTGACGGCGTCGATGGTGGAGGCGATGAGCCGGGACTCCGCGAGGGGGACGAGGTATCCGGGGCGCCCCGTGACGGCCTTCTCCACGGCCCGGACCATGAAGCGGTACGGGTCGAGGGCCGGGTAGGTGCGGGGCGGCCGGCCGGCGCCGGTGAGCACGGCGGGGGCCGTGGCCGCGCAGAAGGCCGGTGCCGACAGCCCGAGCTCGCCGGTCGCCCCGGTGACGGTGAACTCCTCGGCGTGGGAACCGTTCAGCGAGCAGTGGATCTCGGCGACACCGCCGCCGGGGAACTCCAGCAGGCATGACGACTCGCGGTCCGCCGAGCCGATGTCCCAGCGGTCCTGCTTCGCCCACACCACCTTGGGGGCCAGCCAGCCGAAGGCGGCCAGGGTGGCGGACACGGCGTAGTAGCCGACGTCCAGGAGGGCGCCGCCACCCAGGGCGGGGTCGCGGCGGTAGTTCCCCGGGGACGGCGCCAGACCGTCGAACCGCGCCGTGACGCCGGTGACGGTGCCGATGGTGCCGCTCGCGATCATGGACTCCAGGTCGCGGGTCCGCGGGTGCCAGCGGTTCCAGGCCGCTTCGACGAGCAGCCGGCCGGTGTCGGCGGCGGCGCGGACCATGGTGTCGACCTCGGTGGCGGACAGCCCCAGGGGCTTCTCGCAGACGACGTGCTTGCCGGCGCGCAGGGCCGCCTCGGTCCAGCCGCAGTGGGCGCTGTTGTGGAGGGCGATGTAGACGACGTCCACGTCGGAGTCGCGGAGCAGCGCCTCGTAGGAGGAATAGGCCTTGCGCGGGCCCAGCGCGCGGGCCCGTTCGGGGCTGCTCGACGCCACCGAGTGCAGGGTGGCGCCGGGGTCCGCGTGCACCGCCGGCGCGAGGCTGGAGTTGGCGATCGAACCCGCGCCGAGGAAACCCCAGTTCGTCATGTCGACTCCTTCGTCCGCGGCCGTTCGGGGACCGTGGCCCGCAGGCCAAGGGGGTCCGACTGCCGTTCCCGGCACTGTCGCAGGAGCTCGGGGGCGAGCATGGACGTCTTCATCGACGGGCCGGCGCCGTACTCCAGGAACACCCGCCGCACATCGCCCGCGTCGCTCAGGGCGACCCGGTCGGTGATCAACGGCCGGGCGTCCACGAGGCCGGTCCTGAGCATGCGCAACGCGACGTTCATGACGTTGGCGGACCGGGACATGGAGAACAGGCGCACGTCGAACGGGGTGGAGCGCAGTTGCAGACCCTTGGCGAGGATCAGCCAGGTGCTGATGCGCTGCGGGACGGAGGTCGCGCCGAAGATGACGTACGTCCCGCCCGGCCGGAGCAGTCCCATGGCCAGTTCGCGGATGTCCTTGCCGGTCGTCGTCGCGGAGGAGTCGATGTGCGGCAGCGCGTCGAAGACGTAGTCCGCGTACTGGTCGTGGTGCTCGTGGACGAACGCGTCGAGCTCGGCCGCCTGGGTCTCGGTGTTGAAGGCGGACGACGCGCCGTGCACCAGGGCGGTGGCCAGCCGCGGGTCGCTGCGGTCCAGCACCGTCACCGAGCCGGCCCCCAGGTACGCGTTCAGGACCTGGACGGCCAGCAGCGCGCTCGGGCCGCAGCCCAGGACCACGCAGACGTCACCGGGGCGGCAGGGATTGAGCAGGATCGAGCGGAGCACCGAGGTGAGGGGCTCGACCACGGACGCCAGGTCGGTGGGGACGTCGGCCGGTATGGCGACGACCGCGGCCTGGGCGGCGTCGTAGAAGTTGCGCTTGGTGTACCAGGCGGTCTCCAGCTCGGGCCGGCCCGCGAAGAGCGGCCGGAGCAAGCGGTACTCGGCCATCCCGTCGAAGTCGGTCTGTCCCCAGTAGGCGATGCGGTCACCGGTCCGCACGTCGCCCGCGAGCCGGCGCCCCACGTCGACGACCCGGCCGACGTACTCGTGCCCCGGAACGATGGGCCACGATTCGGGGGTGATGTGGCCGCGGAAGTACGAGACGTCCGTGGAGCAGATCGAGACGGCCTCGGTGTGCAGCACGATTTCGTCGGGCCCGCAGACCGGGTCGGGAACGGCGGTGCGGGCGAGTTCGCCGGGTGCGTTCATCTGATAGGCGAACACGGCAGCCCTCCAAACGGCGGGTGGGTTCGTGAGCGGCGACGTCAGGACCGGGGCGGGCCCAGGCTCGGGCGTGGGTTTCCCGGGTGCCGGAAACCGGGTGCGGTGACGTCGGCGGAATCGGGAATCGCTGCCGATGCTTCCAGCCGGGTCAACGAAGGGCGCGCCGGGCTGTCCGAACGGGTGAATTCCGAACGCGGCGGTTTGAGCCGAGGCGGGGTCGTTTCCGCTGGTGGCGGCCGTCGGCACTTGTTACGTTGGAGGCGAGGTGCCCCGTGAGGCCCGTTGCCCTGTCGACCTCTCCGAGGTGTCCCACGGCGGTGCGACCCGACCGGTCAAGCGATCGGGCCGCGCGCCGATGCCCGATGAACATCCGCTGCGCACACATCCGGGACAGTCCTGTGGACCACACCGATGTCGACGTTCACGACGTCGCGAAGATGATCGATCACTCGCTGCTGCGGCCCGAGCTGACCACGCAAGATCTGCTCGAAGGCTGCGCACTCGCCGCCCGCTACGACGTGGCCTCGGTCTGTGTGAAGCCGGTCGACGTGGCCAGGGCCGCCAAGGAGCTCTCCGACACCGGAGTGCTCGTCGGCACCGTCGTCGGCTTCCCGCACGGCGCCTCGCTCACCGCCGTCAAGGTGGCCGAAGCCCGGGCGGCACTGGCGGACGGTGCCCATGAACTCGACATGGTGCTCTGCATCGGGCGCCTGCGCGGTGGCGAGGACGGCACCGTGGCCGAGGACATCCACGCCGTCGTCCAGGCCGCCCGGGAGGCCCGGGCCCTGGTGAAGGTGATCTTCGAGAACGCCTACCTCACCACCGACGAGAAGATCCGGGCCTGCCGGCTGAGCGACCAGGCCGGCGCCGACTACGTGAAGACGTCCACCGGCTTCGCCCCGTCCGGCGCGACGGTGGAGGACATCCGGCTGATGCGGGCCAACGTGCCACCCCGGATGAAGGTCAAGGCCGCCGGCGGCGTGCGCACCCTCGACCTGCTGCTGGAGATGGTCGAGGCCGGAGCCTCACGCTTCGGCGCCACCGCCACGGCCGCCATCCTGGACGACCTGGCCGCCCGCCGCGCCGCCGCGACCTGACCGCGCGGACCTGCCGCCGAACGGGCCGGTGCGTCACCGGGGCCGGCCGGCGTCCCGCGGCTTCACCCGGACAGGCGCTTGTGCGGCGCGGCGGTCGGGCGGTGCAATGGCGGTCACGACGTGTGACCGGTCCAGCACTCTGCGAGGGCGTCGATGAACCCATGCACGCCCCCGTGCAGGTGCGGCCGTCCGGGCGGCCGACTCTGCGAACGCGCGGTGCCGCACTCCAGCTCGCCCAGCGTTCACGCGGGCGATCGGGTGACGCGGGGCAAGGCGGGCGCGCTCGACACCGGCTCCGCCGGACTGATCGTCCGCAGGACCGGGGGAGCGGGCCGTTATGTCCTTACCTGCGGCCACGTGCTCGGCCTGGCTCCGGGGGATACGACGGCGGCGGATGTCAACCTGGTGTACTCGCCCGAGTTGAGCACCTGCTGCGGCTTCGAATGCAGCAAGCCGATCGGGAACGTCGTGGGCGGCACGATGCTGCAGCTCGTGTCCAAGGCGATCCAGAACAAGATCACGATCGGCCAGGTCGACTTCGCCGTGGACGCCGCGCTGGTCGAGCTGGGCAGCGACGCGGCGGCGTCGAACGACGTGCCGAAGATCGGGAAGATCTCCGGGGTCCGTGACCTCGTCTCCGAATGGTCGCTCTCCGCCGCCGAACCGACCGACGGACCCCTGCCGGCGGCACGCCAGATCGCGGTGCGGAAGTACGGCGCGAAGACCGGCCTCACCGCGGGCACGATCGCCGCTCTGCGGAAGGTGCCGATCAAGGAAAAGGTCGGCGACGCCGTGGTCGACGGGCAGGCCTGGCTGTTCGAGGTCCAGGTGGCGGCGTCCGCGGGTCAGTCGGTCCATGAGTACAAGCTGGACATGAATCGGTACAAGACCGACGACCCCACCAGTACCCCGGCCTCCATCGCGGCGGATCTCAGCGGTCCGGGAGTGGATGCCAAGCCCGGGGGTTCCACCGACACGCCCACGGTGGTCGTCAAGAGCGCACAGTTCTCCGAACCGGGCGACTCGGGCGCGCCGATCGTCGACAGCAACGGCAAGGTCGTCGGCCTTCTCACCAGCGGAGTCACCAAGCAGATCTACGTGGTGGGGCAGTCCGCGCCGGTGGACATCCTGACCGGCCTGTCCCACTGCCTCTTCATCGACCCGGTGTTCAGGCTCCGGCAGGTGGAACTGCTCCCGGCCGCGCTGAGCTCCGCGGGCCGCCCGGTCGCCGCACCCGGCACGGCCATCACCCGCGCACGGCCCGTGGACTGGTCGGCCGTCCGCAGCGCCTGGGCGGCGGTGGAGGGCAGCGAACTCGGGGCCCGGCTCGGAGCACTGGTCCGCCGGCACATGCACGAGGTGCGTCGGCTGGTGCACCACAACCGCCGGGTGATGGTGACCTGGCACCGCTGCAAGGGGCCCGCCTTCGTCAACCACGCGCTGAACACCGCCGACCAGCCGCGATGGCCGTTGCCCACGGCGATCGACGGCGTCAGTCCGCTGCAGGCGCTGCTCGCGATGAGGGACGTGCTTCTGGCCGAGGGCAGCGCGTCCCTGCGCGCCGACATCGCCGCGCACCAGGACCGGGTGCTCGACCTCGCCGGACGCACCACATCCCTCCTCGACCTCCTGGAGCTCGCGGACTCCACGCCTCCGGCGGCCGTACGGATCGTGAACGCGCGCGGGGTGCCGGGCGTCGCCGGTGTCCTGGTCCGCGACAGCCGGGGCGTCACGTACCTCCTGGCGAGCCATCACGTCGTCTACGGGGCCGGGGCGGAGGAGGGCGACACCGTGTGGGCCCTGCCCCTCTCGGCCGACCCCGCAGACCCGGCCGGTCCCGTCGAGCCGGCCCCGCTCGGGCGCGCCCGGCGCGGGCACCTGGGGCTGGTGGAGTTCGCCGGAGAGGCCTGCTACGTGGACGGCGCGCTCGTCGAACTGGACGACGCGCCGAACCGGCCCGCATGGCTGAACGACGCCCTCGCGGGTGCGTGGCCCACCGCGGCCGGGCGGGCCGAACCCGGCGCCGCGGCGCACAAGAGGGGCGCGGCGACGGGTCTGACGCGGGGCACGGTGCTCGATGTCGCCTACCCGGACCGCCCGTTCATCGACGGGCGGGAATGGACGGCGCCGGGACAGCTGCTGGTCGCGTCCCGCGATCCGAGCCGGGCGTTCTCGGCGCCGGGCGACTCGGGCGCCCCGCTCCTGGACGACCGGGGGCGCGTGCTCGGCCTGCTGTGGGGCGCCACGGCCGTCGGTGACGGCGTCGCCTGCCCGGCGGAACCCTTGCTGAACCGACTCGGCGTCGATCCCGTGGGGGCGTTGCCACCCGGCGCCGCCGCCCAGGACGCACCACGACGGGAGGAGCCGGTATGACATCCGCCACCGCGACCGCCACCGCCACCGCGACCGACTGGCGGCAGCTGCTGCCCCAGGTCAGGGAGGCCCTGAGCACGCTCCCCGAGGTGGAGGGCGTGGGTCTCGGGGTGGCGGACACCGACAGCACCGCGCTCGTCTGGCGGGTCTATGCGCGAGAGAGCCAGGACGCGGCCCGCGACGGAGTGCCGGCCACGGTTCTCGGTCTGCCCACGCACGTCGTGACCGCCCGCGCGAGCGTCCGGACCGCCGACGCGCCCTTCGTCACGGCCGGCGCGAGCATCGAGACCAATCACAACGAGGGCGAGGGCACCCTCGGCTGCTTCGCGCAGGACAGCAGCGGCAAGACCGTCCTGCTGACCTGCTCCCATGTCCTGTTCCCGGGCTTCAGGATCATCGACGACCTCGCCGTCTACACACCCAAGTACAGCAAGTGCTGTTCCAACGGCGTTCGGATCGGCACGCCCGTCTACGACCGGAGCGTCAAGGCCCAGCCCGCCGAGAACAACGAATGGGTGGGCGGGTACCACGACGGCACCTGGACCGGCGGCTTCAACTGGATTCCGGCGAAGGTCCGGGTCATGGGAACCGCGGTGAACGGCCATGCCAGCGAGTACGACTGCGCGACGGCGAGACTCGACCCCGGAGTGAAGTTCCACAACGCCTGGCAGGTCGACCTCGGCGGCTCGACGACCACCATTCCCCTCAAGGGCGCTGTCACCGACGGGCACGGCATCGTCCCGGGGCCTCAAACAGGTACGTTGCCGAGCGACCAGCAGTACGTGCGGATCTACAACGCCGTCAACGGCCGGCTGAAGTTCGGCACGATGCTCAGCCACAAGGCCACGCAGGACGATCCTGACGAGCTCGTCTTCACGGTCGGGATCTCCGACGCCAGAGACCACGGGGCGGGCTCGAAGGCGAACGTGAACCAGTTCCTGATCCTGCCCAGGCCGAGCCCCGTTCCCGGCCAGTCGTTGAACGACAGCTATCGCAACGGCGAGGAGCTGACCTTCGAGGGCGGCGACTCGGGCAGCATGGTGATCAACCACGACAACATGATCATCGCCATGATCATCCGTGCCGGCCCGATCGACGAGTTCTTCAAGCTCGACCGCAGCGCCATCGAGTTCGCCAGCATCGGCAACCTCGCGATCGCCACCCCCATCGCCAAGGTTCTCAGCTTCCTCCAGCTGTCGATCCCGGCGGCGGACCAGGGCTGGTCGGGCACGGTCCCCAGCGCCGGAAGTCCGTCGCCCCTCCTGCTGCGGGGGCCGGCGACCGCTGCCGAACTGGCCCGGCGACGCACCGCGGAGGAGCTGCGCGGGCAACTGCGCACCAGCGTGCTCGGCCGGCTCCTGCTGGGCAAGATCCCGCAGCACCAGAAGGAGGTGCGACGGCTGCTGACCTCGGTGCGCCAGGTGGCCGCGGTCTGGCACGCCCTGCAGGGACCCGCCTTCTACCACCACTGCGTGCGGGGCGCCGAGCATCCCGGGCACCCCGTTCCCGACCGCATCAACGGCGTCAGCCGTGCCCAACTGGTCGACGGCATGCTGCCGTTGCTCATCCAGTACGCCACCCCGCCGCTCCGCCGGGACCTGGAGCGCTACGGGCGGCCGGTGATCGGGGCGCTGCTGTCGGTGGACACCCTGCACGACGTGCCCGCGGCGCTCGCCCGGCCGGGAGGCCGGTCATGACCGGCCGGCGCGGCACGCTGGAGATCCTGGTCGGCCAGCTCGGCACGCTGCTGTCCCCGCTGACCGGCCTGAGCCAGCAGGGCGCCCGGGAGTTCTTCGCGGACGTCGGCCTGCCGCTGACCGACGCGCAGGCGGCCGCCCTCGCGCCGACCCTGGGCACCACCACCGGCGCCGTCGGATTCCTGGGCGAGCTGCTCGACACCCTGCAGGTCGCCGTCGCCGCGGAGAAGTGGGGCGACGTCCTGCAGCAGCTCGTCCAGATCGGCGGGCAGGTCAACACGATCGTCTCCGGATTCGACGGGCTCAAGTCCGCGCTGGCCGCGCTGAACCTGCCGGGCGCCGACCAGATCCTCCCGAACCTGCCGGAGCGGCTGTTCAACCTGCTGCTCGTCAAGCACCTGGAGGGCGGCCAGGGCGTCGACGAGCTCCTCGAATTCTCCGGTGTCCTGGTGCGCACCGACCACAACACCGGCCTGTTCGATCCGCAGAAGCCGTTCTTCACCGAGAACACCCTGCACCTGGAGCGCCTCGGGGGCTGGCTGCAGAACCCCCTGGCGCAGCTGGGCGCGCTGTACGACTGGGGCACGCCGGGCTTCGACGGGCTGAAGATCCTCACGGTGCTCGACCGGCTGGCCGCCCAGGCGGGGCTGCCCTCGCTCCTGGACACCACCACCACGCCGCCGGCGCTCGACCTGGTGTTCGCGGTCCTCGTGCCGCGCACCGACGTCCAGCCGCACGGCATCGCCCTCGCGCTGCCGGCCGGCCTGGCCAAGGGCACGCTGGAACAGTCCGGCGGGGCCTGGACGCTCACCGTCAGCCTGGACGCGGACGTGGCGGCGGGAACCACCCTCGTCCTGCGGCCCGGTGCGTCGGCGGTCGAGCCCCCGCCGGGTGCGACCGTCTCGGCGACGGCGGAGGTCGTCCACAGCTACCGCCGCGACCCGGACGACCCGCTGCTGCTGGTGTCGCTCCCCGGCGGCAGCAGGGTGTCGGTCGAACAGGTCGACTCCACCGTGCGGCTGCGGGCCCGGCCGGACGGCGGCCTCGACATCGGCCTCGGCCTCCAGCTCCAGCGCGGCAAGGTCCTCATCACCCTCGGCGACGACAGCGACGGCTTCCTCGCGACCCTGCTGAAGGACGTGCGCATCGAGAGCGCCTTCGAGCTGGGTGCCCGGTTCACGGCGGCCGACGGCCTGCGCTTCGAGGGCAGCGGCGGCCTGGAGGTGCAGCTGGCCTCCCACATCGGGCTGGGCCCGGTCGACCTCAGCGCGCTCACCCTGACCCTGGGCATCAAGGACGGCACCTTCGCCCTCGGCCTGACCGCCGACGTGAAGGGGAGCCTCGGCCCCGTCTCGGCCGTCGTCCAGGGCCTGGGCACCGACATCCCCGTGGTCCTCGCCCCGCTCGGCAAGGGCAACCTGGGGCCGGTCGACATCCGCCCGGACTTCCGGCCCCCGACGGGTGTCGGCCTCGCGCTGGACCTCCAGTTCGTCAGCGGCGGCGGCTTCCTGGGCTACGACGCGGACCGCCACGAGTACGCTGGGACGCTGGCCCTGCGCCTGGCCGGGTTCATCGACGTCAAGGCGATCGGACTCCTCTCGACCCGGATGCCCGACGGAACTCCGGGCTTCTCCCTGCTGCTGGTGCTGACGGCCGAGTTCGGCGGCATCGGCCTGCAACTGGGGTACGGGTTCACCCTGCTCGCGGTCGGCGGGCTGCTCGGCCTGAACCGGGGGATGAACCTGACCGCGCTCACGGAGGGCGTCCGCACCGGCGCCATCGAGTCGGTGATGTTCCCCAAGGACGTGGTGGCCAACGCGCCGCGCATCCTCAGCGACCTGCGGGCCTTCTTCCCCCCTCAGGAGGGGACGTTCCTGGTCGGGCCGATGGCGAAGATCGGCTGGGGCACTCCCACCCTGATCAGCGTCTCCGTCGGCGTCATCGTCGAGATCCCCGGGAACATCGCCATCGTCGGCGTCCTGCGCTGCAGCCTGCCCGCCGAGGACCTGCCCCTCCTCGTCCTCCAGGTCAACTTCGTCGGAGCGATCGAGTTCGACAAGCAACGGCTCTGGTTCTACGCCCAGTTGTTCGAATCGCGCATCCTGATCATGACCATCGAGGGCGGGATGGGCCTGCTCATCGGCTGGGGCGGGGGAGACTTCGTCCTGTCCGTCGGCGGTTTCCATCCGTCGTTCCGACCGCCTCCGCTGCCCTTCCCGGTCCCGCCGCGCATCGCGGTCGACATCATCCACACGCCCACCGCCCTCATCCGGGTCAGCGGCTACTTCGCGGTCACCAGCAACAGCGTGCAGTTCGGAGCCCAGGCGGAACTCGTCCTGGGCTTCGACGACTTCGGGCTCCAGGGGCACCTCGCCTTCGACGCCCTGTTCCGGTTCTCCCCGTTCGCCTTCACCATCGACATCGCGGCCGACCTCACGCTGAAGGCCTTCGGCGTCGGTGTCTTCGGCGTGCACCTCCGGTTCCAGCTGGAGGGCCCGGCGCCCTGGCGGGCCCACGGTCGCGGATCGATCTCGCTGCTCTTCTTCGAGATCTCCGCGAACTTCGACCTGACCTGGGGCGACAGCCACAACCCCACGCTCCCCCCGGTCGACGCCCTCGCCCTGCTCGGCGACGAGATCGGCAAGGTGGAGGGCTGGCGGACCGAGCTGCCCAGCGGCGGCAGCCAGGCACTGGTCAATCTGCGCACCCTGCCCGCCGCGGAGGGCCTGGTCCTGCACCCGCTCGGCACGCTGTTCATCCGGCAGCGCGTGATCCCGCTGCACGTGCGCGTGGACCGGGTCGGGGCCCAACGGCCGCTCACCGGACACCGCTTCAATGTCGCACCGGCCCCGGACAGCGGTCTGACGCAGGCCTCGACCACCACCGACCGGTTCGCCATGGCCCAGTTCCAGGACATGGACGACGCGGCGAAGCTGAGCCGCCCCGCCTACGAGGACCAGGACGCCGGGCTGGAGCTGACCCCCCTCCAGGGGACGCTCGCCTCCGCCCGCGCCGCCCGCCGCAGCGCCCGGTACGAGATGATCGTGATCGACAGCAGGCGCCGCCCCGCGACCCTCCGGGCCGAGGGCCGGACACGCATCCCGGACCCGCCCGCGCCGGCGGCGGCCAAGCGGCTGTACGCGGCCAGCCCGGCCGTGTTCCAGCAGCTCCTCGGCGGCAGCAGCACCGGCCGCTCCGCGCTCTCCCAGCACGAGGCCACCCTGCGCCAGCCGTTCGCCGACGACGTCCTGCGGGTGACCGGGCCGCGCTACGCCGTCGCGTACCGGCGCAACAACCGGACGGCGTTCTCGCCCGGCACGCCCGCCTTCGCCGACGCCCCGGCCAGTTTCCTCAGCCAGGCCGCCGCGACCGACGCGCTCGCCGCGATGGAGGACGCCGACCCGCGCCGCCAGGGCACCCTGCACGTCATCCCCCAGTCGGAGACGGTGGGCACTCCGGCCACCCCCGGCGGATGGACCGGCGCGGCGAACGTCCCGACGGCCCTCGCGGCCGACACGGGCACGGACACCGCCGTCCTGCTGGCGACGGGCCGGGTCCTGCTGGCCGGCGGCACGGACGAGACCGGGGGCGCTCGGACCGACAGCCTCCTGTTCGACCCGGTCAGCGGCACCTGGACCCAGGCGGACCGGCTGCGCACCGGCCGTCGGCGGCACGGCCTGGTCCGGCTGGGCAGCGGCGGCGTCCTGGCCGTCGGCGGGATCGGCCCGGACGGCGCGGCCCTGAAGTCCGCCGAGGGCTACGACCCCGTCGCCGGGACCTGGTCGACGCTCCCCGGGGCCATGACGACCGCTCGGTACGGGCACTCCGTCACGGCCCTCGCCTCCGGGCGCGTCCTGGCCGCGGGCGGCACCGGTGCCCGTGGAGCGGAACCCGTCGCCCTGGCCTCCGCCGAGCTGTTCGACCCCACCGCCGGCACCTGGAGCGCCGCCGGGCCGATGACGGACGCCCGCACCGGGCACCGGGCGGTGGCACTGAGGAACGGCTCCGTCCTGGTCGTCGGGGGCACGGTGTCCACCGGCCGCGGGCCCGCGGCCCTCGCCTACTGCGAGCTGTACGATCCCGCCGCCGGCACCTGGAAGCCCACGGGCAGCCTCACCACCGCACGCGTCGGCCACCAGGCGACCCTGCTGCCCGACGGCCGGGTCCTGGTCACCGGCGGTGACACCCCCACCGGCCGTCCCCACGGCCGGTACCGCGCCGGCAGCCTGGCCACCGCCGAGCTCTACGACCCCACCACCGGCCAGTGGACCACCGTCTCGCCCATGCCCGGCGGGCGCAGCCGGCACCGGGCCGTCCTGCTGTCCACCGGCAAGGTGCTCGTCCTCGGCGGGACCGGCGCACCGGGCGACCACGCGGGATTCCGCGGCACCGTCACCTACGACCCCGCCGCGGACACCTGGTCCCCGACCGGCGGACTGGCCGCCGGCCGCTGGGACTTCACCGCCCTGGCGCTCTCCGACGGACGGGTCCTCACCACCGGTGGCCGCGTCCTCGCCGGCACGGCGGCACCCGGCGGCGCGGATGTCCTGACGGACACCGCCGAGATCTTCACCCCGTGAACGCATCGACCGGAACACGGCGACCGGAACGCATCGACCGGAACGCATCGACCGGAACGCATCGACAGGCACGCATCGACGACGAAGGGGTTCGCGCCCATGACCAGTACCCTCGCGGCGGCGACCGGGAAGTGGACGGCCACCGGCGACCTGCCCGCGGCCGCAGGCTGGTACGGCCGACATGACAACGCGATCGTGCTGACCGGCACGAAGGTCCTCGTCATGGGCGGCTCCGACGGATCGGCCGCGGCGCTCGCCCGGGCCGCCGTCTACGACCACACCACCAAGGCCTGGACCGCCACCGGAAGTCTGCAGACACCCCGTCGGCTGCACACCGCGACCCGGCTGTCCGACGGCAAGGTGCTGGTCGCGGGAGGCATCAGCGGAACGGCCCAGTTCCCGGCGCCGGGCCTGGCCGCGGCGGAGATCTACGACCCCGTCGCCGGCACCTGGACCAGCACCGGGAGCATGCACACCGCGCGCTGGGGACACAGCGCCGCCCTCGTGGGCGACAAGGTGCTCGTCGCCGGCGGGACGACGATCCGCTCCGCCCAGTCGGTCAAGGCCCTGGCCTCCGCCGAGCTGTTCGACCCGGCCACCGGTACGTGGACGGAGACGGCGCCGATGACCGACGCCCGCAGCGGGCACCCGGCCGTCGTGCTGGCCAACGGCCGGGTGCTGGTCTCCGGCGGCACCCTGCCCACGGCCCGTGACGAGGACACCGCACTGGCGTACTGCGAACTCTTCGACCCCGCCGCCGCCACCTGGAGCCCGACCGGCGCCCTCCTCGCCCCCCGCGCCGAGCACCAGGCCACCGCGCTCTCCGCGGGAGCCGCGGTGCTCGTCACCGGTGGACGGGCGCCGGGCGGTCCCGGCGACGGCACCTTCGACCCGTTCAGCCGGGCCGGGGCGGAGCTCTACAGCCAGGACACCGGAACGTGGACCGCGGTACCGGACATGCCCGGCGGTCGTGCCCTGCACCGCGCCGTTCCGCTCGGGGGGACGCAGGTCCTGGTGGTGGGAGGCGGCGACGGCGTGGGCGACGACGTCGGCTTTGCGAGCGCCGCCCTCTTCGACGCGACGACCCGCGGCTGGAGCGCCGCGGCGGGGCTCGGCACGGGCCGGTTCGCGTTCGCCGCCGCACCGCTGTCGGACACCCTGGTGCTGGTCGCCGGGGGCGTCGTGCGCTCCGGACAGGCCGCGGCCGACCCCGCTGTCCAGGAGCTGACCGTCAAGGCGGAGTTCTTCGACGTGGCCGCGGCGGTCAGCCCGTGACGGACAACGCCTACACGTTCCTGCCCTGGCTCCGGGCCGGCATCGCCACCAGGATCACCACCGACCCGGGGACCGCCGCCCGGGCGAGCGTTCCGGTCGCGCTGCGGGTCACCGCGGAGGACGGCACCGGCGCGGGGCCGCTCAGCCGTGACGTGCAGCGCACCGTGCAGATCTACGGTCCCGGCGACGTCATCGGGATCGATCCGCGCGCCGTCTCGCGCACCGAGCCGCGGTCCTGGATCACCAACATGGAACCCAACTACCTGGCGCACATCGAGTTCCAGGACGAGGACTTCCCCTGGCGCTACAGCCCCGCCGCCCCCGACGCCACCACACGCCGGCTGCTGCCCTGGCTGGCGCTGGTCGTGCTCGCCGCGGGGCCGGACTCCCGCTCCACCGACGGCGCCGAGTTCACCGACGGCAGGGCCGCCGGCCGGCCACTGCCGTACATCGCCGTGAGCAACCCGAGCGCCCTGCCGCCGTCCGACCAGCTGGGCGCCTGGGGGCACGTCCACGTCAACGGATCGCTCGACTCACCCGTGGTGTCCGAGGACATGGGCAGTGTGCTGCCCGCGCTCGCCCAGGTGCTGCGCACCAACGCCGACCACGCGTGCGCCCGGCTGCTGTGTCCACGTCGGCTGACTCCGGACACCGCCTATCACGCCTTCCTCGTACCCGCCTTCGAGACCGGACGCCTGGCCGGCCTCGGTCTCGACCCGGCCGCCGCACCGGGCGCGCTCCACCCCAGCTGGGGGAAGGGCTACAACGGCCAGCAGGCTCCGGGGCAGCTGCCGTACTACCACCGCTGGTTCTTCTCCACGGGCAGCGCGGGCGACTTCGAGTACCTGGTCCGTCTGCTGGACCCCGTTCCCGAACTGGACCCCCGGGTCGGCCGCCGGGACCTCGACGTGCACCGGTCGGCGGGGCCCGGACTGCCCGGCATCACCGTGCCGACGGTGCTCGGCGGCGTGCTCAAGCTCGGCGGCGCGTTGCGGCAGCCGGACCGTCCGAGCGACGACTACGACACCTGGGACGATCTCCAGCGGCTCGGATTCCACTATCCGCACCCGTTCCAGCAGGCTCTGGCCGGTCTGATCAACCTGGCCGACGACTACCTCACCCGGACCCCGGCCGCCGCCCACGGAGCCCTGGCGACCACGCTCGCGGCGCCGCCCGTCGGCGCCGCCGATCCGGTGGTCACCCCGCCGCTGTACGGACGCTGGCACGCGCCGGCCTCCCGGCTGCTGACCGAACGCGACGGCAGCCCGGCCGCCAACCAGCGCAACTGGGTGCACCGGCTCAACCTCGACCCCAGGTTCCGGGTGGCGGCCGGCCTCGGCGCCCAGGTGGTGCAGAAGCGGCAGGAGGAGTTCATGCAGGCCGCCTGGGCCCAGGTCGGCGACGTCCTGGCCGCCAACGCGCGCATCCGGGCGGCACAGTTGGCCCGCGAAGTGAGCACGGTGCTGCAGAACAAGCACCTGGACCCCCCGGCCGCCGCCCTCACCGCGGTTCCCGCGTCGGGGAGGGCGCTCACGCTGACCGCGCCGGCCCATTCCCGGGTCGTCACGACCACCCAGCAGGCGGCGACGGCGAGCGGACGGTCGGCGGGCGCGGCCGAACAGCTCGCCGTCGGCTTCCACTTCTCGGAGAGCCGGGTCTCCACCGCCCCGGTGTCCGCGCCGATGCGCCGCATCGCCCGGCCCGGATCACGGCTGGTGCGCGGGCTGCCGTTCACCGCGGACCGGTCGCCGCACGACCTGATCGTCAGGATGGACGCGGACACCGGAGGTGTCACGGCGGCGCCCCCCAAGGTGCGGCCGGCCGCCGTGATCACGCCCACCCGGCTCGACCAGGTGCTCCACCCCACCCCGGCCGTCGCCGCGGCCGCGGCCCCGACCGACCCGGTGGACCAGCTGCCGACGAGCCACGACTTCGTCCTGACGCTCCCCGGGGACACCTTCATCCCCTCCCCGGGCGGTGCGGACAGCCCCGAGGCGCAGTCCTTCAAGCAGGCGCTGCACGAGATCTACCAGGGCTACTCGGACGCCCAGTTGGGCGGCCAGGACGGCGCACGCCGCCCGCTGGACGTCCTCGGCACCACGGCGGCGACCCTGGCCGGACTGCGGCCGGACGACACCGTGCCGCGGAGCCTGCTCAGCTCCGTCCGGCTGCCCGGGCGACTGGCGCCCTTCGCCGAGCAGTTCCTCGAGGCCATGGCGTACCCGGTCCTGGACATGCCGATGTACCGGGCGCTGCTCGACATGTCGGTGGACCTGTTCATGCCGAACATCAACCTGGTCCCGCCCAACTCGATCACCCTGCTGGAGACGGATCAGGAGTTCATCGAGGCCTACCTGGTCGGGCTCAACCACGAGATGGCCAACGAGCTGCTCTGGCGCGAGTACCCCACCGACCAGCGGGGCACGCCCTTCCGCCAGTTCTGGGACGTCCGCGCGGCGCCCGCCCTGCCGGGCGAGAGCGCCGGCGAACGGCGCGAACGGCTGTACGACGTCCCGCCGGTCGCCACCTGGACGCAGGAGTCCAAGCTCGGCGAGCACAACAACCGCGAGACGGGCGTCCAGGCGAACGAGCTGGTGCTGGTCATCCGCGGCGAGCTGCTGAAGAAGTACCCCAACGCGGCGATCTACGCCCACCGCGCCCGCTGGGAACTCACCGACGGACAGCCCGACCCCCGGAAGGAACGCCTGCCCGTCGACCTGGTCGACGAGGCGAACCCCTCGCACGACGAGATCCGGCTTCCGCTGTACGAGGCGAAGATCGAGCCGGACATCTACCTGCTCGGCTTCGACCTCACCGCCACGGAGGCCAAGGGAGCCGAACCACCCGGCAGCGCGGGCTGGTTCTTCGTCATCAAGGAACGACCGGGGGAGCCCCGGTTCGGCGCGGACGTCGAACCCGACGCGACCCCGCCCCGGGTCGAGGTCTGGAACGACCTCTCCTGGCCGGACATCGACCCCGCGTCCACCGGGTTCGTCCGGCTCGACGGGAGCACCGTGCCCGTCGTCCTGCGCGAGTTCGCCCACCCGGAGGACGACCCCGAGAAGCACGACCAGCACACCGAGGACCTGTCCCTGCCGCTGTGGCACGCGGGACTGAGCTCCGCCGACATCGCCTACGTCCTCTTCCGGGCACCGGTCCTGATGGCCGTGCACGCACAGGAGATGCTGCCGTGACCACCCTCCACCCGACCGCGGCCCTGCCGCTCAGCGACGACTTCCCGGTCCTGCTCGGACCGGTGCGCATCGAGACCCGCTTCACCGCCGCCGAGCTGCTCGTCCGGATCTTCCCCGACGAATGGTCGGTGGAGTCCTTCGAGCCCCTGCCCACCCAGGCGGAGATCGGCGCGGTCGACGCCTACTGGACCGCGCTGTGGCGGGCCGGCGGCAACGCGCCCGCCGAACAGGCCGCGTGGCAGGAGCTGACGGCGAGGGTGCCGGCGGGGCGGGCGAACTGGCTGCTGCAGAACCGGCGCCCCGCCAACCCGACCGAACAGCCCACCGGCGTGGACCCCGGCACCGCCGTTCTGGTGCTCGTCACCCCGCAGCCCGTGGCGGCGGCCGACCGGCAGCCCACCACCACGTACTGGACCGCCGTGTGGCAGGCCCACGGGGACCGGGCCAAGATCGCCGCGGCCGACGCGGCGCTGCTGGCGGCGGTGGGAGCCGCCCGCGCGGACGCCGTCCGCGCCAGCCGGCCGGTCGGCATCGACGGCGCGTCGACGGCGACCGGGAACAGCGTCCTGGTGGCCTTCCTCGTACTGCCGCCTCCCGCCGCCACGGACGTGTCGTCGCGTTCCTGGACCCAGGCCCCCCGGGCCCGGCTGCTGCCCGACCGGTTCACCGTGACCGGGTACGTCGGCGCCGCCCAGGTGTTCTCCGTCACCGGTGCGCCGGTGCCGGCCACGCTGGACGTCGGACCGGACCCCGGCTCCGCCGACAAGCCGAAGGTCGACGAGCAGACCGGGGTGCTGACCGTCCCCGCCGCGCTGCGCTGGCTGACCGACTTCGACACGGCGGTCGGCGTCGGCATGGCGGTGCGGGTGCCGCTGCAGGACAGCTTCCGGGGCGGCGTCGAACGGCTCGTCGTCCTCGGTCTGCGGGTGAACAGCACCGCCGGACAGACCGCCACCGACTTCGCCGACCTGCTGACGCGCCAGCTGCGCAGCCAGGCCGGCTTCAGTCTGCTGCCGCAGGGCACCCCGACCAACAACAGCGAGGAGACACCCGCGGGACAGGACCCGCGCGCGGTGTCCGCCGCGGTGCTGCGTGCCGCGTCCGCCCCCACGGCCGCGGCGGCGGCCGACGACTGGACGACCAGGACGGACGGCCGGTGGTTCGCCGAACTCCTCGGCCTCGACCCCGCCGTGATGACCGGCGTGGCGGGTGCGGACGGCACCGACCAGCGCGAGGCCCGGGCCGCGAACCTCGCGCTGTGGCCCGCCACCTGGGGTTCCTATCTGCAGACCATGCTGTATCCGACGGTTCCGGACCGTACGGTGAGCGACACCCGGGACTTCTTCGTCCGCTACGTCTCCGGACGCGGCCCGATTCCCGCGGTCAGGATCGGACGCCAGCCGTACGGCATCCTGCCGACGACCGTCTTCTCCCGGCTGACCTGGCCCCAGACCGCCACCCACCGCCGGGCGCTGGGCGCCCTGCTGTCCGCGGCCGCCGTCGACTGGAGGAACGCCGCCGCCCAGGTGTCGTACCTGGGCAAGCACACCCCGCCCGGGACACCGGCGGCCGATCCGCACCAGCTGCTGCTGGACATCCTCGCCCTGCACCCCACCTCGGCCGAGTACCACCAGCGCTACGCGCAGAGCGTCGAGGACATCTACAACCGCGAGAACCTCGGCAGCAACGGCCCGCGGGTGCTGCCGGCGCTGGACCGGCTCGGCATGCCGCAGCCGATCCTCGCCCTCCTGCACCGGCTGGCCCCGCCCGGACAGCCCGCCGTCGACCCGGCCATCGTCCGCCGCCTGTTCACCGAGGAGCAGTACCCGCTGCTCGGTCCCCTCGTCGACGACCAGCCGCTGTCCGAGAGCAGGACGATCCGGTCGTACGTGCCCGACGGGCGCAACTACCTGCAGTGGCTCGCCGACAACGCGGCGCGCGACCTGGAGGCCGTCCGTCTGGAGAAGGGCTTCACCGACGACCGGCCCCCGGCGGCCGTGCTCTACCTGCTGCTGCGGCACGCGGTGCTGCTCGGCTGGGAGCAGACCGCGCGCGGGCTGGCCGCCGCGGCGGGCGAGACGCTGTCGGCCGCCGACCCGCTGTTCATCCACATCCGCGACACCCAGCCGCCCCAGCCCAGCGAGAGCCGGTACCGGAAGCTGTACGCTCCCGACCCCGCCATCACCCATGACCCGTCGAAGCTCGTCGTCGACTTCATTCCGGATGTGCTGGCCACCCATCCCGCGGCCCGGCAGCTGGCCGAGCAGACCGCCGCCCTCCGGCTGCTCGCCGACGTGCCCACCGCCCGGCTGGAACGCGTGCTGGCCGAGCACCTGGACTGCGCGACCTACCGGCTGGACGCCTGGCGGCTCGGCCTGGTCAACGAACGCCTGGCCGAACTGCGGTACGGAGCCGACGGCACCTCCCCGGCCCGTCCCGGGCTGCACCTCGGTGCCTACGGATGGCTGGAGGAGGTCAGACCCGCCACCGCGGCCCTCACCCCCGTCCACCTGACGGGCAGTCTCGGCGCGCTGTTCACCCCGAGCGGGTCCAGCCCGCTGCTGCAGGATCCCGGGAACGGCGGTTACGTGCACGCTCCGTCGCCCGCCCAGGCGACCACCGCGGCCGTCCTGCGGGCCGGCTACCTCGCCAACGGCTCGCCCGGGAACCCCGGCTGCTTCGCCGTCAACCTCAGCTCCGACCGCGTCCGGGTCGCGCTCACCCTGCTGGACGGGCTCCGGCAGGGCCAGTCGCTGGGCGCGATGCTGGGCTACCGGTTCGAACGGGGCCTGCACGAGGGGCACCCCGAGGTCGAACTGGACAAGTTCCTGCCGGCGCTGCGCGGGGCGTTCCCGCTGCGCTCCGGAAAGCTCTCGACCGCCGCGCCGGGCACTCCGGTCGAACTGGTCGAGGCACGGAACGTCGTCGACGGACTGGCGCTCGTCCGCGCCGCGACCCGGGAACCCGCCCACCCCGAGTACCCCTTCGGCGTCGCGAACCTGCCCACCGCGACCGACCCCGAGCAGCAGGCGATGAACGCCGAAGTGCAGCACCTGCTCGACCTCCATGACGCGGTGTCCGACCTCGCCGTCGCCGAAGCCACCCACCAGACGCTCCGGGGAAACCCCGAACGGGCGTCGGCGACCCTCGACGCCTACGCCAAGGAGGGCTTCCCGCCCGATCCGGCCGTGGTCCGCACCCCGCGCAGCGGCGTCACCCTCACCCACCGGCTGGGCCTGATGTTCACTCCCGGCCTGAGCCACGGGCTCGGTCCGGTGGTGCTCCCCGGCACCGCTCCACGGGCGCTGGGGGAGCCGGCGGTCAACGCCTGGCTGCCCACGATGCTGCCGTCCGCGACGGACGTGGCCACCACCGTGGAATGGCAGGACCCGGTCACCGGGGCCCACCGCCTCCGGGTGGTCACCCAGGCCGACCTCGGGCTCCAGCCCCTCGACATGCTGTGGGGCGTCCAGCCGACGGACGACGCGGCGCTCACCGACCTGGACGACCGGATCGTCGCCGTGGTCGTGGCCCAGGAGCGGCCACGACCCGATGCGAAGCTGGTGATCCGCCACACCGAGCGGATCACCGGCAAACTGACCTTCTTCGAGGTGTCGCCCCTGGTCGGCGCACTGCGCTCGCTGCTGACCCGGTCACGTCCGCTGCGGCCGACGGACCTGGTCCCGGGCGCCGCCGGACAGCCGGTCGACCGGACCACGGACGACGCCGTCACCCTGGACCGGGGCCGGCCGGCGGCGGTTCGCGCCGTCCTCGACCAGCTGCGCCAGGACACCGCTTCCTATGTCGCCTCGCTGGCCCCCCGTTTTCCCGACGCGCCCGCCAAGCCCGACCGGGCCGCCCTCGTCACGGGCATCGACACCTTCCTGACCGGCTACGCGAACCTGGCCCGGACGGCAGGGGGCTTCGGCATGCCGCGCAGCGGCTGGGGCGAGGCGGTCCTGTGGCGCGGAGCCGTGTTCGGCGACGTGCTGACGGCCGTCGCGGCGACCGCGGACCGCATGGCCGCCTCGCTGGCGGCCGCCGACGCCCTGATCGCCGCGTACGACCAGCTCCCCTCCTCGGCCACGGTCGACCGGCGGTTCGGGCTGCTCCAGCAGGCGGAATGGCGGCTCACCACCAAGCCCACCACCCCTCGTCCCGCCCAGCCCGGGCAGCTGCGCGCGATCGTCGGCGGGGAGCGCGCCGCCTTCAACTCGCGCCTCCTGGCGCTGCGCGCCGTCGCCAGGACGACGGACACCACGCTCAGCGCGCTGCTCGCGGACGTGGCCGCTCTCCTGCCGCTGAGCGCGTTCGACCCGGCGGGCCTCGACCTGACGCCCTTCCAGGACCGGATCGTCGGCTTCGCCAGGGATCTGCTGGACCGGGCCGGTTCCCTGCTCACCGAGGTGACCAGCAGGCTCGCCGCAGCCGACAAGGCCCTGGCCGCGTACGACCAGGCCCTGACCGCCCCCGACCGGGTGCGGGCCGCGACCGACGCGCTGCAGGCGATGCTCGGCCGCGACTTCCTCGTGGTGCCCGAGTTCACCGCGCCGGACCAGCTCCAGACGGACTGGAAGAAGGCCCGCATCGACAAGGACCAGCTGCTGAGCCATCTGGTCCAGGACTTCCGGCGCGACTTTCCGGTCGACGACTGGGTGCACGGCATCGCCCGGGTGCGCGAGAAGCCGCGGTTGTGGGAACAGGCCGTGTTCGTCGCCGACGCCCTGCGCGGTCCGGGCGGGCTGCTCGGCGACCTCCTCGGATGGCAGGAACCCGAGCTGGTGCCCGTCCAGCTGCCCTACCGCCCGAACGACCACTGGCTGGGCATGGAGTTCGCGGCGGGCACCCGGATCACCGAGGACCGGGTGCTCTTCACCGCCCACTACGCTCCCGAGCCGCTGCTGGGCGTCAACCGGCACTGCGGGCTGCTGCTCGACGAATGGACCGAAGTCGTCCCGGCCCAGCAGGAGACCACCGGGATCGCGTTCCACTACAACGGCCCGGACGCGGAGCCGCCGCAGGCCATGCTCCTCGTCACCCCACCGCAGCGGACGGGCAACTGGAGCGCCGACGACCTGCTCGGCGCCGTCGGCGAGACCCTCGACCTGGCGAAGACCCGCGCCGTCGAGCCCGCGCACCTGGACACCACCGCCTACGCACAACTCCTGCCCGCGACGGTGATGTCGGCGACCCGGCGGCCGATCACGATCAGCACCGATCTCGCAACCGCCAACCTGCGAGGAAAAGCCGATGCCTGAGCCCACCCGTATCGAGGACCTCCGCGCCGCGCTCGACCAGCGGCTGTTCCCCACCGTCGGACTCTGGAACCGCCTGGAGGGCCGCCCGCGCACCACGTCGTTCGAGCGTGCGCTGCGTGCGGAGGTCCGCGACCCGCTCTGGATGCTGACGCGCCAATGGCAGCTCGGTGAGTTCCGGGGCACCGACGCCGGGTCGCCCGTCACCGCGACCTACTCGGTGGCCACCTCCGTGCCGTCCAGGTTCCGGCCGGGGTCCGGTGCGGCCGAGGCCCTGCCCACCGACCGGCCGCTGGAGGTGGTGGCCGAGCGCCGGGCCCTGCCGTTCGCGTTCGGCCCGGATCCGATCTCCTTCGACCTGCGCCTGGCCATCGGACGGCGCTGGATGAAGCTCCTCGGCCCGCAGCTCGGCCTCAAGCAGCTGCGCAAGACCTACATCGCCAAGTACCCGATCGCCCTGCCCGATCCGGGAGTGGACGCCGACACCCCGCGCACGTCCGACCCTCAGGTGTGGTCCACCCTGCAGGCGGTCGCCGGCCGCCGGATGGACGGGTACGCGCTCTACCGGCACATCAAGGTGGACAACGGCAAGGCCTCGGACGGCATCTCCGCCTCGGGGCCGGCACGTGCGCAACTGGACGGCCTGGGTGTCCGTCTTGTCGCCTGGTTCGACGACCTGTTCGACCAGCCCGGCGGCGACGCGACCTGGGACGCCACCAGGCTCGAACACCGGTTCTCGATCTCCGCCGCTCCGACCGGCACCGAGAAGGTCCTGACCGCACAGGAGTTCCCCGGTGGCCACCTGGACTGGCACGCGTTCTCCGTCGACCCGGGTGCCCCGCTCGGCGGGACGGCTCCGCCGCCGGCGCCCCTCAACCGCACCGTGTTCCCGGCGCCGGTCCGGTACTCGGGCATGCCCCTGCCCCGCTGGTGGGCGGTGGAGGACGGCCGTACCAACTTCGCCGGTGTCCAGCCGGACAGCACCGACCTGGCGAAGCTCGTCTTCCTCGAATTCGCGCTCGTCTACAGCAACGACTGGTACCAGCTGCCCTGCGACCTCCCGGCCGGAGTGCTCGCGTCGATCCGGGGACTGGCGGTCACCGACGTGTTCGGGCAGCGGCAGTGGATCAGCCCGGCGGGGGCGGGCCAGGACGAGGACTGGCAGCGCTGGTCGATGTACACCCTGGACACGATCGGCACCGCCGACGTTCCCGCCGACCTGAGCCTCTTCCTCCCCCCGACCGTACCGAAGGTGGCCGAGGGGGCGCCGTTGGAAGAGATCGCGCTGATCCGCGACGAGAACGCCAACATGGTCTGGGGCGTGGAGAAGACCGTCCCGCTGCCCACCGGCGAGGCCCGCCGGGGCAGCGAGGTCGTGGCGCAGATCCTCCAGCACCGCCGGCGCTTCGTGCCCGCCCCGGCCGCCGACGCTCCCCGCGCGCCGATCGGCTACCAGGCGATGAGCGTCGTCCCCGAGAACTGGGTGCCCTTCCTCGCGGTGCACGTCCCCGGCGGCGACCGGGCCATCCGGTTGCAGCGCGCCGCCATGCCCAGCGTGATCGACGGCAAACCGGTCCGGCCGCACACCAGTCTGCTCAGGGAGGGCATCGACGCGGGAAACCCCTACTTCGTCAACGAGGAGGAGGTGCCTCCGACCGGAACCACGCTCGCCCTCGCCTACCACCGCACCCGCTGGTACGACGGCAGCGTCTCCGTCTGGCTCGGCGCCCGACGGGGCGTCGGTCGCGGCGAGGGCTCCAGCGGGCTGGTCTTCGACACCCTCGTCGACACCGCTCGGCCCTGAGGCACCGACGCCGGCCGGCGGGGACCGCTGCCTGCCTTCGGACGAGCCCGTGTCGCACGTTCGGTCCAAGCGCGCGCGCCCTCGGGGGACCGGCGGCGGACCCGGCGGAGGCTGGGGTGTCAGGTGGGGGGATCGCCAACCGAGACGGAGAAGCCGTGACCGAGCCGGACTACTACCAGTTCCACTCCTCCCACGGGCACCACGCCCCGATCCACGTCGTCTGGATGCCGCTCGGAGCGGGCGGCCTGAGCTCCTTCGAGTACGCCGACCCGACGAGGTCCCACGTCTTCCGCGGTGACGAGGTGAGCGTGGTCGAGAGCGCGCTCGGCCGGGTGGTGAGCGTGACGATCGAGACGAGCATCGACCGCGGATCGACGTCGTTCTCCCTGCTGGTGCCGTCGGTCAACCTGAACGGGCACAGCGCGACGGTGAGCACCATCGGCATCACCACCGTGCACCGGATCGGGATCGGGCCCATGACCGGGCAACTTGACGTGTACTCCGAGACCCCGCTCATCGGCACGGCCGAGAGCCGCATCATTCCCCTCGACGAGAGAGCCGGTGCCGGCGCCGCTCGCGCGTGACGGTCCCGTGGAGCATCGCTGCCCCGGTATGGGAGAACGACTCCCGCACCGGGGCAGCGATGTTCCACGGGCCCCGGTATGTCTGTCGAAGCGATCGTATTTTCTCCGTGCCTGGTCATTTTCATGGGGCAGGGTGCTAGCCTGACCGGGTCCCGTCCGGCACCGAGGGTGAGGGGGCGGCATGGACAGGGACTCCCTTCCGATTCCACGTCTGGATTTCGGTGAGTGGGTCGTGCCTTTTCCCGATCGAGGGCATTACGTTTTTCTTCGGAGCGACTCGCTCCAGCATGCACAGAACAATCCGCCGACGGCCCAGGAATCCGGGGTCTGGCTGGGGCGGACCGAGTCCGGCGCCTCGGTCGTTCTCCCGGTGCGGCTGGAAGTCGTCCGGGGGTCCGTGAAGCCGGTTTTCCTCGCGGTGCTGCACCATGGCGACGAACTCTATTTCGCGGGTCACACGGTCGTATTCCATGAGGTTCAGCGTGTCATTCTCGCCGCGGGCTCGCGGTTGGTCGGGTCGAAATGCCAGCAGTGCCGGACGCGGCTGACCGCGGGAGGCGGCGTCGTGCAGTGTCCGCTCTGCGGTGGTGCGTATTGCGACGACTGCTGGAAATTCCTTGATCGGGACCGGTGCTATTCCCGCGGTTGTTCATACAGCCCGTCGGAGCCGGACAAGGGGGTGACCGATCGTGGCGCCCGGCCGGTATGAGCGGTTGGAACAGATCGAGTGGTGGGACGCCGCCCGGGTCCGCGGAGCGCGCTGTGTCGTCGCCGGCGCGGGGGCCCTGGGCAACGAGGTGGTCAAGAACCTCGTGATGCTCGGGTGGGGGGAGGTCGTGGTCGTCGACTTCGACACCGTCGAGGAGAGCAACCTGAGCAGGTCGGTGTTCTTCGGGCAGGCCGACGTCGGCAGGCCCAAGGCTCCGGCCCTCGCCGCGGCCGCGGGGCGGCTCAATCCGGACTGCCGGGTCCTCGGGCTCGACGGGGACCTGCGCCTGCTGCTCGGGGCCGGGCTCGTCCAGCGGTCGGACGTGGTCTTCGGCTGCCTGGACAACCTGGGCGGGCGGGTCGCGTTGAGCCAGCTCGCCCGGCAGGCCGGCCGACTCATGATCGACGGCGGGCTCACCACGTGGGAGGGCACGGTCCAGCTCTTCGGCCCCGACACGGCCGACGCGCCGCAGCCCTGCTTCGCCTGCGGCCTCAGCTCGGCCGACGTCGAGGAGCTGGCGCTCCGTCAGTCCTGCCTGGCCTACGAGCGGCGCGCGCTCGCCGAGGGCGGGGTCCCGACCACGCCGACGCTCACCTCGGCCGTCGCGGCGCTGATGGTGCAGGAGGCGCTGAAGTACCTGCACCGGGACCGGCACGACCAGCGGTCGGCGCTCGGCCGCGAGCTCCGGATCGACATGGCCAACGGCCGGTTCTGGAACCACGCGCTGCCGATCGATCCCGACTGCGTCCTGCACCGGGAGCCGGCCGCGCCGGACGCGGCCGCCGGGCCCGACGCCGGGGACAGCTGGCGGAAGGTGCTCGCGCACTGCCGCACCTCCGCCCGCCTGCCGGAGGGCGTGCTCCAGCTCCCGGCCCGGCTGCTGCTGAGCTGGGAGTGTCCGGTCTGCGGGCGCTCCGAGCAGGTGATGCGGGCCCACGCGGCGGACGGTCCGCCGGTCTGTCCGCACTGCGACGCGGATGTGATCCCGCTGTTCGCCGCGCACGTGGAGGGGGGCGAGCCGTGGATCGACCTGTCGCCGGCGGAGATGGGCGTTCCGCCGTGGACGTGGCTCGAACTGCGGGCCGAGGGCGCCGTGGTGACGTTCGAGCTGTCGGGAACCCGCGGACCGCTGCCCGACGCCGCGGGATCCGAAGCCGCGGGATCCGACGCACCGGAAGGAGGCTCGCCGTGGTGATGAGCCCGCGCGACCGGCGGCTGCAGAGCGAGTTCGAGGAGATGAAGAGCCTCGCCGCCTCCAGCTCGATGCTGAGCTTCACCAGCACGGGTGTGCCGCCCACCCAGTACAGCGTCACCCTGACCTGCCGCGGGCTGATGCGGTGGAACGACCGGGTGGACGAGACCGACCGGCACGAGTTCGACATCACCCTGGGCGCGGGCTTTCCCAAGTTCCCCCCGACCGTGGTGTGGCGAACGCCGATCTTCCACCCGAACTTCAAACCTCCGCACATCTGCACCGGGGACATCTGGTACCCGGGGATCTCGGTCGCCGAGTTCTGCGTGGAGATCTGCAATCTGATCCAGTACAAGTCCTTCAACATCTACGATCCGCTGGACGTGAAGGCGAGCCTCTGGCTCGTGGTCAGGCTCGACGAGGAGAATCCCGGCATCCCGGTGGACACCCGGCCGCTCAGGGACCTGGACTTCGAGATCACCGCCCGGACCAGCGCCGGGCCGGACGCGGCGGGGGACCGTGACGACGACTGACACCATCTCCGGGTACTTCGACGCCATCGAGTGGTCGTACAAGGTGACCGGCCCGAACCAGGTGGTCACCTCCTACCGCTGCCCGGTTCCGGCCTACTTCTACGCCGTCGGCATCGAGGTCGTCCTCGGCCGGCACTGGATCGTCGTGCGCGCGCTGCTGCAGCGGAGCCTCGACCACGCGCAACGCGAGTCCGTCCTCCAACTCGTCTCGCAGTGGAACGTGCTGAGCTACCGCGCCCGGTTCGTGCTGATCGGCGACTGCGTCGTGGTGCAGGCCGAGATCCCGGCGGGAAGCCTGTCCCTGGAGGAGTTCCTGCTCTGCCTCACCGCCGTCTGCCGCTACAGCACGTTGGCCGGAACGGAGATCGCCGCGGTCGCGACCAACCCCTCGCTGCGCAAGAAACTCGACGAGGTGATCGGGGAGAACCGGCCTCCGGCCTGGGCCCAGCCCCTGTCCCTGGCCGACGCGGACCTCGATTTCGACATCACCCCCAACCGATTCCCGGACTCACCGGACACCCCGTGAGGTGCCAGCCATGACCGCGCAGAACCCGATCCCCGTCGTCCTCGCCACCACGATGGTCACCGAACAGTGGGACCTCGAACTGCCCGACACCGTGCTCGTCCAGTCGATCATCGTCAAGCTGATCGCCACCCCCGGCATGCCCTTCCGGGAGCAGGACGACAACGGCAGGCGCGTGCCCTACCGGCTGCTGTGGCGCGAGGGCGACCGCTTCCTCAACGAGACCGAGACACTGGCCGGCGCCGGGGTGCAGCCGCACCACACGCTCGTCATGACCCGGCAGGCCCGGGCCGGCCAGGCGGCCGATGCCCGATGAGCGTCGACGAGTCGGGCTTCACGATCTCACCGGTGCGGCGGGAGCTGCCGCAGGACAACCCACCGCCGCTGGCCCGGTTCCTGGAGGCCGGGCCGGGCCTGCGCCTGGTGGTGCGCGAGCGGATGCTCAACGGCATCCGCATGCAGGCCGGTGCCAGCCCGACCAAGGAGATCGGGGGCGTCCTGGTGGGGCGGCACTACCGCACCGGCGACCGCTACCTGGTCGAGGTCGACGACTATGTCGCGATGCCCAGCCGGGACAGCAGCGCCTCGCACTTCGAGTTCGACCAGCGGTCCATCCGGGCGATCTTCGAACGGCTGGAGAAGCGGCCGGACCAGTACGTGGTCGGCTGGTACCACTCGCACACCTTCGGCGACCCCTTCATGTCGGACCTGGACCACCGTCTGCACCAGGACCACTTCCCCGAACCGTGGTACGTCTCCTGCGTGGCCTCGATCGGCTCGCGCGGCCGGTCGGCCGGGTTCTGGCGGATGCGCGGCGCGGAGCTCGTCGAGATCAGCGACTACGAGCTCGCGGTCGCCACGGGAGGCGATCCGGCGTCGGCGCAGAAGAGGTACCTGGCCTCCTGCGGACTGCGGGAGCAGCAGGACGGCCCGCCCGCGCTCGCGGACCTGCTGCCCCTACTCGGCATGCCGGCGGACGGCGCGGTCGCCCGCCTGTTCCACGAGCTCGCCGAGGACCGGGCGGAGGAATCCGGCCTGGCGACGGTGCGGTTCCTGGTCCGCGCGGCGAAGGCGGTGTCCGCCGATCCCCGGGCCGTCACGGACCTGGAGGAGTTCGAGCGCCGACTGGCCCGGTTCAGGCGGCCGTCGGACGTCCTGACACCGCTCGCCAGGGCGCCCGGGCTGCGCGGCCTGATCTCGATCGGTGGCACGGACTACTGCGCCTACTCCCTCGACAAGCACAAGCTGCAACGACTGGACCTGACCTCGCTCTTCACCTTCTCGGTGCGCGCCGAGTCGCCCCCGGTCTGTGTCGCCCACGCGCCGGACGGCCACGTCTGGGTGCTGACCGGGTCGGGCCTGATCCGGTTCCCCGTCATCGACACCGCCGCCCTGCGCAAGGGCGACCTCAGCTTCGAGGTGAGCGGTGCCGACCTGCCCGACACGGACGGCGCCCCGGAGCAGATCGTGGCGGTCGAGGGCGGGCTCTGGCTGCGCTCCGCCACGACCTGGTACCGGTACGAGTGCACCGTCGGGTCCGAGGGAAAGATCCTCCTCGCCGCTCGCGCGTCCGGGCCGCTGCCCGGCCGCGGAAGCGTCTTCGTCGGCGACAACGGCTTGGGAGGCCCGCTCGCGCCCCCCGTGCTCCTCGCGAACGAGGAGGGGACGCTGCGGACCTGGAAGGCGGTGGAGGACGGCTGGGCCCCCTCGGCCGCCGCCGAGCTCCCACGGCCGTGGAACGGGAAGCCGGTCGTCCAGGCCGCTGTCAGCGGTCTGGGATGGCACGTGCTGTTCGACGACGGGGGAGCGCGCGAACTGTGCCTCTTCGATCTCCACACCCTCGAACTGGTCCACCACGTCGTGTGCGAGGACGAGGAGGACCGCATCACCGGGCTGAGCGGCGACGGCTCCGGAAAGGTCTACCTGCAGACCGAAGGGGTCCTCCACCGTGGCTGACCCGCGCACCGGGGAACCGGCCGGGGCCCGCCTCGGCCGGCTCGCGGAGGCGTTCACCGACACCATGGGCTGGGCCGCTCCGCCCGCGCCGACCGCGTCCGCGCAGGGCGTGGAGCCGTCGCACCCCGACCTCGCCGCGCACCTGCCCACGCTGGAGCGGGTGCTGGAGGACGACCGCCGGACGGACCTGGCGTGGTGGCGGTCGCTCGCGGACGCCTGGTACGCGTGCGGGTCGCCGGGGCTCGCGCTGAGGTGCGCCCGGCACGCCCGTGAACTCAGGACGGACGGAGCGGTGGCGTGGGAGGACATCGCCGCGCTGGTCCGGCTCGAAGCGCGCATCTGCGCGGAGGGCGAACCGCCCCCGCGGCAGGCCTCGCCCTGGCCGATCGGCCCCCGGGACGCCGACGCCGACCTCAGGCGCCTGAACGCGATCCTCGGTGACGCACCGCTGGAGCCCTGGCAGAACCGGACCCTGCCGCTGTCGCGCATCGCCTGGGGACTGCCCCGGGCCGAGGGGGAGTTCACCGCCTGGCTGGCCCACGCCTTCCACTATCTCGGCGAGCCGCGGATCGTGGTCGAACAGGTGCTGCTGGACATCGCGGCCCGCGGGATCGCGGTACGGAACACCCATCGACGGGAGTTGCTCGTCCTGGCCGGCCTCAGCCTGCAGCGCGCGGGGGACCGGCCGGGAGCCTACGCGTGCTTCCGCCTCGCCGTGGGAACCGACCGGGTCCCGGAGCGGAGCGAGCGGGAGCTGAGCCGGGACGAGGAGGTGCTCGCGGAGGCCGCGCGGGAGCTCGGCTTCCTCAAGGACGTCACCCTGGACCCGCGGTCCGCCGACGGCGAGTTCGCCGTGTTCGACGGTGGGCTCCGGCTGGTGGCCTGGCTCCTGGAGAACGACTCCGCCGGATTCGTGCCCGACTTCCTCGGGAATCTCGGTGCCGTCCCGCTCGGCACGCACCACAACGCGCTGCGGCGGCAGGTGGCCTGGGCCGCCCGGGAGAGCGGCTGGTTCCGGACACCCAAGGTGCCCCTCCGGCCGGACTCCCGAGGTCCGGTCCTGGGCGGACGCCCGCGGCGGGTGGCGATCGGCGCCGTGGACCGGACCGGAGGCCGCCCCCTGCGACCGGCCCGGCCGCCGGCCCGCGGCGGCGCCCCCCGGCCCTCGTCGGCCGCGCCCCGGGTCGACGTACCGATCGGGATGACCGACGGCGGTGGACAGGCCGCGCTGCGGGTCGGGGAGGGCAGCAGGGTCCTTCTCCTCGGGCCGCCCTTCGAGGGGCGGGTACCGGCCCGGGTCGGAGCCCACCTGGCCGCGGCCGGCTGGACGGTCCTGCTGGTGCGGCCCGAGCGCTCGGTCGAAGCGGGCGTCAACGACCGGTGGCACCGGCTGGACATGACCGGCAGGCGCGGCGCCGACCGGCCCTGGCCCGGCGAGATCGCACGGTCCGCCGCACTGCGTGCGACGGTCCGGACGGTGCTGGCCGACGGACTGCCGCCGTGCGCGGATCCGGCCGCCGCGGCCTGCCTGGATCCGGTCGTCGAGGCGCTGGAGGACAGCACCCGGTCGGTGTGGAGGGATTCGGCGGAGAAGGTCCGCGAGTTCGCCTGCGCCGCCGTCGACAGCGCCGCCGGCCTGCGCTACGACAGGGCACTGGACCTGCGCCGCGCCGTGTTCCTGGTCGAGCGGGTGGAGCTCGCGGTGCGCGCCGTGGCCCGGGCCTTGTCCTTGGCCTGGGCGACTCCGCCCCGGCCGGTCCCGGGGGCGGGCATGGCGGCGTGTCTGGAGGTCCCGGTGGGTGATCGGCTCACCGCGACGCTCCAGCTCGCCCTCTGCGCCGAGACCCTGCTGGCGGACGCCGACCGGCCCGCGGACCCGCCGTCCCCGGGCAGCGCGGACGAGGACTTCATGTCCACTCCGCTCGCCTTCAAGCGCCGCGAGGAAGCACTGGACAGGGAGATCATCGAAGCGGCCAAGGCCGCGGAGGAGCGCGCGCCCTCTCCCGAACCGTCGTCCCCGGCGGGGAGCGGCAGCGGCGGCGACCGCCCTCGGCCGTCCCGGCTGTGGGGGCGCGGCGACGCACAGCGGTTCGGCAGTCCGCCCGGCGTCTGCGTGCTGGTCGACGCGGCGGTGGAGGCGGACCTGCCGGCAGCGCTGGTCCGGCCGGGGCGGCACGCGCTGGTCGCCTCGGCCGTCGAGCCGACCGCCGCCGCGCTCGGTGCGGTCCGGGGCTTCGACGAGCTGCTGGTCGGCGCGCTTCCCCGCGAGCGCGTCGGGCTCCTGGAGATCGCGGCAGGAGCCCGACTTCACAGCCTGTCCGCCGATCCGCCCGGACTCGGCGGCGCAGCACACTTCAGGATGTCCGAAGGCAGGGAACAGGGCCCGAGGTTCGTCGTCTGGCCCACGGAGCCGGCGGGTTGGGGAGCGGCATGAGCGAGTCGAGCGAAGCGTACGAGGAAGGTCTGGCGGCCCTCGACTCGGGCGACCCGGTCCTGGCCATGCAGTCCTTCACCGAGGCGATCATCGAGGACGGTTCGGCGTGGGAGCCCTACTACGCCCGGGCATACGTGTTCATGCAGGACGAGGAGGACTTGGACGAGGAGGTCCTGGAGCTGGTGGCCGCGGACCTGGACCGGGCACTGGAGATCAACGGCGCCGCCTCCGACGCCGCGGCGCTGCGCGCGGAAGTCGCCCTCAGACAGGGCGAGCCCGAGGAAGCGGTCCGCTACCTCCTCATGGCCTTCGGCCGCAGTACCCAGCAGACGGAGGTCCGCCGGCGGTTGGCGGAAACCCTGCACGGCCTGCTCGGGGACGTCGAGTCGGGCCGGGGAGCGGAAGAGGCCGACACCGGCCTCTGCGACCGTCTCGACCGGATGCTGGAGGTCTCCACGCTGCCCGCCGTCGTCCGCGACGGCCTGCGCGCCGAGGTCCTCGCGGCCAGGGCCCACCGGTGGCAGCTCGCCGGCGACTCCGCCCGCTCGCTGGCCGATCTCCAGCTGCTCGCCGGCCTCGTACCCGACCACCCCCGCCTCCCGGCCACGCTCCCCGCCGCGCGACCGCGTGACGCGGGCGCGGTCGGCCCGGCCTCGCAGGAGCCGGCCTTCGACACCGTGGGCGGCATCGACGGAGCGGATTCCTTCAGCTCCGAGCTGCGCAAGATCTTCGACGTCTACCTCGGCGACCCCGACGCGGGGGAGACACGACGCCGGCTCGCCGAGTTCGGCCAGCCGGCCACCCGCTCCCTGCTGCTCTTCGGTCCCTCCGGCTGTGGCAAGACCTACGTCGTGCGCGCGTTCGCCGGGGAGTACCGCCGTCGGCACGGACGGGAGCTGCCGCTGTTCCGCCTGCGCATGGAGGAGATCTACGGCAAGTACGTCGGCGAGAGCGAGTCCAGACTGGCCGAGGCGTTCGACCGGGCCCTGAACGCGCAGCCCTCCCTGCTGTTCTGCGACGAGATCGACGGGCTCGGCATGAACCGGGAGTCCATCAGCCAGGACTTCCGCCAGGAGTTCGCCGGCCACTTCCTGCAGCAGGTGGACCGGCTCAAGGAGCAGAACGCCGCGCTGCTCTTCTTCGGCTGCACCAACCGCCTGTGGTCGGTGGACCTCGCGCTGCTGCGCCGCTTCGACCGGGTGATCCCGGTGGAACTGCCGAACGAGTCGACACGCGTGGAGATCTTCCGGATCCACCTCGCCCGGGTCGCCCAACGGCTGTGCTCGCCCGACATCGACATCCCGGCCCTGGCCCGGCACTCGCACGGCCTGACTCCGGGTGACATCCAGAAGTCCGTCTCACGGGCCGTCGACAACCTGCTCGTCGGCGTGGACGGTGGCGCGGACGGTGGCGCGGACGCCGTACTCGGTCAGGAGGCGCTGATGCGCGCCCTCGACGAGGAGAAGAAGGGACAGGGCCGGATGCACCTGCAGCAGTGGGTCCGGGAGTCGCGGGCCGCGCTCAAGAGGATCGGCCAGGACACGATGGCCACCGATCTGGACCGCAGGTACGGGCCGTACCTCGATCCGCTGTCCGCCGAACGGCAGAACGGTGTGGTGCCCCTGGACGCCTGGACCGAGGCGCCCTCGCTGGACCTCTCGCTCCTCCGGCAGCTGGGCGGGTGAACCGGTGGACGGAATCAGTGAGCTGATCGCCTACCTGCTGACCGACAGGACCCACCGTGGCGTGCTCATCCTGGGCTTCGACGGCACCGCCCGGCTGCTCGGACATCCCAACCACCTCGGGTTGACGGAGACCCTGGCGGGCGACAGCTACGCCAGTATCGCAGGCCCCGTGGCCGGATTGACCAACCGGAACGCCCTGGTGAGTGATGCGCTGGACTTCGCCAGGAGCATCACCGCGCCCGTCGGCAACCTCGATCTCAGGGCGATCCAGGTTGTCGCCGGCCTGCTCAATTCCGGCCGGCTGAGCTGTGTGATCGCGGGTGATCCCGGCCTGAGGCTGTTCAGTACCCTGCAGAACGGTGTGGACGACCTCGAGCAGATCTCGTTGGAGACCCACTCCCGGGAGTCCATCCGCTCGGCCTTCCGTCGCGGCGGCAGGTCGAGGCCGCTCTTCGTCGACATCGGCGCGGCGCTGCTCACCGACTACTGGAACAGTCTGAAGAAGTCGCAGTCGGAGGACCTTCGCAGGCTGAAGACGCGGATCACGGACATGGAGTCGGAGCTCAAGGAGTACCTGAAGGACTACCGGGACGTCTACTGCTGGGGATGGTGCAGCAAGAACGCGCCGCTGCACTGGATGGTCCCCGATACGCACGATCTCACCGTTCACCGCATCGGACGGCACACGGTCTTCGACGACTTCCAGGCCAATCCGCTGTTCGAGTACGAGGAGGCCGAGGGAGACGAGGAAGTCCGCGTCATGGCGAACGGGGGTTGGTTCGAGAGGGTCGCCGACGCCTTCAACCAGGCCTCGATGCCGCTGCTCGGCTCCGTGGCCGCCACCCACGGCCGCGGGACGGGTGCCCTGTGGCGCCCGCGCAGCTCCCCGGTCCAGCCGATGCTGGCCCGGGCCGAGCTGGACGATCTCGCCAGGCACCAGGAGCAGCGCGAGATCAGGATCGTGGGTGTGGAGAGCGAGCAGGTGCGTCGGAGCGCCGCGGAGTGGCTGGATCGCGAGCTGGCCGTAGGCGGCGGGGTGACCGTGCGGAAGGAGGGCGGACATCTCCGAGACCTGCTGATCGCCCTGACGGCTCAGCTCGCCGGACCCGTCGAGCAGCATGTGATCGGTTGCTACACCGGCGAGTTGCCGGCCGAGGGCGACGATTCCTGGCGCACACTGCTGGAGAACGCGGCCGAGCTCTGGGTGGAGGAGTGCCGACGCAGGAGCAGCTGCCGTCTGACGCTGTTCTGCCCGACCTGGATGTCGCAGTGGGCGAGTGAACAGTGGCGTGGTGAGGGCGTGTTCGCGCAGTCCCACTTCCGCCGCTACCAGAACGTCAAGCTGTGGCTCGGTGACAGCCTCGACCAGAACGACCTGTCGGCCGACAGCGCCTCCCTCGACAGGTTCGCGAGAGACATCGCGGAACCGGAGGCGTCGGGGCACGCGGTTCCCCCCGGCTTCGAGGAGGAGGCGCTTGAGACACTGGTGCTTGACATCGTGCAGTCGGCGCACCCACGCTCGGAGCGCCGGGTGGTCTCGGCGACGGAGCTGGACGACACGTGGAACAACGTGGTCGACCGGTACCTCGAAGCGGCGACCGGAATCGGGCGGATCGGGCACGATGACGAGGACTTCGTCATCGTCCCGAAGTTGCGCGAGACGGACTTCGCGATGAAGATCAGGCCCCGCCCGCCCGTTCAGCCGCCGGAGAGCCAGGAGGACGGTGATGAATGACCGGAGCGCGGACCGGTTTCCCGTCCCCGAACGACCGGCGGGACAACCGGAGGCGGAGCCGTCGGCGCCGGTGACCGAGGAGGAGGTGGGTGCGGAGCTGGAGCAGGGCATCGAGTCGGAGCTGGGCGCCTCGCTCACACTCGTCGCCGACTTCACCGGGACGACGCTCAAGCCGACCGTCAACCTCGACTGGGACCGGCTCGCACGCGGCGAGCTGTCGGTCGACGTGATCCTCCAGAACCGGTTCGGGCCGGATACCCGCATCCCCGTCCCACTGGGCGAGGCCGCGCGGGACCGGCTCTCCAGCATCGAGCGCTACTACGCCGACGGTACGCTCACCCGGATCAAGGACGTCGAAACCGAATCCTTCGGGGGGATCGGCGGAAGGGGCTCCTCCTCGACCGAGAAGATCAATGAACTGCTGCGCTGGCAGCAGTTCATCGACATGACCGCGGCGCTGGAGCCCGAGGACGGGCCGGAGAGCGGGTGGGGACGCCTTCGCACGGCACTGCTGAACCGGGTCGATCTGCTCTACCGGAAGAACTTCGGCCTGCTGAGGGACCAGTTGCGCAACGACAAGACGGGGGCGGCGACCGTCAGCCGGCTGTTCGCGTCCCGTAGCGAGGCCCAGGTCGACATCGCCCTGCGTCTGGTGGCCCTGGAACCCAGCCTGGCCGCCGCGGTTCAGGAGGAGCTGGCCGAGGTCAGCGCCGACCGGACGCTGGGGATCAACTTCCGGCTGCGGGCCCTCAACCGACTGTACTCGGCCGCACGGGAACCCGACGAGGAGTAGACCTGCGACGGGCGACACCCGGTTCACCAGAGCCGACGTGACCACTGGTGCGGTTCGACGCCGACATCGGTGTCGCCGGTCCACTCCTCGCGGTTGGGGTTGTACACGCGTGCCCAGAGAGTGGGGTTGGGCCCGAGGTCCAGGATCTGGTAGCCGCCGGTGGAGTAGCCGCTGGCGCCGATCACCGGCAGGGAACCCAGATGGTCGAAGCGGTGCGGATAGGGCCGTGGGCTGCCGTGCACGACCAGATGGAGGTGGGGGCCGAGGAGCTCGCCGAACAGGTCCGAGTCGACGATGCGTTCGGTCTCGGGGTGCGCGGGCGAGCCGTGGACCAGGCCCACGCAGAGCCAGCCCTCCGCCCGCCGGAGCCTGGCCCGCTCGGCCAGGTCGTCGAGCTGGGGCCGGCCGAGCCGGGCCCGGAGCTCACCCCGTCGGGACATGCCGGAGTTGAGCACGGCAATGGCCATCCGTTGCGCGGCGAACTCCCGCCAGGCCCAGGGACGCTCCCGGGTGAGCCGGTCGGGTGCCGGCACGGCGCCGAGGCCGTTGAGCATGCCGATCAGGTCGTCCCAGCGCTTCTCCCCGTCCGGCATGAACCAGGCGTCGTTGGGCCCTGGCGCGACGACGAGCTGGTCCGGCGTCAGTTCGAGGGCCGTCAGGAGTCGGCTCAGCGCCAGGCTCCCCGCGCGGTACGCCTCGGTCGACGGCTCGTGCACCAGCCCTCCGGGTATCAGCAGCACCTGGGGCTTGAGGTAGCCGTAGGTGTCCCTCAGCCTGAGCAGGTCGGCGAGCATGCTCTCGAAGACCTCGGCGCTGTCGGGACGGGTGAGGATCGCGAAGTCCGGCACCACGAGCACTGTCGCGGACGTGCCGGGCGGAGCGAGGGGAAGCCGGTTCGATGGGACCCGGGGTGCGGGCACCGGCCTGTCCTCGGGCGGACTCTCCACCGTGGTGAGGGTGCCGAGTTCCTCGCCCAGAACCTCCTGCCAACGACCCAGCGTCTCCGAGTCCAGCGCGCCCAGGCTGGTGATCGGCACGATCGAGAGGGCCCAGGCATCACGCTTGGCGTCCTGGCGGACCACGCCGACCACCTGCCCGCCCACGGTGACCGCGGCACCCGACATGCCGCTGTAGCGCGAGCCCTCCGGGAGGTACCTCGGCGGCTTCTCCACGTTGAACGTCAGCAGACCGCTGTCCCTGGAGTCCTCGGTCGGAATGTCCCCGTACAGATGCACCCGGGTCCTCACCTGCTCGCCCTGGTCGTCCCGCGTCTGCCCGTAGTGCGGGAAGCCTATGCTCCGGGCATGGCGGACGACCTGGTTGCGCGGTAGCCGCGCGAAGCGGGCGCGCGGGATCCCGGCCGGCCCGTCCTTGAGCTTCAGCAGGGCCAGGTCGATGACGTCCGGATCGCAGGACAGCTCCACGGACGCCTGCCAGGTGTGCTTCGGCGCCGCATCAGGAGACCAGCCGGACTCGTCGGAAGCCTCGTAGCCGCGGACCATGACGTCCCCGGACGTCAGGTTGTGGCTGCACGTCAGGACCCACGGGCCGCCGATCAGATAGCCGGACCCCAGGACCCAGAACTCGCCGTCGTACTGCGCGGTCTCGACATAGAGCGGCTGAAAACTCGGAGAGCTCACGTGTGCCGTCTGCTCACTTGGGCAGCGTCTTGGCCCGCTCGGAGACCTTGACGGGCTCCCCGGTCGCCGTGACCGGCGCGCCGAGCGACAGCTTGACCGTCTGGACGGACTCCTTCGCGTACTTGCCGGAGGCGCCGAGCGACAGCACGTGAAGCTTGATGCCGCCGTTCGCGCCGCCCTCCTTGGTGACGCCGACCTGCAGCTCGATCTCCACGCCCTTCACCGGGAACTGGAGGGACCCGGGCTCATTGGCCGTGATGGCCTGCTGGAGTTCGGTCTTCAACTGCTCGATGGCCTGGGCCAATCCGATCTCGGTCATGATCCGCTCCCCACCCGTCCGTGACTCGGATGTCCGATGATATTCGATCCCATGAGGGTGCGTCAGGAGTATGCGCGGCTTGTTGCGGGTGCGGCCCGACAGTGTCGGACCCTGTCGTCGAAGCCCACGGCCACCGTGTCCTGCGCGAGATATTTCCATCATTAATGCCAAGGGCTACGGTGAGGCCATGCCCGAGCAGACAGGCCGCAGATTCCAGGACCGGGTCGCACTGGTCACCGGCGCCGCCAACGGCATCGGCGCCGCGACGGTTCGGCGGCTGGCCGCCGAGGGCGCCGCGGTGATCGCCGTCGACCTCGACGACGACGCCGGCCGGGCGCTGGTCGAGTCCATCGCCCGGGAGGGCGGCCGGGCCGAGTACCGGCACGGTGACGTGTCCGCCGCCGTCGTGTGGGACGAACTGGCCGCACACGTCCAGGACCGTTACGGGCGACTGGACGTGCTGGTGAGCAACGCCTTCACCGTGACCGTCAAACCGGCTCACGAGCTCACCGAAGCGGAGTGGGACCGGCAGCTCTCCGTCACGCTCAAGGCCTCCTGGCTCGCCGTGCGCGCCTTCGCGGGGCAGCTGCGGACGGGTGAGGGCGCGCTGGTGCTGACCTCGTCGGTGCACGCGCTCGTCGGCATCCCGGGCCACCCCGCGTACGCCGCGGCCAAGGGCGCCCTGTGTTCCATGGGCCGTCAACTCGCCGTCGAGTACGGCCCGCAGGTCCGGGTGAACACCGTGCTCCCCGGCCCGATCATGACGGCGGCCTGGGACCGCGTCGACGAGCGGGCCCGGGCCGCCAGCGTCGCCGGGACCGCCGCCAAGCGCTTCGGCCGACCCGAGGAGGTCGCCGCGGCCGTGGCCTTCCTGGCCTCCTCCGACGCCTCGTACATCACCGGCACCACCCTCGTGGTGGACGGTGGCTGGTCCGTCGTCAAGGCCTCGGCATGAAGGGGATGATCGGCTTCGGCCGAGCGGCCGCACACCTTCGAACTGGAGCGAGCACGTGAACCGACCCCCACGCGGACTGCACGGACAGGCCGTGGAGATCCTCGGCGAGCGGATCGTCCGTGGCACCTACCCGCAGGGGACCTCGTTGTACCCGGAGCGGATCGAGCACGAACTCGGCGTCAGCAAGACCGTCGTCCGCGAGGCCCTGCGCGTCCTCGCCGCCAAAGGGCTGATCGAGTCGCGCCAGAAGCGCGGCACCTACGTGCGCCCGCGCTCCGACTGGAGCCTGCTGGACAGCGACCTGCTGCGCTGGCAGGGCCGGAGCGTTCCGCACGAGGGCTTCCTCGACAACCTGGCCGAGGTCCGCTCCATCGTCGAACCGGCCGCCGCCCGACTGGCCGCCCGGCGCCGCGACGACGACGACCTGGCCCGGCTCACCGAGGCACTGGACCGGATGGCCGCGGCCGGTGACGACGCCGACGCCCTGGTGGAGGCCGACCTGCTCTTCCACCGCACCCTCCTGGCCGCCGCCCACAACGAGTTGCTGACCCGGATGGACGTGGTCATCGAAGCGGGCCTGCGCGTCCGCGACCGGATCGTGCACGGCGCCGAGTCCTGGGCCGACCCCCTTCCCGCGCACCGCGCGGTCCTGGAGGCCGTTCGCGCCCAGGACCCCGGCGCCGCGGCCGAGGCCGTGGCCGGGCTGCTGACCCAGGCCACGGACGACCTGCACGACCTCCTCCGCACGACCTGCCAGGGAGACCCGGGATGAGGATCGTGGCACTGGAGACGTTCCTCGTCCCGCCGCGCTGGCTCTTCCTGCGCGTCGCGACGGACGAGGGCGTCACCGGCTGGGGGGAGCCCGTCGTCGAAGGGCGCGCCGAGACCGTCCGCGCCGCCGTGCACGAACTCTCCGACCACCTGATCGGCCGGGACCCGCTGCGGATCGAGCACCACTGGCAGGTCCTCACCAAGGGGGGCTTCTACCGGGGCGGGCCGGTGCTCTCCAGCGCGGTCGCGGGCATCGACCAGGCGCTGTGGGACATCGCCGGAAAGGTCCACGGCGTCCCCGTCCACCAGCTGCTCGGCGGTCCGGTGCGCGACCGCGTACGGGTCTACGCCTGGATCGGCGGAGACAGCCCCGCCGATGTCGCGGAGCAGGCCCGCGCCCAGGCCGAAGCCGGGTTCACGGCCGTCAAGATGAACGGCTCCGGACGGCTCCGGCACATCGACACCCCGGCCCGCACCCGGGAGGTCGTCGACCGGGTGGCCGCCGTCCGCGAAGCCCTCGGCGACGACCGCGACGTGGCGGTCGACTTCCACGGCCGGATGTCCACCGCGATGTCCCGCAGACTGCTCCCGCTGCTGGAACCGCTCCAGCCGCTGTTCGTCGAGGAGCCCGTCCTCCCGGAGCACTCCCGCGACCTGCGCCGCGTGGTCGAGTCCAGCTCGGTGCCGATCGCGGTGGGCGAACGGCTCTTCTCCCGCTGGGACTTCCGCGACGTCCTGGCCTCCGGCATCGCCGTCGCCCAGCCCGACCTCTCGCACGCCGGCGGGATCTCCGAGGTGCGGCGCATCGCCGCTCTCGCCGAGGCGTACGACGTCGCGCTGGCCCCGCACTGCCCGCTCGGGCCGATCGCGCTCGCCGCCAGCCTCCAGATCGCCTTCGCCACACCCAACTTCCTCATCCAGGAACAGAGCCTCGGCATCCACTACAACCGCGGCAACGACCTGCTCGACCACCTCCTCGACCCCACCCCGTTCCGCTTCGTCGACGGCCACGCCGCCCGCCCCACCGGACCGGGCCTGGGCATCGACATCGACGAGCACGCGGTACGACGCGCCGCCGAGGCCGGCCACCGCTGGCGCAACCCCGTCTGGCACCACGAGGACGGAGCGTTCGCGGAATGGTGACCGACGACCCGGCACCGGCCACCCTGCCGATCGACGTCCGCACCGACCTCGCCCACGGCGGCCGGTGGACCTCGCTGCGGGCCGGCCGTCGCGAATGGCTCTGGCACCGGCCCGATCCGGCGCGCGACACCGTCGCCCCCGGCGACGCCTTCGTCGACGTCGGCGGCCTGGAGGAGTGCGTCCCCACCGTGCGCGGCACGCCCGACCACGGCGACGCCTGGTCCCGGCCCTGGCGGCGCGTCGGCGCGACCGACGTGCTGGACTGCCCCGACTTCCGGCTGCGCCGCCACATCGACCAGGGCACCGCCGGGCTGCGGGCCGCCTACCGGCTGTCCGCCGGCCCGGGCTACCGCTTCGTCTGGGCCGCGCACGCCCTGCTCGACGTCGGCCCCGGTGCCCGGCTGACCGCCCCCACCGGCACGCCCACCAGGCTCTTCCCCGAGGCGGCCCACCTGATCGACCGCCCCTGGCCCACCGGCGCCCGCCATCTGACGGGCAGCTGGCCCATCCCGGGCGGCCTGCCACTGGACCGGCTCGGGCCCGACGACGGCACCGCCGTCGGCGCCGTCCTCACCGACTGCGCGGGCGTGACCGTCACCGACGGCCCGGACACCCTGACCCTCTCCCTGCACAGCGCCGCCGCCGTGCCCGTCTCGGTCGCGCTCTGGCGCAACCTCGGCGGGTTCCCCCTCCCCGCCCCTTACCGCAGCATCGGTGTCGAACCCATGCTCGGCGCGGTCTTCGACCTCGCCGACGCCGGTCCGGCCGACGCCGCCATCGTGCCCGCCGCAGGAGAACTGCGCTGGGAGCTGCGGATCACCGCCACCGCCCGCGCGAGCTGAGAAGACCCCCATGGATCTCGACGCACTACCGCACCGCACCCTCGCCATCGTGCGCGGCACCGACCGCGAAGCGGCGCTGCGCACCGTCCTCACCCTCGCACAGGAGGGCATCACGGCCGTCGAGGTGTCCCTGACCACGCACGACGCCCCGTGGGTGATCGAGCGGGCTCGGCACGAGCTCGGTGCCGACGCCGTACTCGGTGCCGGGACCGTCGTGACCGCCGAGGACGCGGCCCGCGCCGCCGCCGCGGGCGCCGGCTTCCTCGTCACCCCCGGGCTCGGTGGCGCTCTGCGCCCCGGCGACCTCGGTGAACTCCCGCTGCTGATCGGCGCCCTGACCCCGTCCGAGGTGATCGCCGCCCGGCAGCACGGCGCCCTCGCGGTCAAGCTCTTTCCTGCCTCGCTCGGCGGCCCGGGTTACCTGAAGGCGCTGCGCGACCCGTTCCCCGCGGTGCCCTTCGTCCCCGTCGGCGGAATCGACGCCGACCTCGCCCTCGCCTACCTCGCGGCCGGCGCGGTCGCGGTCGGAGTCGGCTCACCGCTGATCGGCGACGCGGCCCGCGGCGGCGACCTCGCCGCGCTGCGAGCCCGCGCCGCCCACTGGCGCGACCGCCTGGCCGGGACGGCGGCGGCCGCATGACCGCCACGCTTCCCGAGGTCGTCACCGTCGGCGAGACCATGGCCGCCCTGCGTGCCACCGGCCCGATCCGGCTCGGCGCCCCGATGCGGCTCTCCGTGGCCGGCGCCGAGTCCACTGTGGCGATCGGCCTGGCCCGGCTCGGGCACCGCGCGGGCTGGGTGGGCCGCGTCGGCGACGACGAGTTCGGCGCCCTGGTGCTGCGGACCCTGCGCGCCGAGGACGTCGACATCAGCCATGCCCGGACCGACCCGGACGGCCGGCCCACGGGACTGATGGCACGGGAGGAACGCGTCGGAGACCTCGTCCAGGTCTCCTACCACCGCCACGGCTCGGCCGGATCCGCACTCCGGGCCGAGGACGTCCTGCCCGCGCTCGCCCCCGGCCTGCGACTGCTGCACCTCACCGGCATCACCCCGGCGCTGAGCACCACGGCCGCCGACGCCGTCGTTGCCGCCGCCCACCACGCCCGCGCACTCGGCGCGACCGTCTGCCTCGACGTCAACTACCGCTCCCGGCTGTGGAGTCCCGCCCGGGCGCGCTCGGTCCTCCTGCCGCTCGCCCGGTCCGCCGACGTCCTCGTCGCCTCGGCCGACGAACTGCACCTGGTCTGCGAGGACCCCTCGCTCCCCGAGGAGGAAGCCGTTGCCGCGCTGCTCGCCCAGGGCCGCCGCGACGTGGTGATCACCAGGGGCGGCGACGGCGCGACCGTCACCACGGCGGCCGGCCGGGTCAGTGTGCCGGCCCGCCGGGTGCCCGTGGTGGACGTCGTCGGAGCGGGTGACGCGTTTGTCGCCGGTTACCTCTCCGGCCGGCTCGACGGCCTCGACGCCGAGGCCCGCCTCGACCGGGCGACCAGCACCGGGGCGTTCGCCGTCGCCTCACGCGGCGACTGGGAGGGCCTGCCCTCGCGCGCCGACCTCGCACTGCTCGACCGCCCCGCCGGCACGACCCTGAGATAGCCCGACCATGGGAGCGCCCGACCACGGGGCAGCCCGACCCTCGGGTAATCCGTGCTGAATCAGCCATGAGGCGACCGCATGCCCTGCTCCGACACCACCGCCGCCCAGGTCCGGCATCGCTCTGGTCGCACCGGACGGGACCATGGACCGGCTCGCCCGCCCGGAGGACGGGGCAGGGCCCGAGGACCCGGTGGCGAAGCACCGGCGCCCGCGGCCCCCGCCGCCGGCTAGACCGGCGGCTCGGGGTCGTACTGGATGCCGTGGCGGACCTGGCGCGCCCGCTCGACCGAGTGCAGCCGCGCCACCAGGTGCAGCGCCATGTCGATCCCGGCGGAGATGCCCGCGGAGGTGATGAGGTCGCCGTCGTCGACGAAGCGGGAGTCCCGGCGGACCTCGGCCGTGGGCTCCAGTTCGGCGAGCAGGTCGAGCGACGTCCGGTGGGTGGTGACCGCGCGGCCGCGCAGCAGACCGGCCTTGGCCAGCACCAGCGCGCCGGTGCACACGCTGGTGGTCAGCGAGGCCTCCTCGGAGAGCTTGCGCACCCACGCGAGGTGGTCCTCGTCCTCCATCAGCGGCCGGGTGCCCTGCCCGCCGGGGTGCAGGACGACGTCGGCGGGCGGCATCTCGTCGCGGGAGAAGTGCGGCAGGATCGTGAGGCCCTTGGCGCAGTGCGCCGGAGCCCCGTCCCGTGAGACGCAGTCGACGCGCCAGCCGTCCTCGGGGAACTTGCGCGTCCAGTAGGAGAGCACCTCCCACGGGCCGACGGCGTCCAGTTCCTCGACGTCGGGGAAGAGCAGGATCGCGATCCGGCGGAGTCCTTCGTCACTCATGGGCGCCATCGAAGCAGAGCCGCGGGAGCCATCGCCAGTGGTTGGCCGGGGTCGACGCGGCGCGACTTCGGCAGCGAGCAGGAGTCGGTCCGGCTGACCGCTGACGGAGGCGGGGCGGCGGCGGGCGCGTCAGTCCGTCGGCCTGACGCCGGTCTGCCAGTCCCGCGGGGACACGCCGTACGCCTCGCGGAAGGTGCGGCTGAAGTGGCTGGAGTTGGTGAAGCCCCAGCGCCGGGCGATCCCCGCCACCCCGAGATCCTCGGCCATCGGTCGCAGGAGGTCCCGGCTGCAGCGCTCCAGCCGCTGGGTGCGGATCCAGGTGCCGAGGGTGACGCCCTCCTGCTGGAACAGCTTGTGGAGGAAGCGGAGCGACATGTAGTTCGCCTCGGCGATCCTGGACGGTGAGAGGTCGGGATCGCGGAGGTTGCGCAGGATGTGGTCCTTGACCCGTTCCAACGAGGCCGCGCTCTGTGACTCCTGCGGCCGGGCGCTCCCGCTGCGCTCGTCGACGAGCATCGCCAGCAGGTCGAGCGCCGTCGCCGCGGCCCGGCGTCCGACGCCCTCGTCCAGCCGCTCCGCCTCGCGCGCCATCTGCGTCAGATAGGTCGCCAGGAGCGCGGCGCTGCCGTCGGAGCGGTTGAACGCCGTCGCGGTCAGGCCCCGCAGAGCCTTCTCCGGGACGTCCAGCTCCGCGCGGGGGAAGTGGAAGGAGGTGAAGGCGAAGTCCTCGTCGATCTGCTTGCGGAAGACGCGGGACGAATCGGTGAGGGAGAACTCGCCCGGCCGGATGAGCGACTTCCGCCCGTCCTGTTCCTTGAGCGCGGTGCCGCGCTCCTGGAAGCTCAGGATGAGCGACGGAGGCCCGCCCGCGGCGATCATGCGCGTGCCGCGGGTGACCATCTGCGGTCCCGCCTCGATCCGCGATATCCGCACCGGGCCCAGCTGATGGCTGACGATCGTTCCGGGGGACGGCACCTCTTCGAGGAATCGCACCGTCATCGGCATGAAGGTGCGGGCCACCGTCTCGTGCCAGACCTCAGCCCGGTCGGAGGCGGACAGGCGCGCGGTGGAGAGGAACGCGCTCCCCTCCTTGACGTCCTGAACGCCGGGTGCCATGGACTCCGGTCCTTCCGCTGGTGTGCCTTCCGGCACACCACCCTGCCAGCCGGCCGCCGGCGGCACATCGCGTGAACCTACTAGGTGTGGGCTCGGACCGGGCCGGTCCGAGCCGCCCCTCACTTGAGGGCGCCGTCGGTGGCGGCGGCGGTGAGGTGGCGCTGGGCGAGGACGAGCAGCACGGCGGCGGGAACGGAGGCCAGGACCGTGGTGGCCATGACGGCGTTCCACTGGTTCGTGTGGGCACCGAGGTACTGGTAGACGCCCAGGGTGATCGGCCGGACCGGGTCGGTGGTGGTCAGGGTGAGGGCGAAGAGGAGGTCGCCCCAGGCGAAGAGGAAGGTGAAGACGGCGGAGGTGATCAGGGCGTTCCTGCTCAGGGGCAGCACCACGGAGCGGAAGACCCGCAGCGGGCCGGCGCCGTCCACGCGCGCGGCCTCGATGATCTCCCCGGGAATGCTCCGCATGAACGCGTGCAGGACGAGGATCGTGAAGGGGATCCCCATGGTGGAGTCGGCGAGGACCAGCCCGAGGCGGGAGTTCAGGAGTCCCAGGTCGTTGTAGGCGCCGTAGAGCGCGTTGGCCACGACGATGCCCGGCACCATCTGGGTGACCAGGACACAGAGGAGCACGAGTCTCGTCCCGCGCAGCCGGAACCGGGCCAGGGCGTAGGCCGCCGGTGCGGCGAGCGCGAGGCTGAGCACGACACTGCCGAGGGACACGACGAGGCTGGTGACGAGGTTGGGCCCCTGGTCGCGCAGCGCGGTGGTGTATCCGCCGAAGTCGGGGTCGAGCGGGAACCACGCTCCCCGCGCGGTGCCGCCGGCCGGCTGGAGGGAGGCGTTCACCATCCAGTAGACGGGGAAGAGCATCAGCGCGAGCAGGGCGGTTCCGACGAGGGTGGACAGCCGTCCGCGGCGGCCGGGCGCGCGCTTCACGAGGTCCCCTCCCCGGCGGTCCGGGCGCGCTTGCCGGTGCGCAGGTGGACGAGGGCGAACACGAAGGACAGGATCACGAGCAGGTTGCTCATCGCGGCACCGCGTCCGAAGTCGAACTGTCGGAAGGACAGCTCGTATGACTGGGTGGCGAGGGTCTCCGTGGCGTTGGCGGGTCCGCCGCCCGTCACCACCAGGATGATGTCCAGCACCTTGAGCGTGTAGACCACGCCCAGCACCAGCACGACGCCCACCACGGGCCGCAGCAGTGGCCAGGTGATGTGGCGGAACGAGGCGAGCCGCCCGGCGCCGTCCAGCTGCGCCGCCTCGTACAGCTGGGTGGGGATCTCCTGCAGACCGCCGTACAGGAGCGCGGTGTTGAAGGGGACGCCGACCCAGATGTTGACGAGGATCACCGAGACCAGCGCCTGCGAGGTGCCGGTGAGCCAGGGGACGCCGGAGGACGAGAGGTGCAGGCCGCGCAGCACCGCGTTGACGGCTCCCGTGTCGGTGTCGAGCATCCACCGCCAGGCGGTTCCGGAGGCGACCAGCGGCAGCAGCCAGGGCAGCAGGAGGAGCGAGCGCAGGACGTTGTTGAGCGGGAAGCGGCGCCGGAAGAACAGGGCGAAGGCCAGACCGAGCGCGAACTGCCCCAGGACCGAGCCGACGGTGAACAGGACCGTGGTCAGCACGGTCCCGGGGAACAGCTGCGAGGAGAGGACCCCCGCGTAGTTCCGCAGTCCGACGAACGGCGCGTCACCCGTGTGGAAACTCGTGACCGTGTACTGCTGGAAGCTCATCACGATGTTCCGGACGAGCGGAACGCCGAAGAACAGCACCAGGTAGGCCGCGGCCGGCACGATGAACATCCACTGCGCCGCCCGCTCCGCGAACCGCGCCGTGAACCGCGCCGTGAACCGCGTCGGGAGCCGGTCAGTTGCCGGTCGCGAGCCGCTGCGCATGCCTGAGGGCTTCCTCCGGGGTCCGCTCACCCGTCAGCGCGGACTGGACCGCGGTGTAGATCGCCGTGGCGGCGGCGGGCCAGTCGACGCCGAGCTCGGTGGTCCGGGCGCGTGCCGCTTCCACGCTCCGGACGAAGGCGGCCATCGACGGGGTCTGCGCGGCGTACTCGGCGGCCGCCGAGGTGCGGGAGGGAACGGTGAAGTGGTCCTTGGCCAGGGTGAGCATGTTCGAGGAGGTGTTCAGGCAGGCGAGGACCTGGGCGGCCTTCTCCTGCCGGGCCTTGGACGGGCCCTTGGGGACCGTCCACACCTCGCCGCCGAGCGGCGTGACCGCGGTTCGGCCCAACTGCGGGACGGGCACGGGCGCCACGTCCCAGTGCAGGCCCGCCTGCTGGTTCAGGGCCGGGATCCGCCACGGGCCGTTGATCATCATGGCGGTCTTCCCGGCGACGAACTGGTCGTGGACGTCGGCCTGCGTCCAGTTCAGCACGGACTTCGACATCGACCCGCCGTTCACCAGGTCGACCCAGAGCCGGAGCGCCTGGGCGGCCTGGGGCGTGTCCAGCTGCCGCTCGTCGCCGCCGTTGGACCAGAGGAAGGGCAGGAACTGCCAGGTGCCCTCGAAGGTCGCGTTCGCGTCGACCGCCATGCCGTAGCGCCCGGGGCGGGTCAGCGCGGCGGCTGCCGTCTTCAGCTCCTCCCAGGTCCTCGGCACGGCGACGCCGGCCTCGGCGAGCATGTCCTTGTTGTAGACGAGGGCGACGGTGCTGACGTTGGGGGCCAGTCCGTACACCTTTCCCTGGTAGGTGCCCGCCGACCGGATGCCCTCGGCGAACCCGTCGGCGTCGATGCCGAACTCGTCCAGCGGGGCCAGCGCGCCGGTCCGGGCGATCTGCTGGAGGTCGGGGTTGTCGAGCATCAGCAGATCGGGCAGGGTCCGCGACGAGGCCTGCTGGAGGACCTTGGGGATGAGGGACGCCCCCGGGACGCTGGTCTGCTCGACCTCCACACCGGCGCTCCGGCCGCACGCGTCGAGCAGTTCGCCCCACTGGGCGTGCTCGGGCTCGTCGGTGTAGTAGTCGAGCGCGGTGATCGAGGTGACCTCGCCCTCGGCGGACCGGGAGCCGGTGTCGGCACCGCACCCGGCGAGGGCCGGCGCCAGGACGGCGGTTCCGGTCAGGAGGGCGGCGATCCGCCGCACCGACGAGCTGGCCGGTGACATCATGCTGGTGCCTTCACGGGGTGGCGGGGTGACCGGGGTCGGTCGTGCGTGGGGAGGGAAGAGTGAGTGCCGTCACAGACGGCCCAGCCGGGCTCTTCCGTTTGAACGCCATTTAAACACCCCCCGGGGTTCCGTCTGCTCCCGGTGTCCGGAAGCCCGGCCGCGCACCGTCGTCGCCGGTGTGCTCGACGGCCTCCCGGATCATCGCCGCCACGGCGTCGGGCTGGGACAGCACCACGGCGTGCGAGGCGTCCAGCAGGTACTCGGTGGCCGCCATGCGCTGGGCCATGAAGCGTTGGGCGGCGGGATCGAGCATGCGGTCGGCGGTCGCGATGGCGTACCAGCACGGTCGGGAGGCCCAGGCCGGCGGGCCCGATCCGGTGGTCAGCGCGCCGGGGGCGATCGGGCGCTGCGCCGCGGCCCGGGTCCGCGCGGTCGCGGGCGGCAGGTCGGCGGCGTACAGGCGGGGGAAGCGATCCTCACGGAGGTGCAGTCCGCTGCCGGGGCCGCCGGGAAGGAGCGCGGCGACGGTCGCGTCGGACACCGGCCGGGGGGCGAAGCGGTTCGAGATGTCCCGGACGCACTCGCCGGTGTCGAGGCCGAACGCGGCGGCGTAGCAGAGGGCCACGACGTTCTCGGCATCGGTCGCCGCGTGGGTGACGACCGCGCCGCCGTAGCCGTGGCCGACCAGTACGACGGGGCCGTCGACGTCCCGGAGCACGTTCTTGAGGCGCTCCGCGTCCTGCTCCAGACCGCGCAGCGGGTTCTCGGGGGCGCGCACGGCCAGTCCGGAGGCGTGGAGCCGCTCGGCGACCCCCGCCCAGCACGAGGCGTCGCTGAACGCTCCGTGCACCAGGACGACGGTCGGCCGGACGGGGGTGGCGCGGTACATGCCGGTGGCCTTCCGCCGGGCGGGGGAGTGGACGCCCCAGTCAACCGAGTCCGGGCGCGCCCGGGCATCGCGTGAACGTACCAACCCGTTCCCGCCGCTCCCGGCCCGGTCCCGGTCAGTGGTCCCGGTCAGTGGTTCCGGTCAGTGGTCGGGCAGGGACGTGACCATGTTGGCGAGCTGGACCCGGGAGCTGATCGACAGCTTGCGGAAGACGGACGTCAGATGGGTGTTGACCGTGTGCGGGGACACCACCAGCGTGTCGGCGGCCGACCGGTTGGTGTGGCCCTGGGCGATGAGGCGTGCGACCTTCTCCTCGGAGACGGTGAGCGACGCCCAGCCCTGGACGGGACGCGGCGCGCCGGCCGCCCGCCGGCCGCCGGCCCCGGCGCCTTCGAGCGCGCGCTGCAGGCGTGCCGCCGCGGCGTGCGCGCCCGCCTCGGCGAACGTGCCGCGCGCGTTCGCCAGTGCGGCCACCGCCCGGTCCTTGCGCCCCGCCGCCAGGAACGCCCGCCCGAGGTCGGCGTACGCGGCGGCCCGGGCCAGCGGACGAGGGCTCGCGGCGAGCAGTTCCACGGAGTGTTCGAGCAGGGCGGGGTCGTTCTCCACGAGTCCGCGGGCCTGCGCGGCGATGCCGGTGGCGGTCGGCACGGACGGGTTGCGCTCCGCGTGGGCCTCGGCCTGCGCGGCGAGGTCCTCGGCGAGCTCGTGGTTCCCGTCGCGCAGGGACATCCGGACCGCGGAGTCGACCCAGTCCCGCAGCAGTCGCCAGCGCATGAAGGAGCCTTCCCGCTGGACCTGGTGGATCCGGTCGACGGCGAGCCCGGTGTCCCCCTCGGCCTCGGCGTGGACGGCCTCCAGGAAGCGGACCGCGGCCGTGTTGCCGGGGTTCGGCTTGACCGCGAGTCCTTCCCGCGCCGCGGCCAGGTGCTCCCGCGCCGCCTCCCGGTCGCCGCGCAGCAGGGCGGTCCGGGAGCGGATCACACGGCCGTTCACCTGCTGGACGGGGATCCGCACCTCGTTCTCCAGGCGCTCCATGGTCGCGAGGCCGGCATCGGCGTCGTCGAGCAGGCCGAGGCCCAGATCGTGCTGGCCCTGCGCCCAGAGCAGCATGGCCTGACGCATCGTCCCGGCCTCGTCGGCCGCCCGCAGGAGCAGGCGTTCGGCGGACCCGAAGTCGTCCAGGTGCAGGTGCGCGACGATCTCCTCGGGGAGGAACACGGAATCGATGGCGCTCAGCGCCGCGAAGCGCGCCAACGCGAGCGCGTTCTCACCCGCGTTCAGCGCGATCTCGCCGAGTCCGGAGAGGGCCAGCACATGGGCCTCGCGGTCCCCGGCCGCGGTGGCGTCGCGCAGCGCGCCCTCGCCGGCCTCGCGCGCCGCGGCGAGATCGCGGCCCCGGGACAGCGCCAGGGCGCGCAGGGCGGCCAGCCGCGCGCAGACCTCCGGGGCGCCGCCGCCCACGGCGAGGGAGGCTTCGGTGCGGCGGCGCAGTTCCTCGGTGAGGTCCATGGTCCACAGCGTCCCGCCGAGGGCGGCCTGGAGTCGGCCGAACACCTCCAGCGGCGGACGCTCGGCCAGCAGCCGGTCGCCCGCCGACAGCGCCTCCCGGTTCCGGCCGGCCCGGGTGAGGGTGAGGATCGCCTGCTCGCCCACGGAGAACCTCAGCGGCCCCGGCGCGGGCACCAGGTCGAGGGCGCGCGTGATGAGGTCGGCGGCCAGGCCCGGGGTGACCGGCAGCACGTCGTCGGCCGCCCGCCGCAGCAGCGCCACCGCCTCCTCGTCCCCGGGCAGCGAGCCCCGGAGGAGGTGCGGCACCGCGTCGGCCGGCGGCCGGCCCGCGGCGACCAGGCGGTGCGCCGCCTCACGGTGCAGGGCCTTCCGGGCCGATGGCGGGATGTCGGCGTAGACCGCCTGGCGCAGCAGGTCGTGCCGGAAGACCAGCTGCTCGCCGTCGTCGTCCAGGAGTTCGGCCCGCACGGCCTCTTCGAGGGCCGGGATCAGCGCGGCGGCGGGCCGGTCGCAGAGCGCGGCGGCCTCGTGGAAGCCGAACCGGCGTCCGAGCACCGCTCCCATCTGGAGGAAGCGCAGCGTTTCCGGCCGCAGGGACTTGAGGCGGGCGCGCACGCCCACCACGAGCCGGGAGGGCACGACCTCCGCCGAGGTGTCGACGGTCCGCAGCCCGGCCAGCATCTCGACGGCCAGGAACGGGTTCCCGCCGGCGCCGTCGAGCAGGTCGCGCACCCAGGGGTCGACCGCCGTGTCGAGGGTGTCGTCGGCCAGCTGACCGATGGCCGCGCCGGACAGCGGGCCCAGGGACACCGTCACCGTCGGCAGGCTGCCGGTCACGGCCGCGAGGACCTCCTCCGCCGGTCCGGCGGGCTCCCGTCGCCCGGTCAGGATCCAGAGGACCGGCGAGGTCCGCAGGCGGGTCGGGAGCTGTTGCAGGGCGAACCGGCTGAGCGCGTCGGCCCACTGCACGTCGTCCAGGCCGATCAGCACCGGCGCGCTGCAGGCCCTGGCCTCGATCGCCTCCGCCAGGCGCTCCACCAGCCAGATCCGCTGGTCGTGATGGCGGGCGAGGTCGCCGAAGGCGTCGCCGGGCAGCAGCGGCGGGTCGCCCTGGAGGAGGCTGGCGGCCAGCGAGGAGAGCGGCACGATGTGGTGCAGTTCGTCGGCCCGGCCGAGGCCGACCGAGAAGCCCGCCGCCCTCGCCCGGGAGACGGCCTCGGCAAGCAGGGTGGTCTTCCCGATGCCCGGTTCCCCCTGGATCAGGGCCAGCCCGCCGCTTCCGGTGCGGGCCACCGAGGCGATCAGCGCCCGGAGCTCTTCGAGCTCGGCTTCCCGCCCGCGGAGGCCACTGCGGGACAGCGGACCGCCCGACCCTGCCATTGACGCCTTCCCGTTTGCACTCGCCCTGTCCGAGCCCGGTTCCGCCCGTGTTCGCGGACGATGTTCGCGGACGATCCTGTCCGGCCGCCGTTAGCGGCTACCCGAGGGTACGCCGTCCGTGGGTACCGGGTGCGGCGGGGCCTCGCGGGGTGCCGCGGGAAGCGCGTCGGCGGTCGATGTTCCGGCGGTGCACCACGACGCGCCGGTCTGCGCACCGATCGGTGGCGGAAGGGGACGGAACGGGGGCGCCCGGCCGGCGTGCCTGGCCGGTCCGGCGGGCCGCGCCGGCTGCCGTCGCCGTGCCGCTCCGGGCCGAAGACCCTTGTGCCGCAGGCGTTCTGACGCCTTCCCGGACGTGTCCGGCGGGCGGGCGCCGACCGTGGCGGCGGCTCGTCCGGACCGGTTCGCGCCGCGGAAGCCGCGATTGTTGAACGTTTGTCTACCTGTTGCGGTCCTTGTATGAATGGCGCCGGGACGACCTTGATCACGGTGTGCGGTGAGTGAGCGGCCGTCCCCCGACCCAGCACCCCACGAACCGATCGGAGCCCCCTGTGATCCCGTCGGGACCCGCTCCCCTCCCCGAGCACGAGCACCCCCGGCTCGCTCGGGACACCGAAGGCTGCATCGACATCCTCTCCGCGCCTCCCGGCGTCGACCCCGAGGACTGCCTCTACGTCGTCCTGCACGTCGACGGTCCGGCCCTCGTCCGGCGCCACGGCAGCAGCACCGTGCTGGCTCCCGGGGACCTGCTGATCGGCACCTCCCCGCACCCGGCGGGCCTGCTGTGGGACGCCGGCTGCCGGATGGTCCGGTACCGCGTGCCGTGCTTCTACCTGGGCGTGTGCCGCGACGACGTCCGACGGACGGGCGGGCTGGTGGCGCGGGGGAGCGACGGGGTCGGGTCGCTCGCCTCGCAGCTCCTGCGGACCCTCGCCACCCGGGCGCGGGCGCACCGGGCCCGGCCGGGCGACTACCTCGCGCGCAGCACCTCCGACATCCTCGCGGTCCTGGTCACCGAACTGCTGGAGCGCGAAGCCCCGGAGGACCCGAGCGGCTCGGCGCACCTGCTGGCGCGGATCCGCGCCCACATCGAGGAGAACCTCGCCGATCCCGGCCTGGCGCCGGAGTCGATCGCCCGGTCGCAGCACATCTCGGTGCGCTACCTGCACAAGCTGTTCCAGCAGGACGGCACGACCGTGGGTCAGTGGGTGCGGCAGCGCCGGCTGGACGCCTGCCGCCGGGAACTGGAGCGGCCGTCCCGCCGGTCGACCAGTGTGGCCGCCGTCGCGCACCGGTGGGGGTTCGTCAGCCACTCCCACTTCAGCCGCGCCTTCCGCGACGCCTACGGGATCTCGCCCCGGGAGTGGCAGGCCTACGCAGCACAGGCCGACGGCCGTCGGTCCTCCTGACCCCGCGCATGTGACCCCCGCGCGCTGTTCTCCCCGTGCACCGGGGCTTGCCCCATCGTGCACGATCGCGACACGGGGCGGGCGGCCCGGTCCGCCGAGCAGGAGGAAACCCGGACCCGGGGTGAGCTGCGGACCGCCGCCGGATGACGAGCCGCTCGCCCCGGCATAGAATCCGTGCACGATCAGACCACTGGGGCCGACTCCCGGCAGTAGCGTCGGGCCGTGTGCTCGTGGCGTCCGAGGGTGACCTTCCGTTCGGTGTGGACCGGGTGGACACCCGGGGCACGTGCCGCGCGCAGCGCCTTTCCGATCACGCCAGGAGAGCAGAGTTGGCCGACCCCACGCCCGACCGGGCCCGAAGACTGGTGCTCGACCGGGAGCTCCAGGAGTTTCTGGACGCCCGCGCCGGCGCGGCGGCGACGGAACTGCCGGACCTCTCCTTCCTCGCCCTCGACAGCCTTTCGAGCGTCAAGCCGGACGCCGACCAGGAGCCGGACGATCCGTACGGCACCGAGACGGAGTGGCTCGTCCTGCCCTGCGGACCGACCGGCCGGGTACGCGTTCAGGTGACCAGGCCCACCGGCACCTCCGAGCCGGCCCCGGTGGTGCTCTTCCTTCCGGGCCTGGGCTGGTCGCTCGGCGACGCCGCCTGCTACGCCCGGATGGTGCGGGACTTCGCCCTCGGGGCGGACGCCGCCGTCGTGTACGTGGACTACGACCGGGCGCCCGCGGCGCGCTATCCGGTGGCCGTCGAGCAGTGCTACGCGGTGGCCCGCTGGATCCACGAGCACGGCCGCGCGATCGGACTGGCGGGGGACCGGATCGTCGCCGTCGGCGACTCCGCGGGCGCCAACCTGGTGGCGGCCGTGACACTGCTCGCGCGCCGCCGCGGTGACGTGCGGCTGCTGCACCAGGTGCTGCTCTGCCCGGTGACCGACGCGGACTTCGACACCGCCTCCTACCACCGGTTCGCGACGGGCTACTTCCTGCACCGCGAGCACATGCGCCGGTTCTGGGACGACTACCTGCCCGACGCGTCCCGCCGGTCCGAGGCCACCGCGGCGCCCCTGCGGGCCACCTTGGAGCAGCTCGCGGGGCTTCCTCCGGCCCTCGTGGTCACCGCGGAGGCCGACGTGCTGCGGGACGAGGGCGAGGCCTACGCCGCCAGGCTCCGCGCGGCCGGCGTCCCGGTGGTATCGACCCGCTACCAGGGGGTGATGCACGGTTTCCTGCTGGTCGGCGCGCTCCACCCCACCGGGACCAGCCGGGCCGCGCTGCTCCAGGCCATGGACACCGTCCACATGGCCCTGCACCGCCGGGCCTGGTGAGGCGGCGCCGTCGGCCGTGCCGGGCTCACGGCCCGCCCGGCCGGCGCGGGCCGCACCCCCCCACCCGTCGAAAGCGCGCGGCTCGGCCGGTTCTCCCGTTCGTAGGATGGGGGCAGCTCCTCCGGGAGGAACTCGTGCCGGAGGTGCCATGTCGCAGCACGCCACTCCCCGCGCAGGACCAGCGCGCGGCTGTGCCCGCGGCGCACGTCGAGCAACAGCCGATCCAGCGCCTCCTGTTCCCGGGCGCGTCCGCTCAGCGGCGGCGACAGCGGTGACGACAGCGGATTCCCCGTCCCCTCCGGCACGCCCTTGCGGTCAGGCTCCACCCTCGTCAGCTCCTTCGTCGCAACGGCAGCCGGTGGTCGGTCGGCGTCCGTCCACCGATCACGATGACGATCCCGGGACCGCGGGCCCGTCGAGCCGGTGTCGGACCCTGGCAAGTACCCGGGTCCGGGGCGGCCAGTGCCCGGTACGCTCGACGGCCGCCCCTGGCCGAGCCCGCGAGGACGGGGAGGCAGGCACGACACCGTTGCCGTACCCGGGTCCCGCCCGGGTGTGACCGGGGGCGTGAGGGCAGGCCGCAGCCCGGTGCTCCGGGGCGACGGTGACGGCCGTCCGCGGGTCCGGCGGGCTACTGCACATGTCGCCATTTCCGGTCGGTCGCCGGAGGACGCGGCAGCGGAACCTTTTGGAGCGCCGGAAGTCGTTGACGTCGAAATCCGTGTGGCCTACGGCACGTTTCGTGTACCCCGTGGGGGTGCGGCGTCGCTCGTGGTCGGGCCCGCCGGGGGAGAGTTTCGGCAGGCTGTCCCGCCCCGCCGGGAGGGTCCAGTGGCGGACGGGGCGCGATCGGCGCCTCAAGTGGGCTGGGATGATGGACGGTTGGCGTGATCGGCGGCGGGGCGTGGCGGCCTCGGAGCCGGTTCCTCCGAAACCCGGCGAGAAATGTTCACCCGTTGCGGACCCGGGCCTGCTACAGTCGTTATCAGTTGCAGTAGTGGTTCCCATGAACTTTGTGTGCGCCTGCTGATGTTTCGCAGGCGCATTTTTGTTTTCCCGGCTCATTCCCCGGGTGGGTGCTCATCGCGGCGACGCGAAGTCCGCGCCGTGCGGGTTTCGGACAGCCCATGAAGGAGATTTTGATGGCTAACGGCACCGTGAAGTGGTTCAACTCGGAGAAGGGCTTCGGCTTCATCGAGCAGGAGGGTGGCGGCCCGGACGTCTTCGCCCACTACTCGAACATCAACGCCAACGGCTTCCGTGAGCTGCTCGAGGGCCAGAAGGTCGAGTTCGACGTCACGCAGGGCCAGAAGGGCCCGCAGGCCGAGAACATCCGCCCGCTGTAGTTCTTCTGCTCCGGCACCCGCCCGGCAGCGAGGGGCCCGCACCGAGACATGTTGCCCGGTGCGGGCCCCGGCGTTTTCGGGCGCCGTCGAAGCGCTTTCCGGTCGGGCCGACGTCCGGCCGTTCGCGGCGAGGGTTCGCCGTCCAAGGCCCGCCACGCCCGCCCTCCCCGGCAGGCGCCGCCCACGGGTGAGGTGTCCCGCGGGTGAGGTGTCCCACGGGTCCGCCGTCCACGTTCCGCCCGCCGCGTCTCCGGCCCGTTCCCTTGCGGTCTCCTCCGGCCCAGCGCCGCAGAGCCTTCCTCGTGACGCGCCGCCCGAAGGAAGGTCGTCCCGCATGAACCGCTCCAGTGGCTCCTCGTACCGGAGAACCGAACCCCGCTCCGGGGACGGTTCCTCCTCGCGCGCGTCGGGCCCGGCCGACGGCCGGAGGTCCAGCGGCCGGGGCCATGGCCGAGGTCCTTCGCGGGGCTCCTCCTCCCCGGACGAGTTCGCGATGCCGGTGAGCACGACCCCCGTGCTGCCGGCCGTCGAGTCCTTCGACGAACTGGACCTGCCGAAGGCGCTGTTGTCGCTGCTGGCCCGCAAGGGCGTCACCGCTCCGTTTCCGATCCAGGCCGCGACGCTGCCCAACTCGCTGGCCGGCCGCGACGTGCTGGGCCGGGGCCGGACCGGCTCCGGCAAGACCCTCGCGTTCGGCCTCGCCGTGCTGGCCCGCACCGCCGGCCGGCGTGCCGAGCCGGGGCACCCGCTGGCCCTGGTGCTGGTTCCCACCCGCGAGCTCGCCCAGCAGGTCACCGAAGCCCTCACCCCCTACGCCCACGCGCTGCGGCTGCGGACGGCCACCGTGGTGGGCGGGACGTCGATCGGCCGCCAGGCGTGGATGCTGAACCGCGGGGCCGAGGTCGTGGTGGCCACCCCGGGCCGGCTGAAGGATCTGGTCCAGCGCGGTGACTGCCGGCTGGACCGGGTCGGCATCACCGTCCTGGACGAGGCCGACCAGATGGCCGACATGGGTTTCCTGCCGCAGGTGACCGAGATCCTCGACCAGGTCGCCGACGGCGGACAGACGATGCTGTTCTCCGCGACCCTGGACCGCAACGTCGACCGCCTGGTGCGGCGCTTCCTGGAGGACCCGGTCACGCACTCGGTGGACCCGTCCGCGGCGGCGGTCAGCACCATGGAGCACCACGTGCTGCAGGTGCACAACGCCGACAAGAACGCCACGATCGCCCACATCGCCGCCCGCGACGGCCGGGTGATCATGTTCATCGACACCAAGAACGGAGCGGACCGCCTGGTCGACGATCTTCTCGCGCAGGGGGTCAAGGCCGCGGCCCTGCACGGGGGCAAGTCCCAACCGGAGCGCACCCACACCCTGGAGCAGTTCCGCACCGGCGGGGTGACCGCGCTGATCGCCACCAACGTCGCCGCCCGCGGCATCCACGTCGACGGCCTCGACCTGGTCGTCAACCTCGATCCGCCGACCGACCACAAGGACTACCTGCACCGCGGCGGACGCACCGCCCGCGCCGGCGCGTCCGGCACCGTGGTCACGCTGGTGCTGCCCAGCCAGCGCCGCGCGGCGGCCCGCCTGATGACCTCGGCCGGCATCGTCCCCGTCACCACCAGGGTCCTCGCAGGCGGCGAGGAACTCGCCCGCATCACCGGTGCCCGCGTACCCACCGGCGTGCCCGTCGTGATCGCCGAACCCGCTGTCGAGCGCCCGCGCCGCAACGCCTCCGGCATCCGCCGGCCGGCCCGGCCGTCCCGCCCGTGCGGTCGGCGACACCCGGACGACCTCCGGCCGTGACGGGCGCGGCCACGGTGGCACCGGCGAAGCTCGCGAACTCGCCCACCCGCACGCGGTGGATCCGCGGCACCCTGGACGGGGCGAGGTCGCGGGTAGCGAACTCGATCACGCCGGAATTCAGCTGCTCCTCACCGGTGCCCATGCTGGAAGGAAGATCGTTGAGATCTTCCTTTCGGATCCCGAACTTCACCCGGAGCTCTTCGCCGCCACCCTCTCGGCGACGCCCGTAGGAAGCATCGATCGCACCGGGAGGAACAGGCACGCCAAATCGCTATTGCAGCCCTGGGCTGGGAATTCCCATGATCGTGGACCCGGTGCCCGAATCTGATGCCGATGACACGTCGCGGGCAGCAGTGCCAGAAGCGCCGGTTTCACTTCTGCATGACGCCAGGGTCAGCCACAGATGCGGCTATGGCGCATGCGAGGAAAGCCTTGACGCCTGGCCGCATTCAGGAACTCCTTGTCGAAGTCGAAGTCGTGGATCATGTGGTGCTGTGAGCCCGGTCGGGCGAGGCCGGCCGGGCTCGTTGAGATGTGGCCGAACCCCGCGCCCGGAGCATGGACCGGGCGGGAGGGGACGAGATACAGATCTGGGACCTCAAGGAGGGTGCAGGGGTGGAGAGCTTCCGGTCCGAGCAAGGAAACCCGTCCCAGATGCAGTTCGACCGGACGGGCCGGCAGCTGGCCGTGGTCACCACCTCCGGCGCCCTCCGGATCCGCGACATGGAAACGCACACCTGGCGCACGATGGCCTACCGAGGCGTTCAATGGCTCTACGGCTGTAGCGGGGCACAGGGCACAGACGGCAGTCGGCCCCGCACGTCCTCCGAGGCGGCCTCCGCCCCCGGACGCGTCAGTCCGCCGGGGGGCGGCGTTCGACCCGCAGCTGCTCTGCCCCGGCTGAGCCCGGGCCCTGGAGCGTGTCGTCCGTGGCCATCACCTCGGGCACCGCGACCAGGAGCTCGTAGAGGAAGTCGTGGAAGCCCTCCGAGGTCGGCGCCGTGTGGTTCAGCGGGTGTACCCCGAACTGCAGGTAGTGCAGGGTCTTGCGCATCATCTGGGCCGGCGAGCAGACCGAGACGAGGGTGCCGAAACCACCGTCCTTGAAGTACGAGGCGGCGACGAAACACTCGTCGGCCGAGCCGTAGACGCCGGCATCGCCCTTGTACCGCTCGTTGAGGTCGTCGCCGTGAACCGCCGAGGACGGCACGCCGAGCTCCGCCAGGAACTCCCCGCCCGCCTGGCTGAGGCTGTTCTCGTCCTCCGTCCCGAGGTGCCGGTGACGACTGCCGGGCACATAGATCTCCACCGGCCGCCCGGCTTCCAGATAGCCCCGGAAGAGCTCGTGGCCGCGTCGCAGTCGGGCCGCGAACTCCTCGCCCGGCGCTGCCCGGTCGACCAGCGGGTGCTGGGCCGCCACCTCGATCAGCACACCCGGCAGGTGGCTCCGCGCCCGCATGAAGGCCTGTGCCGTGGAGAGCCGGTCGCGCCACCGCTGCGCCGTGGCGGGGGAGAGGGCCGCCGTGTCACGCAAGTCCATTGCAGATCGCCTCACGATATCGTCTTCACTTCGTCGCGCTCCTCAACGATGGCCCAGGTCCGGTCGAAGTGCTTCCAGCAGGCGTCGATCAGACCCAACTCCCGGGTACCGCGCAGTTCCAGGGACGGGGTCTCCGGGGCCCGCGCCGGTGGCAAGGTCAGCGTGACCCATCCCCAGGTCCGGTCGCAGAGAATCATCGTGGACCGCAAGTGCGTGGTGAAGAACCCGATCTCGATCGATCCGGCGGCCGTACTGCGTGCCCGGGCCTCGCGGACGATCGCCCGCAGCCGGGCCTCCACCTCGCGCACCTCGGCCGCGATCGGTGAGCGCTGATCCCACAGCGACTCGGACTCGTCGACGTCGGTGAGGAACTGCCCGTCGGGCGTCGGCACCAGGACGCGGATCCGGGCGCCGGCCGTGAGCGCTTTGGTCAGGTAGGGGGTCTGGATCTCGATCAGCCGCTTTCCGCTGGTGGACATGATTCCGATCGACGCGGCTTTCCCGAGGTTCTCGCTCAGGGCGTTGCCCGCCTGCCCGTCCACACTGATCCGGGCCACACCGATCTGTGTCCCCGGGGCCACCAGGTTCTGCCACTCGGCGGAGAAGGTGTGGGCGATCGAATTGCCCTTGACCCAGCCGGGCTGGGGCGTGTGCCTGACCGCCAGCCGCAGCGACCTGGTGACGTCGTTGCGCAGTTCGGCGGTGGTGCGCCAGGGCTTCCACAGCCGCTCACGCCGCACCTTCTCGCGGAAGACGGCCAGCCGCTGCACGTCTTCCGGCGTCGGCTGCCAGCTGTCGGTGTGCAGCTCGACGGGGTCGGAGTGGACGAACACCAGGATGGGTTTGTCCAGTGAGCGGGCGTAGTCGTACTCCCGTTCCGTGAAGCTGACGGTCCCCGCGCCGACGTCACCGTACCGTGCTCCGAGGATGAGGACGAGGTAGTCGCAGTCCTTGATCACCCGTTCGACGATCTCCCAGGCGCCTTCCGCCCGCGCGTCGAACAGTTCCATGCCGGAGGGGATGTACCCCTCCTTGACGAGCTCGTCGATGACGGCCTCGCGGTGCTGCTTCAGATCCAGGCTGGTCGAGCTCACGAACACCTGGTAGCGGCGGTCATCGGGGGCGGTCGAGGTCGGCGGGGTGGTGCCCGACGGTGCCGGGGTGCCAGTGTGCGGGTCGGGCTCCGCCGGCCCGTAGTAGTTGAAGTTGTTCGTCACCGAGCTGCGCGGACCGATGGCGTTGCCGGCGACGTCGGCCCCGGCACCGACCCCGCCGTCCCGCACTTCCACGTGCTCGGCCGTCCGTTCGGGCTCGCCCGGCTCGTGCGGCCTGCGCCGCCGGAAGCGCGATCCCGGCATCAGCCGGCCACCTCGCCGCCCTCGCCCAGTGCGTTGCCGGCGACATTGCCCCCGGCTCCCACCGCCCCCTCGCCCTCGGCGGAAACGGCCCGCCCCGGCCCGTGTACGCGGCGCGGGGCCAGCACCGTCCCCGTGACCCTGCTGTCGGCGCCGATCGCGTTGCCGAGCACGCTTCCTCCGGCGGCGACCGCGCCACGTCCGCTCGCCCGGACGGCGCCGGGCGCGGCCCGCCCGTCCCGCTGCAAGGCGTACACTGACGCGACGAGCCCGGCGAGCCCGACGACCGTCCCGACGACGGCACTCGCGAGCCCGGCCCCGGCAGCGTCCCCGAAGGCTGCCCACAGCACGAGCGCGACCGCAACGGCGGTACTCAGCAGGGCTGTTGACCACAAGAGTAGGCGCATGTGCGATGTTCCCCCATCACAGCGACAACGCGGCAGGGTGTTAGTACCCGGCCTCGGCTCATGCCACGCTCCCTCCGGCCGCTGTGCCCGCGCCGGCCCGGACGCCCCGGAACGCGCTGACACCGCCGTGACCGCGTTGCGTGCCCGGAGCCCGGGTCGCCGAGGTTCCGTGGTGCTCACCTTTGCCGACGTCCAGGCCGAGGAAGGCGAGGTGACGGGGCGCTGCCCGGAAGGGCGGCGCCGACAACCTGCAGGCAACGCCGTGCGATCGATAGCATCGGCCGCATGGCTGAGCGGGCGGAGCAGGCGGGGCGGGCAGACCGGGCGGGGTGGCTCGACGAGCACGAGGACGAGGTCTGGAGCGGCTTCTTCGAGACCCAGGTGCTGTTCTGGCGCCGCCTGGCCCAGCAGTTGCAGCAGGAGACCGGCCTGTCCGAGCCGGACCTCGCCATCCTCCAGGCCCTGCTGGCCGCACCCGGCGGGAAGCTGCGACCCTACCGGCTGAGCGGCGTCACCCAGTTCGAGAAGAGCCGGCTGCACCACCACCTGACCCGGATGGCCGGGCGCGGCCTGGTCACCCGCGAGCCCTGCCCGGACGCCGAGCGAGGCGCCGTGGTGGCCCTCACGGAGGAGGGCCGGGCCGCCGTCGCCGCCGCGCTGCCCCGGCGCGCGGCGCACATCCGCCACTGGCTCACCGATCCCCTGACGGAGGATCAGCGACTGGCCCTCGTCGGCATTTCCGCCGCCCTGACGGAACGGCTGAAGGATGACCGGCCCGCCCCCTGAAGACCGCCGAAGCTGGTTGACGTGTCAACCTGGCACGCCCATGCTGGGGTTGACACATCAACTCGATGCCGTACCGGGGGGACCGCCATGCGCTTCCTGCTCCTGCCCCACCTGCCCGACCAGGCCAAGCCGGACCACGACCAGCTCCGCGAACTCGTCGACTACGCCGTGTTCGCCGAGGAGCTGGGCTTCGACGCCTACGGCATCGGCGAGCGGCACGACCGCCCCGCCGTCTCCAGCTCCCCGCCCGTCCTGCTCGCCCACATCGCCGCCGTCACCTCGCGGATACGGCTCTTCACCGCCGTCACCACCCTCGGCATGCTCGACCCGCTGCGCGCCTACGAGGACTACGCCACCCTGGACCACCTCGCCGGCGGCCGGCTGGACCTGATCGTCGCCAAGGGCGCCTACCCGCGCTCCTCCCGCCTGTTCGGCGTCACCCGGGAGAACCAGTGGGAGCTGCTCCAGGAGAACTACCTGCTGTTCCGCCGGCTGTGGCGGCAGGAGCGGGTCACCTGGCAGGGCCGGCTCGGCCGCTCGCTGGAGGACGCCGAACCGCTGCCGCGCCCCTTCCGGCCCGAGATCCGGATCTGGCACGGCGCCGGAAGCAACCCGGACTCCGCCGACTTCGCCGCCCGCCACGGCGACCCGCTGTTCACCCCCAACGGCGCCGGCGCCATCGGCCCGTACGCCGCGATCGTCCGCCACTACCGGGAACGCTGGGCGGCGTACGGCCACGACCCGGCCCGCGCCCTGGTCGGCGCGGGCACGGCGGGCTACTTCGGCGCCCGCACCTCGCAGGAGGCGGTGGCGCGCTACCGCCCGGTGTTCGAGGCCCGGCTGAAGGTCAACCGAGCCCTCGACGGCGGCTCGATCCGCTTCGACACCGTCGAGGACTGGATCGAGCACGGATCGGTGCTGGTCGGCAGCCCGCAGCAGATCATCGAGAAGGTGCTGGGCCAGCACGCGCACTTCGGCCACGAGCTGCTCCACCTGCACGTGGACGGCGAGGTCCTGGACCGCGCGGACTACCTCGCCACGCTGGAACTGTTCTTCACCGAGATCGCCCCGGTGCTCCGTCGCGAACTGCCCAGCCGTCCGCTGGGCGACGCGTAGCGGCTCGGTGCGCCGGGGCGGGGGCAAGGGTCGGCACCCGGCGCCCGCCCCGGCCCACTGGCGCCGTCGACCGGATCCCTCAGGTCCCCTGCGGGGAGCTCGTGCGGAGCACGCTGACGGCTGGTCTGCCGACGGATGAGCTTGGCAGCCCGGCTTTCTGATGGCCGGTCAGGATTTCAGGTCGTACGCCGCGGTCACCGGGGCGTGGTCGCTCCAGCGCTCGGCGGGTGTCGGCGCGCTCGGCACGGGCGCCGGTGGCGCGGGCGGCGAGGGTGGGGGCGGCGAGGGTGGGGGCGGCGAGGGTGGGGGTGGCGACCTGGAGGTCGACCGTCGTCCGTGTGCTAAGGACGGCCGACCCGCCTCGATCCCGGAGCCGCTCGGCGCCGAGTCGATGAGGGCCGGTGAACCGGCGGCCTCGGCTGCTCACGGGCGGTAGTCGGTGCAGGGGTCCGGGAGGGGATTGCCGGGGCCGGTGCGTCGCCCCACCGGACAACGGGTGAACGGACGCTTGCCACATCGGGAACACAGAGGTGGTGCAAATCGGTCGGTGTTGCGAAATGTCGACCACCCGCCTGGATTCTTCAAGATCCCTGACAAAGTCCACCAGGATCGTTGACACCGCGTAACGGCCCGAGTAGCGTCACTGATCACCGAGTTGATAATACGTATTATCAGCGAGGGCTTCAGTAGCCTCCGGAGGAGTTCCCCGTGCCAAGGATCACGCAGCGTGACATCGCTCGCCTCGCCGGCGTCAGCCAGGCGGTGGTCTCGCTCGTGCTGAACAACAGGACCGACGCGACGACCCGCATCGCCCCCGAGACCAGGCAGCGCGTCCTCGACGTGATCCGGGAGACCGGGTACGCGGCCGACCCCGTGGCCCGCCGCATGGTGCGTCAGCTCAACCAGATCGTCGGCGTGTTCACCTACGAATCGGTGTTCCCGAGCACCAGCGCCGACTTCTACTACCCGTTCCTGCGTGGCATCGAGGAGTGTGCCGAGCAGCTCAGGTGCGACCTGCTGCTGTTCACCAGCGCTCCGGTCACCGACGGGCGGCGCAAGGTGTTCCACGAGAACAACCGGCTGCGGATCGCCGACGGCTGCATCCTGCTCGGCCGGGACATACCGCACGACGAGCTGGCCCGGCTGAACCGCGAGAACTACCCGTTCGTGGCAGTCGGCCGACGCGACGACGCGGGTGGCCCGGTGCCCTGCGTGGGGGCGGACTACGCCGCCGCCACCCAGAAGCTGGTCGAGCGGGCCCGGGAGCTCGGGCACCGGGAGTTCGCCTACGTCGGGGCGGGGGAGGGAGCGGAGTCCGCCGACGACCGGATGAACGGGTTCCGCGCCGGTACCCGGGGGAGTGGCCGGCACGAGCGGACGGCCGGCCGATCCGCGGGGGAGACCCTGGACGCGCTGCTCGCCGCCGGGGTGACCACCGCCGTGGTCGAGGGCTACGCCGACGGGGTCGCGCTGATCCGGGCGGCCCGGGAACGAGGCGTCGACGTGCCCGGTGACCTGTCGGTCGTGGTGACCGGAGTACCGGCCGAGGCGGCGGACGCCGACATCGCGAGCACCGGCTTTCGCATTCCGCGCCGGGAGATGGGCTGGCAGTCGGTGGAACTCCTCGCCGCCTTACTGGAGGACCGGTCGACCACCACGCTCCAGCGGCTTCTGCCGTGCCACTTCGTCGAGGGGCAGACCCTCGGCGAACCGAGAAAGGACCGTTCTTGACCGAGATACGCAGCGACGTGCTGGTGGTCGGCGGAGGGCTGGGCGGCGTCGCCGCGGCGCTCGCCGCCGCCCGCGCCGGCCGGACCGTGGTGCTGACCGAGGAGTTCGACTGGATCGGCGGGCAGCTCACCAGCCAGGCAGTGCCGCCGGACGAGCATTCCTGGGTGGAGCAGTTCGGCGTCACGGCCGGCTACCGGGCCCTGCGCGACGGCATTCGCGACTACTACCGCCGGCACTACCCGCTCACCGAACGGGCCAGGGCCCGCCTCGAACTGAACCCCGGCGGGGGCTGGGTGAGCAAGCTCTGCCACGAACCGCGGGTCGCGGTGGCGGTCATCGAGGCGATGCTCGCGCCCTACCGCGCCAGCGGGCGGCTCACCGTCCTCCAGCCGTACCGGCCGACCGCCGCCGACACCGACGGCGACCGGGTGACCGCGGTGACCCTGACTCACCGCGACACCGGTGAGAAGGTCCACGCCACCGCCTCCTACGTGCTGGACGCCACCGAGACCGGCGACCTGCTGCCGCTCACCGGCACCGAGTACGTCACCGGCTTCGAGTCCGCCGCCGACACCGGCGAGCCGAGCGCCCCGCAGGTCGCCCAGCCGCTCAACATGCAGGCCGTATCGGTGTGTTTCGCCATGGACCACGTCGACGGCGACCACACCATCGACAAGCCCGCGGACTACGACTTCTGGCGGTCCTACCAGCCCGAGGTGTGGGGCGGACCGCTGTTGTCCTGGCAGTACCCGCACCCCAGGACGCTGGAGCGCGTCGGGCACGACTTCAGCCCCAACCCCAGTGACGACCCGCTGGCGGTCAACGCCGACCAGCGCGTCAATCCCGGCAACGCCAACCTGTGGACGTTCCGCCGGATCGCCGCCCGAGGCACCTTCACCGACGGCGCGTACCCCAGCGACATCACCCTGGTCAACTGGCCGATGATCGACTACCTCGAAGGCCCGGTCCTCGACGTCCCCGACGCCGCCGAACACCTGCGCCGGGCCAGGGAGCTGAGCTTCGCCTTCCTGTACTGGATGCAGACCGAGGCGCCCCGCCCGGACGGCGGCACCGGATTCCCGGGGCTGCGGCTGCGCGGCGACATCACCGGCGGCACGGACGGCCTGGCCCAGGCCCCGTACATCCGCGAGGCGCGCCGGATCAAGGCCGACTACACCGTCGTCGAGCAGGACCTCTCGCTCGCCGTCCGCGGGGAGCGGGGCGCCGTGCGGTACCCGGACTCCGTCGGCCTGGGCATGTACCGGATCGACCTGCACCCCTCGACGGGCGGCGACACCTACATCGACGTCGGCTGCAGCCCGTTCGAGATCCCGCTCGGCGCGCTTCTTCCGCAGAGGGTCGAGAACCTCCTGCCCGCCGGCAAGAACATCGGCACCACCCACATCACCAACGGCGCCTACCGGGTCCACCCGGTCGAGTGGAACATCGGGGAGGCCGCCGGCGCGCTCGCCGCCTTCTGCCTCGATCACGGCACCCGCCCCCGCTCGGTCCGGGAGAACCCCGAACTGCTCTCGGCCTTCCAGGACCAGCTCACCGCGGCCGGCGTCGAACTGCGCTGGCCCGACATCACGGGCTACTAGGCCTCCACGCACCACCGAGGGAGAACACCATGATGATACGAAGAGGGCTGGCCACGGTCGCCGCCGCGATGTCCGCAACGCTGGTCCTGGCCGCGTGCGGTGGAGAGGGCTCGGGGGACGACAAGGGTCCGGTGACCCTGCGGATGACGGTCTGGACGTCCAACAAGCCGCACCTGCAGCTCTTCAACGAGATCGCCGCCGAGTACATGAAGTCCCACCCCGAGGTCAAGGACATCAAGTTCGACCCGCTGCCGTCCGAGACCTACAGCACGGCGCTCACCACCCAGATGACCGGCGGCAACGCCCCCGACCTCGCGTGGGTCTTCGAGAAGGACGCGGCCGACTTCGTCAGCTCCGGGGCCCTGGTGCCGCTCGACGACACCCTGAAGCAGACCGACGGCTACCAGTACGACGACCTGATCCCGAGCACCACCAAGCTCTGGAAGAGCGACGGCAAGCTGTACGCGTACCCGTTCTCCACCTCGCCGTTCGGTGTCTTCGTCAACCGCGACCTGCTGAAGGCGGCCGGCCAGGAGACCCCGGACCAGCTCATCAAGGCGGGCAAGTGGGACTGGACGACCGCGCTCGCCGAGGGCGCCGAGGTGCACCGCTCCACCGGCAAGGCCGGCATCGTGATCCGTGACTTCGAGTACAAGGACTGGGGCAACGCGGCCACCTTCTGGGGCGGCTGGAAGGCCGAGCCCTGGAGTACCGACGGCAAGACCTGCACCTTCGACAGCCAGCCGATGGTCGACGCGATGACCGCCCTGCACAAGGGGATCTTCGAGGACAAGGCGATGCCGGGCCCCGGCGAGTCCGCCGACTTCTTCACCGGCGACGCGGCGATGACCATCACCCAGATCAGCCGGGCGTCACTGCTGGAGAGCGCCAAGTTCGACTGGGACCTGGTGCCGCTGCCGGCCGGACCGAGCGGCGACTACTCGGTGATCGGCCAGGCCGGCATCGGCGTGGTCAAGCGGGGTGGCCACACCAAGCAGGCCAAGGACTTCCTCGCCTACTTCACCAACCCGCAGAACTCCGCCAAGCTCGCCGCCTACTTCCCGCCGCCCCGGGAATCCCAGCTCACCGCGGAGAACCTGGCCAAGACCAACCCGCTGCTGAAGAACGACCAGCTCGAAAGCGTGGTCGTCAGCGGCGTCAAGAAGGGTGTGGTCAAGCCGGGCCACGCCGGCCAGGCCGAACTCGCCCAGCGCGTCCGCGCCGGACTGGACCCGCTGTGGCAGCCGAACGCCGACGTCAAGGGCGTTCTCGGCGACCTGTGCAAGAACATCTCCCCGCTGCTGGAGAAGTGACCATGTCCGTCTCCCCGCGAACAGCGGTGGCGGACCCGTCCAAGAGCGGGTCCGCCACCGCGGGGCAGCCGCCGCGACGTCCGTTCTGGACCCGGCGCCGACGTGACCAGCTCGCCGGTCTCGCGTTCATCGCGCCCCAGCTCCTCGGCAGCGCCGTCTTCGTGCTGCTGCCCATCGCCCTCGTCTTCCGGTACAGCCTGCATGAGTGGAACGTGCTGGCCGGCGACTTCCACTACACGGGCGGCGACAACTACACCCAGCTGCTGGACGACGCCAACCTGCCCCAGGTACTGAAGTCCACGGCCCTGTTCTCGGTCGGCCTGGTGGTGCTCAACCTCGGCCTGGCCCTCCTGCTCGCCGTCCTGCTCAACCAGAAGCTGCGCGGAATGACGGTGTTCCGCACGCTGTTCTTCTCTCCCGTCGTGGTGTCGCTGGTCGCCTGGACCATCGTGTGGGGCTTCCTGCTCCAGAACAACGGCGGCATCAACGGCCTGCTGCACACCGTCGGCATCGACGGACCCAACTGGCTGCGCGGCGAGGGCACCGCCATGTTCTCGGTCATCGTCGTGCAGGTGTTCAAGAACGTCGGTCTGAACATGGTGCTGTTCCTGGCCGCGCTCCAGGGCGTGCCCAAGGAGCTGTACGAGGCGGCCCGGGTCGACGGGGCCGGCGCGTGGATCCGGTTCCGGTCCATCACCCTGCCGCTGATCAGCCCGACGATCCTGCTGACCTCGGTGATCACCATTGTGGGTTCGCTCCAGGTGTTCGCGCAGATCGCGGTGCTCACCCAGGGTGGCCCGAAGCTGTCCACCACCGTGCTCGTCTACTACCTCTACCAGCAGGCTTTCCAGTTCCATCACTTCGGCTACGGCGCGACCCTGTCCATCCTGCTGCTGCTGGTCGTGTTGGCGCTCACCGTGTTGCAGTGGCAGATGCGCAAGAGGTGGGTCTTCTATGAATCGTAAAATCCCGCTGCGCGCCCGAGTCGCCCTGTACGGCCTGCTCTGTGTGCTCGCGATCCCCTTCGTCTTCCCGACCTGGTGGATGGTGACGTCGTCGTTCAAGCCCATCGGCGACATCTTCTCCTACCCGCCGCAGCTCTTCCCGAGCAACCCGACGCTCTCGGCCTACCGGGAGGTCTTCGACGGGCGCCCGTTCGTCCAGCAGTACGTCAACAGCCTCTACATCGCCGCGTTGGTGACGGCGGGGACGATGATCGTGTCCTCGCTCGCCGGGTACGCCTTCGCCCGCATCAAGTTCCGTGGCCAGAACGCGCTGTTCCTGGTGGTGCTGGTGGGCCTGCTCATCCCGAGCGAGGTCACCATCGTCCCGCTCTTCCAGATGTTCAACGACCTCGGCCTGATCAACACCCACTGGCCGCTGATCCTGGTGCCGGTCCTCGGCGCGCCGAGCGTCCTGGCCACGTTCATCATGCGGCAGTTCTTCATCAGCCTGCCCAACGAACTGGAGGAGGCCGCCCGGATCGACGGCATCGGCTACTTCGGCACGTTCTGGCGGATCGCCCTGCCGCTGGCCAGGCCGGCGCTCGGCGCCGTCGCGATCTTCACCTTCCTGCAGAGCTGGAACCTCTACCTGGAACCGGTGGTGTACCTCTCCTCGCCGGAGAAGTTCACCCTGCCGCAGGCGCTCACCCAGTACGTGGACTCCTACGGCGGGGCCATGTGGAACGTCCAGCTCGCCGCGGCGTCGCTGACCGCGATCCCGGTGCTGATCGTGTTCGTCATCGCCCAGAAGCAGTTCATCGAGGGCCTCGCCCATACGGGGCTGAAGTGAACGCCACACTCGGCATCGACATCGGCGGCACCAAGACGCTGGCGGCCCTCGTCGGACCCGACGGCGCCGTGCTCGACCAGGCACGAGCCGACACCCCGGCCGCGCAGGGCCCGGACGCGGTGCTGGAGACCGCCGCCGACCTGGCCCGGCGGCTCGGCGGCGCCGGTCCGGTCGGCGTCGGCGCGGCGGGTCTCATCGACCCGGCCACCGGTGTCGTCCGGTACGCCACCGACTCGCTGCCCGGCTGGGCCGGGACACCGGTGGCCGATGCGCTGGCCCGGCGCATCGGCCGGCCCGTCGTGGTGGACAACGACGTCAACGCCGCTGCCCTCGGCGAGAGCTGGGCCGGGGCCGCCCGCGGTCACGCACATGTGCTGCTGGTCGCGGTCGGCACCGGCCTCGGCGGCGGCCTGGTCCGCGGCGGCGCGGTCGACCACGGGGCGCGCGGCGGCGCCGGAGAGACGGCTCATCTTCCGGCTCCGGACGCCGACAGGCTGACCTGCGGCTGCGGGCGCACCGGACACCTGGAGGGCGTGGCCTCCGGCACCGGTCTCGCCCGCGCCTATCGGCTGCGCACCGGGGCGGACGTGACCGGCCGCGAGGTCGCCGCCCGCTGCGCCGCCGGCGACCCGGCCGCCGTGGAGGTCCTCGCCACCGCCGGCCACGCGCTCGGCCGGGCCCTCGCGGGACTGGTGGCGCTGCTCGATCCGCAGACGGTGGTGGTGGCCGGAGGCGCCGGCCGAGCGCTGCTGCCGTACGCCCGAAGCGCGTATGCCGCCGAGCGGCTGCCGGTCCACGCCGACGTGACGCTGGTCCCGGCCGCGCTCGGTGACGCGGCGGTCGCCGTCGGCGCGGCCCGGGCGGCGATGACCCGGCGGGCCACGTTCCTGCCGTCCGGTCCGAGGTCGTCCGGTCCGAGGTCGTCCGATCCGAGGTCTGCCGGTCCTGGGCGGGTCGATCCCGGGTCTGCTGGTCCCGGTCCTGCCGAACCCGGCAGCCGGCCGCGGTCGGTCACCTTCCCGCACACCACCGAAACGGAGCCCCAGTGAACGTTCTCGACACCCTCCGCGGTGGCCTGGTGGTCTCCTGCCAGCCGCTGCCGGACGAACCCGCCGACCCGATGCGCGACGCATCCGTGCAGGCGAGGGTCGCCGCCGCCGCGGTCCTCGGCGGCGCGGCCGGCATCCGCGCCAACGCCCCCGAGGACATCGCCGCCGTACGCGCGGCGGTGGACGTGCCGGTCATCGGCCTGTGGAAGGACGGCTCCGGGCCGGTCGTCATCACGCCGACCGGCAGGCACGCCCGAGCCGTCGCGCAGGCCGGGGCGCACCTGGTCGCCATCGACGCCACCGACCGTTCGCGGCCCGAACCGTTCGCGGCCGTCGTCGCCGCCGCGCACGCCGCCGGCGCCCTCGTCCTGGCGGACGTGTCCACCGAGGCGGAGGGACAGGCCGCGGCCGACGCCGGCGCCGACGCCGTCGCCACCACGCTCTCCGGCTACACCTCACACACCCCGAAGACCCCGGGGCCCGACCTCGGCCTGCTGGAACGCCTGGTCACGCGGCTGTCCGTTCCGGTCATCGCCGAAGGCCGCTACCGCACAGCGGAAGACCTGCGACGCGCCTACGCCGCAGGGGCACACGCCGTGGTGGTGGGCAACGCCATCACCTCACCCCTGTACCTGACCAGGGAACTGGCCCGGTCAGTTCCCGCTCACGCCGACGCGAACGGAGTGCACCCCTGATGAGAAGACGTACAGTCCTTACTGCTGGAGCCGCCGTCCTGGCCGCCCCGCTGCTGGGCCTCACCCCGCAGGCAGCCGCCGCGGCCTCACGTCCGAGCCGCCGGATCGCCCTCGTCCCTCTCGACGACCGGCCCGTCAACGTCTACTGCCCGACCATGACCGCCGCCGTCGCCGGCGTCGACCTCGTTCTGCCGCCGCGCAAGACCCTCGGCCGCTTCTTCCAGCCCGGGGACGGCGCGGCCGTCGCCCGCTGGCTGGGCTCGGCCGGCGCCGACGAGTACGTGATCTCGGTGAGCATGCTCGCCTACGGCGGCCTGATCGCCTCCCGCACGGGCACGCCCACTCTTGAGTCGGCGCGGGCCAACATCGCGGCGATCCGGGCACTGCGGGCGGCCCGGCCGAGCGCGCAGATCGTGGTCCACGACACCATCCAGCGCCTCGCGTTGACCCCAGGCAACCCCGACCTCGAACAGTACGTGGCCGCGCTGGTCGAGTGGGCCAAGCTGTACGACCAGGTGGAGAACCTCGGCCGGGAAGAGCTGCGGCCCCGGCTCACGGCAGTGCGGGCCACCATCCCGGACGCGGTGGTCGACGACTACCTGAGGGCGCGGGCCCGCAACCACGAGGTCAACCGGCAGATGGTCGAGTGGGTCGCCGACGGCACCATCAGCCATCTGGTGCTCTCCGAGGACGACACCGCCCCGGTGGGCCTCGCCCGGGCCGAACGCGTCGAGCTCGAAAAGCTGGTCGAGCAGTTGGGGGTCGGCCGGCGGGTCGAGGTCTTCCCCGGCGCGGACGAGGTCGACGCGCTGCTGGTCGCCCGGCTGATCGCCGCGGGCACCTCGCCCACCTACCGGGTGGAGTACGCCGGGATCTCCGGCGAGCAGTGGACGGCGGAACTCGAAGGCATCCCGTTCGCGGAGAACATCCGCCGGCACGTGAAGTCCGTCGGCGGCACCGTCGTCGACGGCCGCGCCGACCTGGTGCTCATGGTCAACACCCCTTCGGCGAACAAGGACCAGCGGCCGGCCGACCTCGCCGCGTTCGCCCGTCGGGTCGCCGGGCTGACGGCGGCCGGGGAGTCGGTCGTCGTGGTGGACCCGATCTTCGTCAACCGTGCCGACCACGACCTGGTGGCCGAGCTGGAGCAGCGCGTCGACCTGGCCGCGCTGCTGTCGTACTCCGGCTGGAACACCGGTGGCAACGCCCTCGGTCTGGCCCTGGCCCATGGCACCGCTCGCTGGGCCTTCCTGAAGCGCTCGACCAGCGGAATGGGGGTACCGGCGCTGACCGACCCGGGCCGGGCGCACGCGGAGTACCTGCTCTACCGGTTCGTCAAGGACGACCACTGGAAGAACGTCCTCCAGAAGGCCGCCTACGCGGAGGCCAGGTCCAAGGGGTGGAACCCGTTGAACCTGACGGCCGAGCAGAAGGCTGTCTTCGACAGCTGGGTCCAGGACCGTCTCGCCCCGGTGACCCGCCAGTACTTCACCGACCACTTCGCCGGCCACCACCTCGTCCTCGGCTACCGCGGTGCGACCACCCGCACCGCCAAGCTCGCCGCCGTCGGTGACATCCACATCGAACTGCCTTGGGACCGCCTTTTCGAGGTGACGCTCGAACCCCACCTCACCCTGGCCTGAGCGGAGTACGAACGATGCAGCACAGTCCCCGCCGCCGCAGTGTCCTCATCGCCGGCGCCGTCGGTCTCGCCGGTGCCGTCCACCTCACCTCCCCCGCCGTCGCGGCTCCCGGTCGCACCGCGCCCGTCACGCCGCCCGCGCCCGCGCTCATCCCCAAGCCCCGCTCGCTGAGGATGACCGGCGGCCGTCCGTTCGAGATCACCGCCGACACCGCCGTCGTGGTGCGCCACCCGGCCCCCGAGGCCCGCCGCACGGCCGAGTACCTCGCCACCTGGCTGCGCCGGGCCACGGGCCATGCCGTCCCGGTGGTCACCTCCGGCGGCACCCCGCAGGCCATCACCCTGGCCGTCGACGACGAGACCCCTTCCGCCGAGGGCTACCGCCTCGACGTGACCCACGGCGGCGTCCACCTGCGCGCCGCCGAGCCGGCCGGTCTCTTCCACGCGACGCAGACGCTGCGCCAGCTGCTTCCCGCCGCGGCGGAGTCCGGCACCCCGCACGCCGGACCGTGGACCATCTCCCCCCTGCACATCGAGGACGCGCCGCGGTTCCCCTGGCGCGGGTCCATGCTCGACGTGGCCCGGCACTTCTTCACCGCCGACGAGGTGAAGAGCTACATCGACATCCTCGCCCTGTACAAGATCAACCGCCTCCACCTGCACCTCAGCGACAGCCAGGGCTGGCGCCTGGAGATCAAGAGCTGGCCCCGCCTGGCCACCTACGGCGGCTCCACCGAGGTCGGAGGCGGCCCCGGCGGCTACTTCACCCAGCGCGAGTACGCGGACATCGTCCGCCACGCCGCGGAACGCCACATCATGGTGATCCCCGAGATCGACATGCCCGCCCATGTCAACGCGGCCCAGGCCAGTTACGCCGAACTCACCTGCGACGGTGTGGCACCGCCGCTCTACACGGGCGAGAAAGGCATTCCCAACTCGCTGTGCATCGACAAGGACGTCACCTACCGGTTCGTCGATGACGTCCTCGGCGAACTCGCGGACCTCACCCCCGGTCCCTACCTGCACATCGGCGGCGACGAGGCGCTGGCGACCGCACCCGAGGACTACCGCCTGTTCATCAGCCGCGTCCAGCAGACCGTGCACGGCCTCGGCAAGCGGATGGTCGGCTGGGAGGAGGTCGGCCTCGCCGACATCGCCCCCAGCACCGTCGTCCAGTTCTGGGCCAACGCCGCGAAGGCCCGGGGCGCGCTGGCCCAGGGCGCCACGCTCGTCCTCTCGCCCAGCAAGAAGGCGTACTTCGACATGAAGTACGACGCCAACACGCCGATCGGGCACGACTGGGCCGGCTACACCGACGTCCAGGACGGCTACACCTGGGACCCGGTCACCTACATCCCCGGCGTCACCGAGAGCCAGGTGCACGGCGCCGAGGCCGCGCTGTGGACGGAGCGGGTGGCGACGTTCGAGGAGGTGCAGTACATGACGCTGCCGCGGCTCCCCGGCGTCGCGGAGATCGGGTGGTCGCCGGTCGAGGGGCGGGAATGGGAGGAATACCGGGTACGGCTTGCCACGCACGCGCCGCGGTGGTCCGGGCTCGGGTGGCACTACCACCGATCGGTGGAGGTGCCGTGGGGGGTGACCCGGTGATCGGGTGACTGCTGCCGGACATGGCTGTGTCTGGCTCCGCAGGTTCGCCCGACTTCCGGCGCCGGCTGGTCCGGGCCGCCGGCACCGCGCCCGTAATCGCACCGAGCCCGGCGGTGGCCGCCGGGCTCGGTGCGCGGCCGTCAGGTGCGGTCGCGACCTGGACGGCGGACGTCACTCGTCGGTGATCATCCTCCACGCCTCCCGGAACAAGGTCTTGCCGGCTTCGACGCACACCCCGCGCAGGAAGGCGCGGCGCAGCGGTGCCACGTCGGCAGGGTCCTCGGGGTGCTCGGAGAGCGGGACGGGGCGGGGCGGGACGCGGCATCGGCCGGTCGGTGGGTCGGCTCCGGGACGGACGGGTTCTCCCGCGGAGACGGTGACACGGCGCGGCTCCAAGGGGCTTCGGGGCAAGGGCAGCGGTAGCCGAACAGGTCGGGGAGCTGTGGGCGCGCGCCCTCACCCAGGAGACGGGACCAGCCGCGACCCCGCTCCCGTCCGCCGGGCAAGGGCCGTCGACCGGCGGATCACGGCGGTTCTTCCAGCACCTGCTGGACCACCACACCGAGAAGTTCGCGGGCCGCGACCACGAGGTCGGCGCCATCCGCGAGCACATCGCCGGGCACGACCGCGGATAGGTCTTCGTCGACGGGTGCCTCGGTTTCCACGAACTCCTGCTCACGGGCAGGACGTCGTTGCGGGAGATCCCGCTGCCACCGTCCGGGCAGGCACCAACATGGGATTCCGCACCGCTGGAGGCGGTCCGCAACTGGGGCCGACTACTGCGCGCCGCCTGCGTCGAGCCGGTGCGGGACGGGAACCGGCTGTCCTTCCGGGCCGTCGAAGACGAGCAGGTCCTCGCCGTGTCCTCCGGCGAGGTGCGCAATGCCTTTGGTGCCGGTTCGGGCGGTGGCGGGTTCGCGTGTGTCGGACACGCACGGGGACGAGGGCAAGGTCTCGCACCTGGTGCAGGCGGAGTCGGCGACCCGGCACGCGCTGGCGAAGGAGTGGGAGATCGTCGGGTCGTTCGAGGACCTGGACGTCTCCGCGGAGGTCACTCCGTGGAAGCGCCCGGACCTGGGCCCGTGGCTGACCGAGCGCCAGGGTGAGTGGGACGCGTTGGTGTGGGCGAAGGTGGACCGGGCGTTCCGCTCGGCCAAGGACTGCGCGGACGTGGGCCACCTGGGCGGAGGGGAGCCACGCGGTCGCGGGGCCCTCCTCCGCCCAGTGGGGCGGTCGTTCGTGCGGTGCCGGTGGTGTCGGGGTGGGCCGTCGCGCAGCCCAGACCGCGCGTGCGCGAGCCGTCCCGGCCTCGGCCATGTCAGACCGCGGCCGCTTCGAGCTCGGTGGCGGCGCGGCCGCGCAGCTGGACGTGGATGACCTCGGCGACCCGGCGGCCCAGCGCCTCGGCGGTGCGCAGGTCGCTGGCGGACGGGGTGACCTCGGGGCTCTCGTCGTTGTTGGACTGCGACATGGCGCCGAGCCAGCTGCCGAGGCGGTTGATGTCCTCGGTGCTGCCGGTGGAGGTGTTCCAGCCGCCGTACTCGGCCAGGCCGACCCAGATCATGCCGTGCTGCGCCGCGAACAGCGCGATGTTGATCAGGGTGTGCAGCTTGTCGCCCGCCATGTTGCCGCTGTTGGTGAAGCCCGCGGCGATCTTGTTCTTCCATTGCATGTTGTCGCCCCAGACCTGGGACGTCGCCTCGACGAAGGTGCGGAAGACCGCGCTGGAGCCGCCCATGTAGGTGGGCGAGCCGAAGATGATCGCGTCGGCCTCGGCCAGGGTCTGCCACAGCTCGTCGGTCAGCTCGGCGAGCGAGACCAGCTGCACCGTGGTGTCTTCGACCTTGCCGGCGCCGGCGGCGACCGCTTCGGCCTGCTTGGCGGTGTGGCCGTACCCGCTGTGGTAGGCGACGGCGATTCGAGCCTGCATGATCACTCTCCGATTGCACCAATACTTCACAAGAAAGCTATGTGAAAAGCTTTCGCCTGGGATTGAACATAGCGCCCTCCGCCGTGGTGGGCAACAGGAGTGGTGGGAGCGATGGAGAAGAGGTCCGTGCCTCTTGAGATAGCTTTGCGCCGAGCTACCCTGGAGAGCCCCGCCCGGTCGAGGCACCGAGGGCGAGGGCGAGAGAGAGCAAGGAGGACGGCCGTGTCCGAACCGGACCACGTCGACGACATCATCTCGGCCTGGCACGTCCAACTGCCCGAGATCGCAGGCCTTCCGCTGGAGCTGGCCAAGCGCAGCGCGCTGCTGACCGCTGCCTTCGACGAGGTCGCGGCGCGCGAGCTGGACCGCCTCGGGATGACCCAGGCCGAGTACGGAGTGCTCGCGGTGCTGCGGCGGGTGGGTGAGCCGTACCGGCTCAAGCCCACCGAACTGACCAACGCGCTGCTGCTGTCCTCCGGCGGCACGAGCAACGTGCTCAAGCGCCTGGCCGGGGCCGGACTGGTCACCCGCGAGGCCGACGACGGGGACGGCCGCAGCTCCTGGGTGCGCCTCACGCCCCGGGGGGTCGAGGTCGCCGAGGACTCCGTGCGCGCGGTGACCGCGGCGCACGCTCGGATCGTCGCCCGGATCCCCGAGGCGGAGGCGGAACTGCTGAACCGCATGCTGCGGGACGCGCTGGCCGCCGTCGAGGAGGGCGTGCTCGTCCGCAGGTGAGCCGCAGCCGCAGCTCCTCGGCCCGGCAGGCCCGGGTGCGGCAGGCCCGGTCGGCGGCGGAGGCGTGGCTAGCGCGCGGCGGTGACAGGGACGGGGAGCATGGGCAGGCGGGTGGGGAAGTGGATGGCCAGTGCGGTGGAGCGCACCGGCCCGGTGCCGGCCGGGGTCAGGTGCCAGTGGCGGGTCACGGTGGCGAGGATCGTGATGATCTCGTTGACGGCGAACGCGGAGCCGATGCAGCGGTGCGGGCCGGCGCCGAAGGGCAGGAAGGCGCGCCGCGCTTCGACGGTGGGCTCGATCCACCGGTCCGGGTCGAACCGTTCGGGCGCGGGGAAGAACGCCGGGTCGTGGTGCAGGACGTAGGGGCTCCACAGCATCAGCGTCCCCGCCGGGACACGGTGCCCGCCCAGGTCGAGGTCGGCGTGCGGGGAGCGGGTGAACAGGAACGCCGGCGAGTGGAACCGCAGCACCTCGTGGACCAGGCGGGGCAGGTAGTCGAGGCGGGTGATGGCCTCGTACGTCACCGGGCCGTCGCCGAGGACGTCGTCGAGTTCGGCCTGTACCTTCCCCGCGACCTGCGGAAGGGATCCCAGGACGTGGAACAGCCAGGCCAGCGTGCGGGCGGTGGTCTCGGACCCGACCGCGAGCAGCCCGGCGCACTCGTCGTGGATCTGGGCGTCCGTCATCCGCTCTCCGCTCTCCTCGTCCCGTGCGTCCAGCAGCATGGACAACAGGTCGCCGTGCCGAACCCCGGTGGCACGGTAGTCGGCGATGATCCGGTCGATCACCGCGTGCATATCGCGCAGCGACCGCTCGTAGCGCCGGTTGGTGGGCAGCGGGAGCCGGAACGGCAGCTGCGAGGGGAACAGGGCCCGCATGGCGACACCGGTGGCCACCGTCGGCATCGACCGCATCGCCACCGCGGCGGCCTCCTCCGCCACTCCCGGCGCCGAGAACAGACACACCGTCACCGCTGCGGCGCTGATCCTGAACATCTCCTGGTCGACCGCGATGGTGCGGCCGGCGTGCCAGCGCGCCGACATGTCCTGCGCGACGTCGCGGACGAGTTCGGTGTAGGCGCCGAACCGCGAAACCGAGAACGCCGGCCGCAGCAGCCTCCGTTGACGTTTGTGGAAGTCCCCTTCCGAGGCGACGATGCTGTTCCCGGTGACCGCCCTTCCCCGTTCGAACAGGGCGCCCTTGTTGAAGTCGTGATTGCGGGTCACCAGGACTTCCCACACCGCCTCGGGACTGACCAGGAGATGCGCCCGCTGGGGTCCCAGCCGCAGCACGGCCACGTCACACGTTCCCGCCAGGGAGGACAGGAACGCCAGCGGCCGGCGCCACAGTTCCCACGCGTGCCCCAACAGCGGAAGGGCACCGGGGGCATCGAGCACCCTCGATCGATCCATCATTCGAACTCCAGAAGTGTCGGACGACGTGATCTCCGGCCCGCTGCACACCCCCGGCAGGCGCGGTTCAGGCACGCCGGGAACCGGCGCTCAAAGGCACCGGACACCGGCGGTGCGGGTGCCCGCCACCGGGGCGTGCGCCGGTTGAAGCCGGTTGAAGCCGGTTGAACGGGATGACACGGCGGTTGGGGCCAGCGGGAGGCGGTGTGGCCGTGGCAGGCGAGCGCAAGAGGGGATCAGCAGAGCAAGGGGGACCATTCGCCGGTCGGTCCGGTGTAGCGGGACGAGGGGTCCGCCGCCCACCAGAGGCGATCGAGCGAGGCGAGGATCGAGTAGGTGCCGAGGGTGTTCAGGCAGCGGCAGTCGGTGTACTTGGTGCGGTAGGCCGCCTCGATGAGGGGGACTCGCTGCTGCCAGGTGGCGGTGTCGTAGCCGCGGCATCCGGGGCAGTTCCGGAAGTGGACCAGGCAGGTGTGGAGCAGGTGGTCGTAGCGGGCTCTGTCCTGGCAGCGCGAGCGCAGGTCGTAGTCGTCGGGGGTGGGGCTGGGCGGCAGAGGGTTGAGGGTGTTGAGTACGGGGTCGCCGTAGGGGTCGACCTCGGCTCGCTTTCGGCGGGCGGGGGTGGTCAGGTGGTCGAGGAGGACGTCGGCTTGGTAGCGCGCCATGTAGACCTGCCAGACCAGCAGCCGCCCTGCGATGTGCAGGGCCCAGTCGGCACCTCGGTCGATGGCCCAGGCCCAGACATCGGTGCAGAACCGGCGGACCATGTCGACACTTTCCACGCCGGTGTGGGCGGCGGTGAAGGTGAGGGCGTTGTAGTACTCGTTGGCGATGTTGTCGTGGCGGCGGTCACAGGCATCGTGCGTCACCACGGCGGCCAGCGCGACCGCGTCGATGGTGTTGTCGTCTCCGGTGAGTGGGCCCTGCTCGTGGCGGGCTTGGAGGGTCAACGCTCGGATCGCGGCGTTGATCACGCGGTATCGGACGGTGCGGAGCTCGTCGTCGGGGAGACGAAGCCGTTCGGCCTTGGGGTGGAGGACATCGGCGTAGATGGCTTGGGTTGACGCCAGCCAGGCGTCCATGATCTTGCGTTCCTCGCCGTCGGCTGCGTGGTCGTGGTGGACGTGGTTGATGTACTCCACGACGCGTTGTGCGCAGATGTCGAGGGTCTCGGGCATCTGTTCGGCGAAGTGGTAGTAGTCGGCGAAGGAGTCGAACAGGCTGACGGAGCAGGATCCGTGCACGCACTCCCGGCACAGCCGGTTGTTGTCGACGAGGCACCAGGCGTACCCGTAGGTCTGTTCGGCCACTGCGTGCCAGAAAGGGGTGTCGGGTGCCGGGATCGTTTCGGTCATGGCCCGCAGCAGCGCCGTGCCACGGGCGGCGAAGCCGCGGCGGCGTGGGGCGTCCAGGGCGAGGGGAAGGCCGGGGAAGTCCTTCAGGGCCCGGGTCTTGGCCAGGTTCTCTTCGAGGGGGATGCCTTTCATGTGGGAGTCGTAGGTGCCGACCGGATTGCGGCTGTCGAACAGCCGGGTTCCCACAGTTGGGTTCCAGCTCTTCCTGAGATCGGGAATGCGTCGCATGTCGGCGGCGAGGCGGCTCGCGGTCAGCCCGTCGGGCCGGAAGAGGTCCGGTCCGTACAGAGCGGTGGCGATGGCGGAGTCTCCTCGTTCGTGGAGGTGCCCTGCTGTGCCCATGAGATGTCGTCCCCAGCGTGGTCGTTGCACCCCGTACACCTTCAGGAGAGTTCTCTCCAGTCGTGGCATCGTCAATCTCGCGGAATCACAGGGGCGCGAGTGTCCGGCGTAAGGTCCGCGACATGACGACCACCACCAGCGACGCCCCCTCCGCCGACGAGCTGCGCAACAAGCTCGCCGACAGCCTCACCGCCAAGAACACCATCCGCACACCCGCGGTCTTGGCCGCGATCCGCACCGTTCCGCGCCACCTGTTCGTCCCCGGCGTCCCCCTCGCGCAGGCGTACGCCGACGACGCGGTGTACACGAAGACCGACGCCACCGGCGCCTCGGTCAGCGCCGCCTCCCGGCCGACGATCGTCGCGATGATGCTGGATCAGCTGGGGATCCAGCCCGGCGACAGGGTCCTGGAACTGGGGGCGGGAACCGGCTACAACGCAGCCCTGATCGGCGCCCTGGCGTCGCGGCCGAGATCACCGCGTGGGACGCCGGCTTCCGCGAGCGCACCGTGCACTTCGCCATCCCGGCCGCCGTGCCGGACGCCGCCCCCGCCCGGGGGCGCTTCGTCCTCGAGCGACGGTCCACCCCGATGACCGTCACCTGGGAGTAGCAGCCGTGGACCCCGTCGGACCCCTCGCCCGCCGCTTCCCCCTCGTCGCCCGGACCCGCCCCGTCTGCACCCCGCTGGAGCGGCGCGTCGCGGACCTTGCCGTCCGGGCCCGCAAGGCCGGGCACGAGCGCGACCTCGCCGAGGCCGCGCTCGTGCACAACCGGGCGGCACTGCTGACCTCCGACGCGGGTCTGCCCGGCCTGGCGCGCACCTGGTGCCACCGCCAGGCGAACGCGCACCTGCGCTCCCACCCACCCGTCACCACCTGCCTGGCCCTGCTGTGCACCGACCACGACCGCGACCGGGCCCGGCTCCTGGCCCACTACCGCAACCTGGACCTCGCCCACCCAGGCCTCGACGTCTTCACCACCCGCCTCGCGCTGTCCGCCATTGACGCGGCAGGCGGGATCGACACACCGCAGGTCTACCCCGTCGCCGTCGAACTGATCGACCGCACCCTCGCCCGACCCGACGGCTACACCGAAAAGATCATCGACGACCTGGCCGGCGGCTGGCGACGGCAACCCCCAGGTCAGCGGCCCTGCCGTCGAGCCGCGCCGGAACGGCCGGGGATCGAAAAGAGCCGGGCTCGCCGGGAACCGCCAGATTCCAAATCGGCTTGATTGCCCCATTCGAACAGCGACAGGATTCTTGCCCATGGAAGAGACCTGGAAAATCGTCAACTCCCTTGCAACCGCGCTCGACAAGCACTTCGACCGCAGTGACGAGCTTCGCTGGACCGTCCAGGCCCTCAAGCTCCAGGAAGAGGCCGGGGAAGTCGCGGAAGCCGTCATCGGGGCACTCGGCGCCAACCCCCGCAAGGGCTTCTCCCACGACTGGGACGACGTGCGCAAGGAGACTTGCGACGTGGCGCTGTCCGCCCTCGTGATGCTCGCCCGGATGGGCGGCGACCCCCGCCGGTTCTTCGACGAACACCTGCGCCAGGTCGCCGCCCGCGATACGAGCGGCAGCGCACCGGCCTGAGCACCCAAGCCGCAGCCCGGGGGGAGTCCGCCCCCGTCCCCGGGCTCCACACCGCGCCCACCCGCTGACGGAAGGACCCGGATGAGCAGTAGGCCGAACAGCGCCGAGGAGGTCTCCGACAGCGAGCAACTGCTGTTCGGGGGGCCGATGAAGTACGACTACGGCTGGGCCAAGCACGAGATGGCCAGCGGGGAGGTGACGTTCTGGTCGGTGGCCCGGCAGATGCCGCGGTTCCTGCGGCTGGCCGGCCGGATGGCGTGGCAGGCCGACCCGCGAGCCCTGGTCGCCCTCGTCGGCGCGGAGGTGCTGCGCGGCCTCGCGGCGGCTGCCGCGCTGATCGCGACCAACCGCGCCCTGACCGCGCTCCTCGCGCCCGGTGAGGTCAGGCACGTCCTGCGTGCCGCAGTTCCGGCGGTCGCCGCCGTGGGGCTCTTGGCCGCGCTCTCCTCGGTCCTGTCGGTGGTATCCGGCTGGGCGGGCGGGACGTTGGAGCCCGCCGTGTTCCGCCGCGCGACGATGGAGTTCCTGGGGATCGTCAGCCGGTCCGAGCTGGAGGCCATTGAGGACCCGGAGTTCCTCGCAGAGGTCGACAGCGCCCGCTAGGGCGCGATGTCCCTGCAGAACATCATCGGCCAGGCAACCTCCGTCCTGACCGCGGGCCTGTCCCTGATCTCCGCAGCCGGTGTGCTGTCCCTGCTCCACCCCGCGATGCTGCCGATGCTGGTGCTGATCACCGCGCCGCGCGGCTGGGGCGCGGTGCTCACCGCGCGGCGCCAGTACGCCTCCACCCGGGCATGGCTCCAGCACTCCCGGGCCAGCAACGCGTTGGCCGACATGATGATCCGCCCCTACTCCGCGGCCGAGCAGCGCGTTCACGCGAGCGGCCCGTTCCTGCTCCACCACTACGGTCGGATGGCCGAGTCCGCCGAACAGGAGCAGGCCCGCCTCGCCGGTGCCCGTGCCCGCACCGACCTGCTCACCGCCACGCTGGCCGGTATCGCGACGACCGGCGCGTTCGCCCTGCTCGGCTGGCTCGTGCTGAACGGTTCGATCCCGCTCGCCGCCGCCGGCACGGCCGTGGTGGCCATCCGGACCGGATCGGCGAGCATCGGCGGCCTCGTCTCCCAGGTCAACCGCCTCTACGAGGAGTCGCTGTTCGTCCGCGATCTCGACCAGCTGCGGCGCGAGGGCCACCGCCGGGCGATCCCCACTGGGGGAACACCGTTGCCCGAGCGCCCGGAGACGATCACCGTCGAGAACATCACCTTCAGCTACCCCGGCCGCGACACCCCGGCACTGGACAACGTCAGCCTCACCATCCCGCGCGGGAAGGTGGTGGCTCTCGTCGGGGCGAACGGATCGGGCAAGTCGACGTTGGCCAACATCCTGTGCGGCGTCTACCAGCCCCACCAGGGGCGGGTGCTGTGGGACGGCATCGACACCGCGACCGCCGACCGCCACGAGCAGTTCCGCTCCGTGGCCCTGCTCGCACAGAACTTCCAGCGGTGGATCTTCACCCTGCGGGCCAATCTGCTGCTGGGGCGGCCCGAAGTCCCCCTCGAACAGAAGCACCTGGACACTGCCGCCGACTACGCCGACCTCCAGCCGGTGATCGAAGAACTGCCCCGCGGATGGAACACTCTCCTCGCCAAGGGCTTCGAGGGCGGTGTCCAACTCTCCGGCGGGCAGTGGCAGAAGGTAGCCCTGGCCCGCACCCGCCTGCGCCTGACCACACCCGACACCGCCAACCGCCTGCCTGCGCTGGTCGTCGTCGACGAACCCACCTCCGCCCTCGACCCGCAGGCAGAGGTCGAAGCGTTCGAGCAGATCCGCCAGCTCACCGACCTGGGTATCACCGTCATTCTGATCACCCACCGCCTCGGCGCGACGGCGAAGGCCGACCAGATCTTCGTCCTCGACCACGGCCGGCTCTTGGAGGAGGGCAGCCACGCCGACCTCATGGCCCGCCGGCCCGCAACCCGGTACCGGGCGGCGTATCTGCTGCAGGCCCGCCAATACGACACCGACATCCCCCACCAGCGCGACACCGACCCGGCACAGGACACGCCGGCCCCCGCCCCGGAACCTTCCTGACCCCGCCGGGTGGGAACCCACCCGCCTCCACCATCTCCTCGGCCACACCACGACGAAGAGGACCTCCGTGCTACAGCCATCCGCCCTGCTCGCCGTCGTCGCCCATCCGGACGACGAGGCGCTCCTCGCCGGCGGGGTCCTCGCCCGGCACACCGCGCGCGGCGCACGGACGGCGGTGGTCACCGCCACCTGGGCCCCGGACACCCAACGCGCCGCCGAACTCGCCGACTCCCTGGAGATCCTGGGCGCGGGCCAGCCGAGGATGCTCGGCTACGCCGACCACCGCGTTCCGGAGTCCGTACCCGATGAGTGCGGCGACGCCCTCCCCGGGGCGGCGAACCTTGATGCGGGCGTCCACCACGTCCTCCTGCCCTTCGTTGGCGGACCTGTCCCACCTCGATCCGGACGGATGCCCTTTCTTTGGTTCATCCGTTCTCTCGGTGCCGCCACCTTGCCGCGAGTAGCTTGTCGGTGTGGCCGCCAGGGGAAAGCGGCAGGGGAGGGAACTGATGGGGCAGCAGTTGGCGCGAGTGCCGCTTGACGGCGGGGGCTCGGTCCTGGTCGAGGCCGCAGACGGCGCGATCGGGCCGGTGAAGGCGGGCCGGGTCGGCGATGCGATCCGTGAGCTGCCGACAGGGTTGAGCGCCGCCCTGGAGCCGGTCAGCGATCTGGCCCGCACTGTGCTGGCGCGGTTGCGCGATGCGGGGCCGGCGGAGCTGGAGGTCGAGTTCGGGGTCGATCTCGCCACGGAGGCAGGGGTCGTGATCACCAAGACGGCCGCGAACTGCCATCTGACCGTGAAGCTGACATGGCGCAGGGAAGACGTCGACGCCGACACCGGTCCTATCCGCGCACCGGGCGCCGCGGCGGCGGACTGATCCCGTGGATGCCCGGCGTGGCCCCCGCACTCCCGATGTGCTGACCGCCGCGGTCGCCCAGATCCGCGACGGGGACGGGACGGTGCTGGGAACGGGCTTCCTGATCGCCGAGAACCTGCTGATCAGCTGCGCACACGTCCTGGACGACGGTGGTTACGGTCCCGGGGACGTGGTGCAGCTGGTCTTCCCACGCCTGCCTGGTACCCCGGCGCCGACGGGCCGGGTCCTGGAGGAGGGGTGGCGCGACCGACGGGAGGAGGACATTGCCCTGGTCCTGCTGGACGACGTGCCGGTGGGCACGGCCCCGCTCGTGCTGGGATCTGCGGTGGGCTGCCGTGGGCACCGGGTCCGCTCGCTCGGCTTCCCCATCCAGGCCCCGCCAGGCGGGCACTTCGGCTCGGCCGAAGTCGTCGGGCTCCTGCCGGCAGCCGACCGGACCGGTGATCTGCTGCAGCTGACCGGTGCCAACGACCTGACCACCGGGTTCAGCGGCGGGCCCGTCCTCGACGAGGCGACCGGCCTGGTGGTCGGCATGGTCACCGCGATAACAGCGCCTGACGGCCGCGGCCGGGGTCAGGGAATCGCCTACGCCACACCAACCGAAGTGCTGCGGGGGGCTCGGCCCTCGCTCAAGGTGGGCGATGTATCGCCGTACCGCGGGCTGGAGGCGTTCGCCGCCGAGCATGCCCGCTGGTTCCGAGGCCGTGAGGAGGCGGTGCGCCAGGCCGTGGCGATGCTGGGGGGCGGGCCGCGGGTGGTGCTGCTCCTCGGGCCTTCGGGAGCGGGCAAGTCCTCCCTGGTCCAGGCAGGGGTGCTTCCCGAGCTGGCTGGCGGGGCGGTTCCGGGCAGCAAGCGTTGGCGCCGGACGGTCGTACGGCCCGGCCCCGACTTGCAGGCTGCCCTTGAACAGGCCGGACTGCCCGTGGACGCCGACGCAGGCGACGGGGCGACTCCGGCCGGCCGACTGGAGGCCGGCCCGGCCCATGAGCGCGTGGTGCTCGTCGTGGACCAGTTTGAGGAACTCCTCGCATCCACGAACGGTCCCCGGACGAAGGCCCTCGCAGCACTCACCTCCCTCGCTGGGGCGATCCTGTCCACCATCCCCGCACCCGACGTGGTCCTCGTCCTCGTCATGCGCGACGACTTCTACCCCCGGCTGTCCGCCCTGGCCCCCGAACTGCTGCAGGCCGCGTTGGACGGGCGTGGCGTGCTCAATGTGCCCGCCATCCTGACGAGTACGGAACTGACCGCGATCGTCACTGGGCCCGCCGGCGACCTGAAGGTCGACTTCGAAGCGGGGCTGGCACAGCGGATCGTCTCCGACGTCCTGGCGCTCAACCCCAGCACTGCAGCCGGCCTTGAGGCCCCGATCACCGTGCTGCCACTTCTGGGAGTCGCGCTCAGCCAGCTCTGGGAGAGCCGCCTCGACCATGACGGCCGCCTCACCCACGAACGCCTACCGCCGCATCGGCGCCGTGACCGGAGCCCTGACCGACTGGTGCGACAGCGCCCTGGGCGAACTCGACGAACACCAGCAGCGCATCGCCCAACGGGCCCTCACCGCCCTGGTTCACCCCGCCGACGAGGCCCTGAACATCCCAGCAGCACGCCAGCAGCTCCCACTCGGCGAACTGCGCGAACTCGCCGCCGACGACGACACACCCCAGGCACTGGAGGCCGTCGACGAAGTCCTGACCGTCCTATCCCGGCACCGCGTCATCACGACCGACCGGGTACAGGAGCCGGGGCCGACCGACCCAGCGGTCGGAACACCGATAGCCGAACTGATCCACGACGCCCTCATCCGCGACTGGCCCACCCTGCGCCGCTGGATGGAGCAGGACGCCCGGTTCCACGACTGGCTCCACCGTGCCCGCACCCAGTACACCCGCTGGCAGGAACAGCACGACCCCCGGGACCTGCTCGCAGGAACGCTCGTCGCCGAGGGCACGGACCTGGCACGCCACCGCCGTCTGCCCGCCGACCTCGCGGCATTCCTGGACGCGGGCCGACGCCGCCAGGAAGCCGCCGTACGGAACAGCAGGCGCCTCAACGCCGTTCTGGCGATCTTCCTCGTCCTGGCCATGCTCACCTCGGCGGTGGCGTTCTGGCAGCGGCAGAAAGCCACCGCCGCCCAGCACACTGCCCAGTCCCGACAGCTCGCAGCCCAGTCCACCGCACTCCTCGACACAGACTCGGACCTCGCCTCCCTGCTCGCCGTCGCCGCCTACCACACCGACCCGACTGCAGAGGCAGCCACCGCCCTCCGCGCCGCCGCCGCCCTTCCCCTGCGCCGCCGCCTCACCGGTCACAATGACGCGGTGAACGCGGTGGTGTTCAGTCCCGACGGCCGCACCCTCGCCACCGCCGGCAGTGACGGCACCATGCGGTTGTGGGACGTGGCCACCGGCCGGACCACCACCACCCTCACCGGCCACACCGGCCTTGTGGGCTCGGTGGCGTTCAGTCCCGACGGCCGCACCCTCGCCACCCCCGGCAACATCGGCGCTGCGCGGTTGTGGGACGTGGCCACCGGCCGGACCACCACCACCCTCACCGGCCACAACGGCCTCGTGACCGCGGTGGCGTTCAGTCCCGACGGCCGCACCCTCGCCACCGCCGGCAGTGACGGCACTGCGCGGTTGTGGGACGTGGCCACCGGCAAGACCACCGACACCCTCACCGGTCACAATGACGTGGTGACCGCGGTGGTGTTCAGCCCTGACGGCCGCACCCTCGCCACCGCAAGCCGGGACCATACCGTGCGGCTGTGGACCCGGGTCCCGCCAGCTGCGGCGATCAGAGCCATCTGCGAGGCTGTCGCCCGCGACCTTGCCCCCGAAGAGAAGACGGTGTACCTGCCACCCGATCAGGCCGGCCAGTCCGTCTGCCCGCAGGACTCCGAAAACCAACTGCCGATCGGATAGGACCGATCCGACTGCGCACGCTGTCCCATGAGCTTCCCCTTCTCTCGGGCCGGGTGGTTCCGGGACCAAGGTTCGCCGCCGTGCCGGGCGTGGCGGCAGAGCGTGAGGGGCGGTGCGCGCAATGAGTGTGCCGGAGGTGACCTTCGGCGCCCTTATGACTGCTAGCTCGGTATGGCTCCGGGAAGGGCTGTCGCAGGTTGCTGTCGAGCGTGCCGGTGGCCGGACTGCCGGTCTACAAGGGCAGCAGCCCGGCCCACCGGTCTCGGTCAGCTTTCCAGGTCGTAGACCACAGTGACCGGGGCGTGGTCGCTCCACCGCTCGGCGTGGGTGTCGGCGCGTTCGACGTAGGCCTCGACGGCCTTGGCGGCGAGGGTGGGGGTGGTGACCTGGAGGTCGATCCGCCAGCCGGAGTCGTTGTCGAAGGCGCGGCCGCGGTAGGACCACCAGGAGTAGGGGCCGGTGCGGTCGGGGTGGAGGTGGCGGACGACGTCGACGTAGCCGGCTTCGTCGTAGACGCGGGAGAGCCAGGCGCGCTCCTCGGGGAGGAAGCCGGCGGACTTCTGGTTGGCCTTCCAGTTCTTGAGGTCCTCGGGGCGGTGGGCGATGTTCCAGTCGCCGCAGACCACGACCTCGCGGCCGTCGGCGGCGGCGCGGGTGCGGAGCTTGTGGAGGTGGACGAGGAACTCCGCCATGAAGCGTTCCTTCTCGTCCTGGCGCTCGGTGCCGACTTCGCCGGAGGGGAGGTAGAGGCTGGCGACGGTGAGGCCCGGAAGGTCGATTTCGACGTACCTGCCCGAATTGTCGAATTCCGCCGACTCGAAGCCGATGACCGAGCGGCTCGGCTCCGTCCGGGAGAGGATCGCCACGCCGGCTCGGCCCTTGGCTGCGGCGGGGGCCCACACCGCGTGCCAGCCCTCAAGGTCGCGCAGCTCGACGGGGAGCTGCTCGGGCTCCGAGCGCACCTCCTGCAGGCAGACCACGTCCGCCTCGGTGGCGGCCAGCCACTCGATGAACCCCTTCTTGGCCGCCGCCCGGATTCCGTTCACGTTCACACTCGTCACCACGATCACCCGGAGAGCCTACCCACTGCCGGGTGCGGGGCCGTGCCGCGACGCGTCCGCTTGCGGAGCTGACGTGAACGCACCATGAAACTCCGTGGCAGTCCCGCCGGGCCGCGCCATTGGTCTTGACCATCTCCCGATCGAGCCCCTAGGGTCACTTACTGCAAGGTCCTTTAATAAAGAAGGACGGAAAAAGCCCGCTCTCCCACCTGCCGCAACAGCGGGCAGCGGGCCGGGATCCGCCCTCCTTCAGCAGGGCGGAAGACATCAGGGTGGAGGACACGGTGGGAACGACGGCACAGCTCACGGCGGTACCGGAACCGAAGTACTGGCACCTGCGCACGGTGCTGCTCCGCGCCATCGACACGGAGTTCTCCACCGGCCAGATCCTGCCGAACGAGCGCGAGCTCGCCGCCCGCTTCGGTGTCGCCCGGGCCACCCTGCGGCAGGCGCTCGACCAGCTGGAGCTGGAGGGCCGGCTGGTCCGCCGGCGGGGGATCGGCACCCTCATAGCCGCCCCCCGGGTCGGCGTCCCGGTGAACCGGCAGGAGGAGGGCTGGCCCGGCGCCGCCCGCAGCCAGGCCTGGCGCACCGTGGACTGCACCACCGCCCCGGCCACCCGGCGACTGGCGGAGGCGCTCGGCGTCGCCGAGGGCGCGCCGGTGCACACCGTGCGCCGGGTGCGGCTCGTACAGGGCCGGGCGATGGCCACCGAGTCGCTGCACGTGCCCGCCGCCGCGCTGCCGCACCTGCCCGGCTTCCGCGCCGAGAGCGACCGCGCCCGCTCGGTGCTGCGCCAGCTGGAGCGCCTGGAGGTCGACGGCGAGTCCCGTTCTGTGGAGCTGGGCGTCGCCGAGGCCGAGCAGGCCGCCCTGCTGGAGCGCCCGCCCGGCTCGCCGGTGCTGGTGATGACCACGCAGTACGCCGCGGCCGGCCGGCTGGTCGCGCTCGCCGTCTCCACCTACCGCGCGGACCTCTGCAAGCTGACCTTCGGGGAGACCGGCCTCGTCGAGGTCACCCCCGTCGGCGCCACCCCCGTGGGTGCCGCCGCTTCCTGAACCATTTCCGAAAACCCTCAGGCCCAGGCCCGGACACCCCGCCAGGTGTCCGGGCCTGGGCCGTTTCGTGCCCGGATTTCGTGAGGCGGGCGCATATCACGGGTTCCTGAACGGGGGGGAACCGTTTGGGTCCACCCCTGGGCCGATGCCAAATCGATCGGTAGGTTCCGAACGATCTCTGTGCAACCCGAGTGTCCGTCGATTCAGGGGTGGGGGCCGTGAACGCGCACTGGTACCGCAAGATTGTCGAGAGACCTGCCGGCCGCAGGGTGGCCCAGCTGCTCATCCTCGCGCTGGTCGGCGTCGGGCTCGGCATTCCGCCGGCCGCCTGGGCCGTGCCCAAGGACCGCACCGTGGTCTCGGCGCCACTGCCGCCCGGCCGGGTGAGCGCCGATGCGGGCCCCGGCGGCCCCGGGGCCGGCGAGTCGCCGGCGACCCAGGACCCGATCCCGGACGACAGCCCGCTCGGCCGCGAGCGGGCCGCGATCGCGGCGGAGGCGAAGGCCGCCTCGGAACCGCCCCGGCCCGCGCCCGCCCCGGCCCCGGCGCCGGACGCCGAGGAGTACGAGCGGCAGCTGGCCGCGCTGAAGGCCGCCGGACCGCTTCCCGAGTACCGCATTCCGCCGACCGAGGTGGACGACACCGGCAAGCGCCGCCACGCGACCGGCCCGGCGCCGCTGACGCTCGACCAGCTGGCCGACCCGCCCGTCGCGAAGGACTCCGGGCGGAACGGGGCCGCAGCCCCGCAGGGACTGACCGCGGCGCGGCGCTATGGTGCCGGCTACACGCTCGGCGCTCTCCAGGTCGCTCCCCGCTACAACGCGATCGGCTACCTGCGGATCACCGTGGACAACACGTCCGACTTCACCTGGACCACCACCGGGCAGAACCTGGTCCTGCACCTGTACCGCGACGACCAGACCCTGATCAACTTCATCGCCGCGCTCACCTCCCTGCCGGCGGACGTGGCCCCCGGCCAGTCGCTCACCTTCGACGCGGTGATCCCGGAGCTCGGCCCGGGTGCCTATCTGCTGTCCTACGAGATGATGGACGCGTCCGACGGCGCCTACCCCTTCTCCCACTACGGAGTCCCGGCCTCGCAGGCCGCCCGGCTGGTCGTGCCGCACTACGCGCCGACCGCGAAGGACGGCTGGCCCACCAACGGCGCTACCGTCGCCACCCGCGTGCCGACCCTCTCCGCCTTCGTCGGCGACGACCGCAGCGTTCAGACCCAGTACGAGATCCAGCTCTGCCCGACCAGCGACCCGGCGCAGCCCGGTTGCTGGGGTTCCGGCATGGTCAACCTGCCGGCCCACCCGGGCGGGTGGGGCGCGGTCGCGACCTTCACCCCGCCCGCCGACGCGCTGCACTGGAACACCACCTACTGGTGGCGGATCCGGGTCCAGGACCCGGGCTACACCTCGCCGTTCAGCGGGATGAGCCCCTTCACGACCGTCGTGCCGCCGCCGAACGACGCCGCCCGCCTCGGGTTGGACCCGGGCGCCCTCGACGAGGTCGGCGTCAACCTCTACCTCGGCAACTACACCCGCCGCGAGACCGACTTCGACTTTCCGGAACCCACCATCGGCCTCCAGGTGCAGCGCACCTACAACAGCGCCGCCACCGCCAACACCTCCTTCGGCATCGGCTGGAGCTCGCTGTGGGACATGGGCGTCGCCGACGCCGGGAACGGTGTCTTCACGCTCAGACTGGACGACGGACGGAAGGTCAACTTCGGCCGTGAGCCCTACCCGAACAGTGGCTTCGTCGCCCAGTACGGCAGTGGCGGCCTCGGCGAGTGGGTGGACGCGAGCCACATCCGGATGGGCGCCCGCGACTACTACTTCACCGGCCAGGACCTCCAGGTCACCGACTGGACGGGAGGCGGCAACCTCCAACTGGAGCACGGCGACCCCAATGGCCAGACCTCCCGGATGTACCTCGCGTCCTCGAACCGCGCCCTGTACGTCCGATGGGACGGCCGCGGCCACATCAGCTCCGTCTCCACCGAACGGGTGTACGACTCCCCGACCGCGATCACCTGGTCCTACACCTACACCGACGACTACCTGACCAAGGTCTGCGACCCGGCCGGCGGTTGCACCACCTACACCTACGAGAGCAGCCGGCCCGGCGGGGGCACCAAGCGCCTGGTCAAGGCGCAGCGCGCCCGAGCCGAGAACGTCACCACCGTCGTCTACGACGGCGACCGGGTGTTCCACGTCGGCCGGGCCGACAACAACGCCACGGGTGTCGACAACGGCTGGACGTACGACCGCAGGATCGACACCTCCGGCCCGAGCCCGGTGCCGATCGTCCACCGCACCGACCCGCGCGGTGTCCACACCTACTACCAGTACAACCGGGAGGGGCAGCTCGCCTACCGGTGGACGGTGACCCCGACACCGCCCGCCAACCGGTTGCGGATGTTCACCTACGACATCTTCGGTGAACTGACCGCCGCCGTCGACGAGAACGGCAACGTCACCCGGTACGGCTGGAGCAACTTCGGCATGCGCACCCGGGTCATCCGCTACCGCACCCCCCTCCAGCCGTTCCAGGAGAGCACCGAGTACCACCTCGACACGAACCGGATCGGTGATCCGGTCAATGGCAAGCCGACGAAGGTCACCGACGCCAACGGCCACTCCACCGCGTACGACTACGACCCCATGGGCCGCCTCGTCACCGAGACCAACCCGGTCGGCGGCACCACCGGCATGACCTGGTCCTGCGGCGCGCCCATCACGAACGACATCCATCCCAATCACCGCGAGGGCGACCGCGGCACCTGTTACAAGGTGGTCGGCGTCACCGACCCGGGCAGCAGGCTCACCCGCTACGGTTACAACCGCGAGGGCGACCAGACCATGGTCGTCCTCCCGGGCGGCGGGCGTACCGACACCTTCACGGACGACCTCGGGCGGGTGACCCGGCGCACCGTCACCGACCCCGCCCAGCCGAACGGCGCGACCACCACCTACACCTACGACAAGTTCGGCCGCCTCGCCACCGAGACCGCGCCCGCGGTGCTGAACCCGGTCAGCGGCGTCACCCACCAGGCCCGCACCAGCTACACGTACGACCCGGACGGCAACGTCGCCACGAAGACGGTCGCCGACCTCACCCCCGCCGCCCAGGGCGGCGACGCCGCGCGTACGACCACCTACGGCTACGACGCGCAGGACCGGCTCACCAGGGTCACCGAGGACGGCGTCACCACCAAGCGCGTCGTCTACGACCAGATCGGCAACGTCACCGACAGCTGGAGCCCCAACGGCGCGCACTACGTCTACGGCTACGACATCAACGGCCGCCTGAGCCAGGTCGACCTCCTGGGCTTCGTCGACGACCCGAGCGCCAACTCCCCGCCGCGCCAGGTGCGGCTGAAGACCTTCGGCTACGACGACGCCGGCCGCCTCGCCCACGTCACCGACGCCATGCAGCACCTGGTGACGTACACCTACACCAACGACAACCTGGTGCTCACCGAGAAGTTCTCGCTGGTGAACCAGCAGGGGACGAGCACCCGCGAGATCACCCTGCACACCTTCACCTACGACAACGCCGGAAACGTCGTCAAGGACGTGCGCGGTGACGGCGCCGCCGCCCGCACCACCGTCTTCGCCTACGACGCCGCCAACCGCGTCACCTCCACCACCGGCGACCCGGGCGGCCTCAACCGCACGGCCACCACGGCCTACGACACGGCCGGCCTGGTCACCTCCACCACCGTGACCGACGGCACCCGCACCGAGACCGGCGAGAACGTCTGGGAGGCCGCGACCGGCCGGCTCACCGCCACCGTCACCCGCCCCGACGCCGCCACCGCGCTGGTCACCGGCTACCTGCGCGACGCCGGGGGACGCGTCCTCGCCACCACCGACCCGCGCGGCATGCCGCAGCCCGGCGCCCCGGGCCTGCCCGACCCGGCGTACACCACCACCAACGCCTTCGACCAGCTCGGACGGCTCTCCAGCACCACCACACCCGCCACCCCGGTCGAGGACGGCACGCCCGGCGCCACCGCCACCGCCCAGCAGGGCACCACGACCCGCGGCTACAACACCTTCGGCGAGGTCACCGAGGTCAAGGACGCCACCGGGGCCGTCACCCGCTTCCTCTACGACAAGCAGGGCCACCGCACCGAGGCCCGGCTGCCCGCCTACACCCCGCCCGGTGCCACCGCCGCCCTGAACCCGGTCGAGAAGTGGACCTACGACGCGGACGGCAACACCACCTCGCACACCGACGCGCTCGGCCGCACCACCACCTACACCTACGACCTGCGCGACCGGCTGGTGCGCACCACCCTGCCGCCCGCCACCCCCGGGGCCGCGCCCGGCGTCACCGTGGTGCGCCGCGACGACAACGGCAACGTGCTCTCCGTCATCGACCCGACCGGCGCCCAGACCCTCGCCGTCTACGACGGCATGGACCGGCGGATCTCCGCCACGTCGGTGGTCCGCAACGGCACCGCCACCCCCGACAGCCACACGACCGCCTACACCCACGACGACTTCGGCGACGTCCTCACCGAGACCCTCGGTGCCACCTCCACCACCTACACCTACAACAAGCTCGGCGAGCGCACCTCCAGCACCCCGGCCGGCCACGGCACCACCCGCTACACCTACGACCTCGCCGGCCGCACCGCCACCGTGACCGACCCGCTCGGCCGCAAGTCCACCACCAGCTACGACCTGGCCGGCCGGGCGACGGCCAGGACCGTCGTGGACCCGGCCGGCACCGTGCTCGCCCGCACCGGCTACGGCTACGACGCCAACGGCAACACGGTGAGCGTCACCGACCCCGACGGCCAGGTCCGGCGCACCGCCTACGACGCCCGCAACCGGCCGACCACGCTCACCGACCCGGCGGTGCGCCCCGGCGACGCCGCCTCCGCCCCGGTCACCGGCCTCGGCCACGACCTGCTCGGCCGGCTCACCCGGATCACCGACGCCAACGGCAACGCCACCCACCAGCGGTACAACTCCCTGGGCCTGGCCGAGGCGCAGTCGCTGCCGGCCGTCCCCGCCGACCAGTCCGCCGCCGACCGGACGACCACCACCGCCTACGACGCGGCCGGACAGGTCACCGCCATCACCCAGCCCGGCGGCGTGCGGCGCACGTTCGGCTACGACGGTCTCGGCCGGCTGACCAACGAGTCCGGCACCGGCGGCGACGGCGACGCCTCCCGCACCTTCGGCTACGACCTCGCAGGCCGGGTCACCTCCGCCTCCGCCCCCGGCGGCGCGCAGACCTTCGCCTGGGACGACCGCGGCCTGCTCACCGGCAGCCAGGGCCCGCTCGGCACCAGCTCCTTCACCTACGACGCCGCCGCCCGCCCGCTCACCGAGACCGCCCCCGGTGGCGCCAAGGTCAGCTACACCTGGAACGGCAACACCGACCTCGCCACCGTCACCGACAACCTCTCCGGCCTGACCCGCACCCTCAGTCACGACCTCGCCGGCCAGGTCACCACCGAACAGCGCAACGCCGGCCAGAGCGCCGGACCGACCCGGAGCCTCGGCTACGACGGCCTCGGCCGGATCGCCACCGACACCGTCACCGACCCCGCCGGCCACCTCTCCACCCAGCTCACCTACAGCTGGGACCCGGCCGGCCGACTGCTCACCAGCGGCTCCACCGGTACCGCCGACCCGCACGGCGAGACGTACGACTACGACCCCGCCGGCCGCCTCACCCGGGTCACCGACACCACCAAGGGCACCGGCACCGACTACGGCTGGGACGCCGCCGGCAACCGCACCTCCGTCACCGACTGGACCGGCACCGCCGCCCAGCACACCGCCACCGGCACCAGCACCGCCGCCTACGATCCGCGCAACCGCCTCACCTCCAGCACGGCCGCCGACGGCGCGACCACCAGCTACACCTTCACCCCGCGCGGCACCCTCGCCACCACGACCACCAAGGACGCCGCGGGCGCCGTCACCGCCACCTCCACCAACCGCTACGACGCGCTCGGCTGGCTCACCGGCGTCGACGGCCGGACCTACGCCTACGACGCCCTCGACCGACTCACCGCCGCGACCGCCGGCACCGCCGCGGCGGCCTCCTTCACCTACGCAGGACTCACCAAAGAGCCCGACTCCGACGGAAGTTGGTCCTACGCCCGGGCCTCGGACGGCACCGCGATAGCGGCCGCCCCGAGCGGCGGAGGAACCGCCCGCACCCTGCTCACCAACGCCCACCACGACGTGCTCGGCGCCACCGACACCGGCAGCGGCGCGCTGGCCGCCGGGCGTTCCTACAGCCCGTTCGGCAAGCCCACCGTCACCACCGGTGCCGCGCCCGGCCTGGGCTTCCAGGGCGGCTGGACCGACCCCGCCACGGGCCGGGTGCACGCCCAGGCCCGCTGGTACGACCCCGGCACCGGCCGCTTCACCTCCGCCGACGACCGGGTCCCCGGCCTGCGCACCGCCGCCACCGCCAACCGCTACGGCTACGGTGCCGGCGACCCGGTCGGCCGCTGGGACCCCGACGGCCACTTCGACCTCGGCGCGCTGCTCGGGCAGGGCGCCCGCGCGGTCGGCAGCCTGGCCGGGGACGGCCTGGACCTGCTCGGCACCGCCCTGCGGGCCGGCGGCGGCCTGGCCGTCACCGTCGCGGAGGAGGCGGCGGCCGTGGGCGGCGAGATCGTCGCCGTCGGCGCCACCGTGGCCGAGGCCGGCGCCGCCGCGGTCACCTGCTCGGTCGCCTGCACCGCCGCGCTGGTGGTCGGCGCGATCGTGGTGGTCGCCTTCGTCGGCTACGTCGTCTACGAGGTGGTCAACGCCGACGGCAGCCTGAGCCCCGTCTCCACCGGCTCCGGCACCGACGGCGTCACCGTCACCGACCCGGGCACCAACCAGCTCCCCAAGCCCCCCGTCGGCGCCCAGCCCGCCAAGCCCAAGCCGCCGCAGTCCTCCCCGCCCCGGCCGTACGTCGTCAGCACCAGCAAGGCGACGACCACCGACGTGCGCACCGAGGTGACCACCTGGTGGGACGACACCTACCTCTACGAGCGCACCGACACCTGGATCACCGACACCACCCGGGTCACCTCCTACTACTCCGACGGCTCCTGGACCAAGAGCGGGCCGCAGGTCAGTGTCCGCCACTACTGGGAGACCGTGTGGCGGGCGCTGATCGACCTCACCCATCCGATCCAGCTGCCCACCCCCACCGACACCAGCAGCGCCGACCCGCACCTCGACGAGCCGAGCGACCCCGACGCCGGCTGCGGAACCGGAGGCCCCGCCGACGCCTGCCTCGCGGCCAACGCCGACGGCCGCCTCCCCGCCGGCGCCCTCGACCCCCGACCGGCGGACGCCGGCCAGGGCGGCAAGGGGGGTGGCAAGGGCGGTCCGGACCAGGCGGGCTGCACACCCGATCCCGCGGCAAACTTCGACCGTGCCAAGGCGTCGGAGAGCGGCAAGGAGCCGGATCCGAGGGCCAAGGCTCCCAAAGGGACCAAGGGGCAGAAGGACGTCCCCAAGCAGAGCCGCGCCGGTCGGGCCCTCGGCAAGAAGTCGGGCCGGGACGGCAACAGCGGAGGCTGGCCGACCGCTCCCGGCAACCCGGTGAACCTCAACCCGATCGCGGAAGCCCTCCTTGACCGGATGCTCGGACACCCGGACGGTGTGGTGACCGTGGAACGCGGACGGATCGACGGCGAGTTCGAGGACTGCTACGACTTGCAGATACCGGGCGAGCCGCACGGGGCGCGGTTCTCGATGGACAGCGTCTTCGAGACCTTCCTGAACTTCTGACCTGCCCGTCCGTACCATCGTCGAGAGGAGCGTGAGTCATGCTGGAGAACCCGGCGGAGTGGCGGTTGGGGCCGGAGACCCGGGTGATCGAATCCGAGGGGTCGGATCCCGATACCTGGATCGTCGAGTTCCGTGACCCGAGGATCGACGAGGCCGGCACGGTGCTCGCCGTCATCCGGCCGGAGGACGGTACCTGGCAGGACGCCGTCGTCAGCGTTCCTCCGGACGTGGACCGGCTGCCGGTGGCGTTCGTTCACTGGGCCCTCGACGAGGCCCGGCGGCGGCTCGACCGCTGATCGCGTCGTCAAGCCGGGGCTGTCGCACTGCGCGACAGCCCCGGCTCGTCAGGCCCGGGCCGAACCCGCTTCCCCCGTCGGGGGGTTGACGGCGAAGAGCTGCTCCTCGACCTGGTCGAGGGCCACCCGCAGGGCGCCCATCGCGACGACCTCCGAGCCCAGGGCCGCCAGCGCCACCTCGGGGGCGCGCAGGGTGAACTCGGCGAGGCGTTCGCGCAGCGGGTCGAGGACGCCGTCCAGGCCGGCCGCCCAGCCGCCGATCACCACCAGCTGCGGGTCGATGGCCAGGACGAGGGCGGCGACGCTCTGCACCAGGCGGGTCAGGAACCGGTCGGTGGCGACCCGCGCGACCTCGTCGCCCTCGCGCGCCAGCCGCAGCACCCGGGCGACCGCCGCCTCGTCCAGCGGGTTGAGCGGCTTGCCGGTGGTGGAGAGCAGGCGCTCGGGCGTCACCTCCTGCCCCAGCAGGTGCAGCGCGCCGATCTCGCCGGCCGCGCCGCCGAAACCCCGGTGCAGACGGCCGTTGATGAGCGAACCGGCGCCCGGGCTCAGCCCCGCCATCACGAACACCACATCGTCGGCGCCGACCGCCGCACCCTGCCAGTGCTCGGCGATGGCGGCGAGGTTGGCGTCGTTCTCGATCATCACCGGGCAGCGGAACGAGCGCCGCAGCCGGGCCCCGAGGTCCAGCCCGGTCCACCCGGGCATCGCGGTGCCCAGCTGCACGGTGCCGTCCCGGTCGACGATGCCCGGGGTGCCGACGCCCACCGCCCACAGGTTGTCCCGCGACACGCCCGCCTTGCGCAGGACCTCCGCGACCACCGACCGTACGGCGGCGAGCCGTTCCTCCGCGTCCAGGGACTCCTCGACCGGCCGGAAGTGGCTGCCCACCACCTCTCCGGCGAGGTCGGCGAGGATGATCCGGATGTCGTGCACGCCGATCTCGATGCCGAGGATGTGCCCGGCCTCGGCGCGGAACCGGAACCACCGGGCCGGCCGGCCGCGCCGCCCGGCACCCGCCTGGCCGCCCGACTGCGGTTGCTCGACCTCGGCGACCAGGCCGGTCTCCACCAGTCCCTCGATCACGCCCTCGACCGTCGGCCGGGACAGCCCGGTGTCGCCGACCAGTTGGGTCAGGGTCACCGCGTGGCCCTCGCGCAGCGCCCGGAGGGTCACCGCCGCGTTGATCCGCCGCAGGAGTGAGGAGTCGCCACCGGTGAGTCTGTCCGCCAAGACGCTGCCCTTCGCCGTTCCGCGCGACTGCCCTTGCGCGCGTGCCGTGTAAACGGGCACCGTCGGGCGGCGCCGCCGGAGCGTCACACCCGGGGCCGCCCCCGGGCGGACCCGCGGGAGTCGGCCGCCCGGTGGAACCGGCACGGCGGTGCTGCGCCGCCTGGCCGGTCCGGGTGGCCTGAGCCGGATGCTACCGGGGCCCGCTCCGCCCGGCGAGCATCTTCCCAGCTCATCCAGGCTTCGGTATCGAAATGGTACGGATCGGGTGGCAGTGCGTGATCCTGCGTGATCACGGACCTACCGCCCCACCGTCCCGCGGTCGCCGCAGCGCCGTCAGCGCAGGCCGCCCGTCGCGCCGAGGTTCTGCCCGGAGACCCACCGGCTGTCCGGGCCGACGAGGAACGCGATCACATCGGCGATGTCCGCCGGCTGCCCGAGCCGCCGCAGCGGGGTCATCCCGGCGACCGTCTCCAGCGCCTCCGGGGGGTTGGTGGAGCGCAGCAGTTCGGTCTCCACCGGCCCGGGGGAGACGGTGTTGCAGGTGATCCCGCGCGGCCCGAGCTCCAGCGCCGCGGCCTCCGTCAGCTGCTCCAGGGCGCCCTTGCCGGCGAGGTACGGGGCGATGCCCGTGGTGGGGCGGCGGGTGTTGAGGGAGGAGACGTTGACGATCCGCCCGCCGTCGCGCATCCGGCGCGCCGCGTACCGCAGGGTCAGGAACACCGCGCGGGTGTTGACGGCGAGCACGGCGTCGAAGTCCGCCACCTCGGTCTCGGCGAGCGGTGTGCGGGTGAAGCTCCGTGCCGCGTTGTTGACGAGGATGTCGAGGCCGCCGAGCTCCTTCTCGGCCGCCGCCATCAGCCGCTCCGCGCCGTCGGGTTCGCCGAGGTCGGCCCGCACGGCGTGCGCCCGCCCGACCCCGCGCGCGGCCACCGTGCGCACCACCTCGGCCGCTGCCGCGTCGTCCTGCGCGTAGCCGAACACGACGTGCGCGCCGTCCGCCGCCAGCCGCTCCACCACGGCCCGCCCGATCCCGCGCGAGCCGCCCGTGACGACCGCCGCGCGTCCGGCCAGCACCCCGCTCGGCATCCCGCCCGACATCGCGCCCGACACCTCGTCCGACATCCGGCCCACCCCGCTTCCCCGCCGGCCGCACACCGGCTTCGGGGAGAACCTACCCTCCGCCGGATCCCCCGGCCAGCAGCTTCCGGCAGGGCGGCGCCGGCCGAACTGAGCGGACGTCAAAGAGGGCGCTGCTGAGGCTTTCCGGGGAGGGCCGGCTCCTTGCGGCACGGCCGGGCCTCCGGCTGGATCGTTCACAACGTGCCAGGTGAGAAGGGAAGTTGGACGGCATTCGGCCGGCCGGGCGCCACGGCGTGGACGGAGCACCTGGTCAGGGGCCCTATGCTGCTGCGCATGCTGAGCGAGACACGCCCGGTGGGTTCGGGGGCGGCCATCTTGTCGGACCAGGAGTTCGTGCGGGCGCAGACCCGGATCGGGCCGGTGCCGTTTGTGCCCGAGGTGCGGCTGCACATGGCGGAGGACGCCATCGAGCTGTGGGAGACCACCGAGTCCGCGCGCGGCGAGGTCGGGCTGCCGCCGCCGTTCTGGGCCTTCGCCTGGGCGGGCGGCGTCGGGGTGGCCCGGTACGTGCTGGACCACCCGGAACTGGTCGCCGGGCGCACGGTGCTGGACCTGGCGGCGGGCTCCGGCCTGGTCGGCATCGCGGCGGCGCTGCGCGGCGCCCGGTCGGTGCGGGCCGCCGAGATCGACGCCTACGCCGTCGCCGCCATCGAGGTCAACGCGGCCGCCAACGGGGTGGAGGTGGCGGCGGCCGTCGAGGACCTGCTGGACGGGGACGGCGCACCGGCGGAGGTGGTGCTCGCCGGGGACGTCTTCTACGAGCGGGCGATGGCGGCCCGCTTCCTGCCGTTCCTGCAACGCGCCCGGTCGCGGGGCGCGGTGGTCATCGTCGGCGACCCCGGCCGCGCCTACCTGCCGCGCGAGCGGTTCACGGCCCTGGCGGCGTACGACGTCCCGGTGATCGCGGACCTGGAGGACACGGCGCTGAAGACGACGACGGTGTGGGAACTGGCGGGCGGCTGAGCGTCCACCTGCCGGAATTCGCCGTGGCCGCCGCACGGCCCTGGTAGACACGCACTCGTGATCGACTTCACCCTGCGCACCGCTGTCCCCGACGACATCCCCGCCGTGCTCGCCCTCTGGGCCCGCGCCGCCAAGGGCACCAGCATCACCGACGACGCCGACGGCGTGGCGGCGCTGCTCGCCCGCGACCCGCAGTGCCTGCTGCTCGCCACCCGGGCGGACCACCCGGCCGTCCTGCTCGGCACGGTCATCGCCGGCTGGGACGGCTGGCGCTGCCACCTGTACCGCCTCGCCGTCGACCCGGACCACCGCCGCCGCGGCATCGGCGCGGCCCTGCTGGCCGCCGCGGAGGCCCGGTTCGCCGCCCTCGGCGGCCGCCGCGCGGACGCGATGGTCCTGGACGACAACGCCCTCGGCCACCGCACCTGGCAGGCCGCCGGCTACGGCCCGCAGCCCCAGTGGACCCGCTGGGTCAAGCCCCTGGCGGCGGACTGACCCGCCCGGGGCTGGAGCCGGCAAGGCTCGGAGCGGGCCGTGAAGGTCACTCGTCCCAGTCGAAGGTGAACCGGCCCGTGGTGCTGTCGCGGCTCACGTTGCGGGGGCGGGGTGGCGGCGAGAGCTCCGCCCCCGCCCAGTCGGACTCGGTGAGCGCGTGGGGCGGCGGCCGCGGAGCCGACGTCATCGGCCGGCTCACCTACGACGGCGACCCCGACAGGTGGCCGGTGCTCGTCCGGGAACGGCACGCCTGGCCGCACTGGTGGCTCTACGACTGCGGCATGGCGGAGTTCCTGCGGCGGCTGTTCACCCGGGACTTCGACCAGTGCCCACTCGGTGACGCCTCCCTCTGGGGCGATCCGTCACCTCACTTCGTCCACTGGCGCGAGGCGCGCCGCCGCTTCGAGTCCGGGGTGGACCCGTTCACCGGAGAGCCACTGCCCTGGTCCGGCAGGAGGTTCGCCTGACCCCCTGGCCGGCGGCGGGCTGAGCCGTTCGGGTGGGGGTGCGGCGGTGCCGGGGCGGTGGGGGCGGGCTCGGGCGGGAGGCTGGTTGCTTCGGAGCGGGCAGGTGGTGCTGGTCGGGAGGACGTGTGAGTGGTCGTGGTCGTGGTGGTGCGGAGGGCGGGGGCCCTGATGCCGGGGTCCTCGGTACGGCGCTCGGAGTGGTGCTGGCGTTCTCGCTGGCGGAGGGCTCGTGGGAGTGGTTCTCCACGTACCTGGGGCTGACGTTGCTCACGGTCGTCCTGGCCTTCGGGCGCGTTCCGGGGCGGGGGGCCGTCGGCTACGGGTGGAATCTGGCGGCGTACTCGCTGGTGGTGGGCCTGTGCGTGGCGCTCGCGCTGGCGCCGGCGCTGCAGCGGTGGGAGTGGCTGTTCCCGATGCCGGGCACGCGGGACGGGTGTGTGCAGGCGGGCCGGTACGAGAGCCTGCACGCGCAGGCCGCGTTGGGGGAGCTGGCCGGGAAGGACGCGGCGGCGCTGGCCTACGCGCAGGAGCAGCAGAGCAGGGTGGCGGTGGACGACTGTCTGGCGGCGACCACGACGCGGTGGCTGCCGGTGTACGCGCTGGGCACGGCGCTGCTGGTGAGCGGCGGCGTGGCGGTGCGGGGGAGGGCGCGGCGGGCCGGATGAGCGCCCCCCGGCCGCCGGATGGGCGCGGACGGGTGGCGGGGGGTGCAGGGGCGTGATGCGGTGGGGCAATCCGCATGCGAACCGTCCGCGCCCATGGAAGTGAGCCGCACCGTCATGACCGTTCCGACCGGGCCGATCGAGCCCGCTGAGCCGATCGCCCGGATCCCCGACTTCGAGCAGGCCCTCGCCCTCTACCGCGATCAGGAACCGCCCACGGCCATCAACCTGTCCGTCGCGGAGAACGTCCTCGTGTACGAGGACTCGATGCAGAAGATGGTGTTCGACGAGATCGAGCTGCTGCCGGAGAAGTACATCCACTACAAGCGCCCGTACGGCGAGGACGCGCTGCGCCAGGAGGTCGCGGCGCTGCTGACCAAGGCCTTCGAGGTGGAGGTGCCGTGGGGCGACGTGTTCGGTGCGGGCGGCGTCGGGTCGGCGCTGGAGTGTCTGGCGTTCGCGCTCCAGGACCCGCCGAGGAAGGGGGAGGTCGGTCCGCCGCCGTTGAAGGAGGGCGACGGGGTGCTGCTGCCGGCGCCGTACTGGCAGGGGTTCAACTGGTCGTTCGAGCAGCGGCCGAAGCTGACGTGCGTCCCGGTGGGGCTGCCCACCGAGGGGCCGGACCGGTTCCGGCTCACGCTGGACGCGATCAGGGACGAGTACGACAGGTACTACCGCGTGCACGCCGAGTACCCCCGGCTGCTGGTGCTGACCAACCCGCAGAACCCGCTGGGCGTCAACTACGGGAAGCAGCTGCTGGACGAGATCTACGCCTGGGTGCTCGACGAGACCGAGATGCACATCATCTCCGACGAGATCTACGCACATTCGCAGGTCGACGGGGTGCGGGTGCCGTTCACGAGTGCGTTGGCGCTGGAGGCGTACGGGCGCGCGTGGGACCGGATCCACGTGGTGTGGGGGTTCGCGAAGGACTTCGGGCTCTCGGGGTTCCGGACCGGGTTCGTGGTGTCGAAGTACGGGCCGGTGCAGCGGGCGATGCTGGGGACGACGGGCATCGAGGAGAAGAGGAACCCGATGCCGTGGTTCACGCCGGTCGACTCGCTGAAGCACTACGTGCTCGGCGAGCTGCTGGAGGCCACCGTGAACGGGCCCGGCGCGGAGCTGTACACCAGCTACGCGATGCGGCGCTACAAGGAGTTGTTGAGCGAGAGCTTCGTGAAGGTGCGGGAGCGGTTGGTCGCGAGGGGGATCGAGTTCGTCTACACGGAGGGTGACAACCCGGCCCAGTTCTTCTGGCTGGACCTGACGGCGTACCTGGGGAAGCGGAAGGAGAAGGAGCCCTGTAGCCCGCTCCCGTTCACCCCGCCGAACGACATGGACCCCGATGAGCTGTGGCTCTTCGAGTACCTCCGCTGCGCACCGACCGAGGTCACCCTCCTCCCGGGTCAGACCATGCACAGCCCCGCCCCCGGGTTCTTCCGGCTGTGCTACACGGCCTACCAGCCGGAGGTCGTGTGTACGGCGATCGACCGCGTGGCGAAGGCCCTGGCCCTCTTGAAGTAGGGCGCAGGAAGTCGGCCCGGCCGACTTCCTGCGCCCTACTCGCTTGACCGATGCCGGAGGATGAGAGCGTGATCGACAAGGAACGCGCCATCGAACTCGTCGAGTCCTACCTGGCGAGCGACGGGCCCGCATTCGAGCGGACCGTCCACGCCGTGGAGGAGTACGACGTCGGGTGGCTCGTGTTCTGGGGTCCGGCCGCGTCCGCCCGTACCGGCACCGGGGTCGGCCGTCCCGTCGGCGGGGACAGTCACGTGCTCGTGGACCGGTACGACGGCAGCCTGCACTACGTTCCCGACGCCTGGGGGCCGACCGAGGGGTGGGAGGACCACTACCTGCTCCAGATCAAGGGTGTCTGCCGCCCCGATCCGCTGGGCGCCGCCGTCCGTGAACTGGCGCGGTCCGCCGGCGTCGTGGCCGCGATGGGACATCTGCGCAAGCAGGCACCGGAGTTGGGCCTGCGGGAGGCCAAGGCCTACCTCGCGGCCGTCCGGGACGGCGCCGAACCCCCCGAGGAGCTGGCGGCCCTCGCGCGCAAGAAGCCCACCTCGCCGCTGTGGCCGGTCGAGACCCTGGCCGGCCCCGTCGAGTAGCGGACCGGGGTAGCGTGCAGGTATGGATCATGACGAACAGTCACTGCACGCGTCGTCCTTCGGCTCCGCGGCTGTCGCCTACGCCGAGCACCGGCCGGACTACGCGCAGGCCGCGGTGCGGTGGGCGCTGGAGGCGGCGCCCGGGACGCGGGTGCTCGATCTCGGCGCCGGGACCGGGAAGTTGACGGGCACGCTGGTGGCCCTCGGCGCCGACGTCGTCGCCGTCGAGCCGGACGCGGCGATGCTGGGCGAGCTGCGCCGCGCGCTGCCCGCCGTCCGCGCCCTGCCGGGCAGCGCCGAGCGGATCCCGCTGCCGGACGCCTCCGTCGACGCCGTCGTCGCCGGCAACGCCATGCACTGGTTCGACATGGCCGTCGCGGGCCCCGAGATCGCCCGCGTCCTCGCACCCGGCGGTGTGCTGGCCGGGCTGTGGAACCTGCTGGACGACGAGGTGGACTGGGTCGCCGGGCTCGCACGGGTCAGTGGGACGGAGGCGATCGGCGAGCGTGACACGCCCGCCAGTTGGCGCGCCGTGACGGCGGGCATGCACCTTCCCGCGAACGGTGACGCCGCCCGCTTCGGCTCGCCGGAGCAGTCCGCCTTCCCGCACGGACAGCGCCGCACCGCCGACTCCCTCGTCGACACCCTGGCGACGCGCGCGGGCATGCTCGTCATGCCGGAGCGGGAACGCGAGGCCAGGCGCGGCGCGATCCGGGCCTACCTCGCCGGCCGGCGCGAGCTCGCGGACGGCGAGTTCACCCTCCCCATGCTGACCGGCGTGCTGCGCGCCAAGCGGCTCTGACGGCACCCCTGCCGACGCCGGCGGGCTGAAGGGCCGTTCGCCGGCCTCCGGCAGCAGCTCCCGCCGGCCATGGCGGCGAGTCGGATCCGACCCCGGCTGGGGTAGCGTTCGCGTGCAGAGGATCAACGATTTCCGTCGGCCGTGCCGCGGACGGCGAACCAGGGGAGGACGACGTGGCCACGAGCACCGGCCGGAGGGTTGTCCTGATCCGGCATGCGCAGGCCGAGCGGGACACGCCGGTCGACCAGGAACGGCGGCTCGACGAGCGGGGGCGGGCGGAGGCGTCCCGGGCCGGGCGATGGCTCGCGGATTCCGGCATCACGCCGGATCTCGCGCGGGTGTCCGGCGCCCGCCGGACCAGGGAGACCTGGGAACGCGTGGCCGCCGCGTTGCCGCAGGTTCCCGAGACGATCCACGAGGAGCGGCTCTACGACCTGAGCGTGGAGATCCACCGTGGGGAGGGAGGGATCGCCGAGCTGGTCGCGACGGTGCGGGACACCGCGGACGGCGTGCGCGACCTGGTCGTCGTCGGACACAATCCGAGCCTGCACGAGCTGGTCGCGCTCCTGGCCGGGGCGGCCGACGGTGACCTCGCGCAGCGGGCGGCGGAGTCCGGCTTCCCGACCGGGTCGGTGGCCGTCCTGGAGTTCGACGGCTCCTGGCAGGCGCTCGGACCCGGCGTCGCGCGGCTCGCCGCGTTCTGGACGCCGCCGGAAGGCTGAGGCCCCGGCGGCGCTCCGCCCGGCCGTCGGCGCGTTCGGCCGGACAAATTCGCTACCCGGCGGCCGGAGCGCCGTGATACACAACCGGCGTGCAAAAAATCTTGGAGTTCCCCGAGGTCCTGCGGCTGATCGAAGACCGCTCGGCCGCGTTCCGCGCCGCGATCGCGTCCGCTCCCGACCTTGACGTCCAGGTCCCGGCCTGCCCGGACTGGACGCTGCGCGAACTGGCGCAGCACCTCGGCGACGGCCGGCGCCGCCAGGCCGCCATCGTCGCGGCCGGCCCGGGCGCCGAGCCCCCGGCGAAGACGGACCCGAAGGGCGCCCCGACCGCGCCCCGCGACCGCGAGGCCCTGGACGCCTGGCTCGCCGAGTCGACCGAGCTCATGCTCGCCGCGCTGCGCGAGGCCGGCCCGGACCGCGGCTGCTGGACCTGGTGGGGCCGCTCGCAGGCCCCGGAGACCAGCGGAGCCGTGGCCCGGCACCAGATCCAGGAGATCGCCGTCCACACCTACGACGTCCAGCTCACCCTGGGCGCCGCACAGCCGCTGCCGACGGACGTCGCGGTCGAGGGCGTCGACGAGTTCCTGACCACCGTCTCGGCGACGACCGTCCCCTGGCCGTTCAAGCCGGCGACCATCGACCTGCACGCGACCGAGGGCCGCTCCTGGCGCCTGACCCTCGACGCCGACGGCGTCCGCTGCGACGACCTCGCCGCCGACGCGGAGCCGGGCGACCTGGTGATGCGGGGTGCGGCGAGCGAACTGGTCCTCTACTTCTACGCGCGCGTCCCGCTCGACGGCCTGGAGAACACCGGGAACACCGAGCCGATGGAGCAGCTCGCGGAGTGGGACCCGAACGAGTAGAACGCGGATGTCGCCGGCAGGCGGCCGGCCGTCCCGCTCTGCGCGGACGACGCGGCGGCCCCTTGCCCGGGTCACGAGCCGGTGCGGGCGGGTCTGCCGGGGGCGACCGCCGCGCTGTTCATCGGCCTGCGGGCCTGCGGGTCGGCCGGGGGCGGGCGGGCAGACGATCGCCCCGCCGCCGGTGTACGCGACGGGCGAGCGCGACGTCGGCGTCACCGGGGCGGCGGTCAGCCCAGCGGACGGGGCTGCGGGCGGACGGTGAGGATCTGTTCGGCCTGGCCGACCGGCCCGTCCACGTCGTGCAGGACGGTGCTGGTCAGGCCCTGGCCGGTCGGGCCGAAGGTGACGGTGGTGTCCAGCCCGGTCCAGGGGCCGCTCGGCGCGCGGTGCAGGTGGATCGTCAGGTCGACGTTGGGGAACATCCACTCCGTCGGATCCTGCTGCGGGGCGATGCCGTTGGCGGTGTCCACCAGTGCGACGAAGGTCGCCAGCGGGCTGCTCGGCTCGCCCGCGACCAGGTCGACACGCGAGGTCAGCCATGCCGTCGCCCGTCCCCGGCGGGCCGGCGGCACCCGGCGCACGTCGAGGGAGGCGATGTAGCCGCCGTCCCACGCCTCGCCCATCGTCCACTGCGGCAGCGAACCGGGCGCGGGCAGCGGCTCGCGCGGACCGTCGGCGACGGCCGAGGTGTCCAGGGTGGCCAGCAGCCAGGCGCGGGCCCGGACGACGGCGCGACCGCCGATCGTCACCGTCGCTTCGAGGAGCTCGATGGTGCGGCCGGGGCGGACGGTCTCCACGGTGATCTCGCACTCGTCGAGCGCGATCCGGCCCAGGATGTCGTAGCTGATCCGGGCGAGCGCCAGGCCCCCGGGACGCCCGGCGAGGTGCTGGTCGAGGGCGTGCACGACGAGGCCGGCCAGCGGGCTGAAGTGCTGCTCTTCGACGCTCCACGCACCACCCGCGTGCGCGGTGGGCTTGAACGTGTGTTCGCCCGTCCGGTGGTAGTAGCTTTCGCGCTCGATCGTGCTGGTCACGGGTGGCGTCTCCTCGACCGGGGCAGGTGCATCGTTCCCGAATCGTAGGCGGCGGGGGCGGTGGCGGTCGCCGTGATCTGTCGCACAGTGGGGCGAAAAGGGAGATGAAGGGGACGGCGGTCGACCCCTAGGCTGGCGCGCATGGGCTACACCAGGACCTCGTACGTCTGCCTCCCCTGCCGGGCCTCCTACAAGCAGCGCCACGGGTGGGAGAGCGAGGAACGGCGCTGTCCGCGCTGCGCCGGGACGCTGGTGTACGCGGGCTCCGGCTTCGCCGCCCCGCCCCGCCGGGACGTCGCCGCCTGGCGCACCGTCACGCTGCTGCTCAACGCGGGCATCGGCTTCCCCAAGACCAGCTGCGGCGAACCGCGCTACCGCCCCCGCACCCGACGCGAGGTGCGCGAGCGCCGGCTCTGGGCCCACCGCTCCGGCGAGCCGCTGGAGCGCGCGCTGCTGCGCCGGGAGATCCCCTGGGAGCCGGTGACGGCCCGGTGAGCACCGCGGGGGCTCCGGCGGCACGCGCGACGAGACGCAGGACGCGGCACAGGAAGTCGGCCGGTCCGACTTCCTGTTCCTGACGTCCGGCTCGGTGGCGGCCCCGCCCCCCGCGCGGGGCCGCCACCGAGCGGCGCCCGTCCAGGATGGGGCCGCGGCACCGGTGGATCCTTGTACAAAAGCGAACTCCGTGGGCGAGGGGAGAGGCCGTGGGCCCGGAGGACGTCATGACGGTGGACGACCGGGGCGAGAGCGTCGTGCGGCGCCCGCCGGCGTGGATGCGCGGTGACGTGGTCAGCTGCCGCGGCTACCGGTCGGTGGGCCGCCAGCACCCGAGGATCACCCTGCCCAGTGCGGGCGTGACGCTGCTGGTCGGCTGGGGCGGGCCGTTGCACATCCGGCAGGGGCTGGGCGGCGCGGAGCGCGAGCAGACGCGGCACGCGATGATCGCGGGCCTCCAGACGGCCCCGGTGCTGGCGGGCTACCGGGGGTCCGGCTACGCCGTGGAGGTCGAGTTCACGGCCGTCGGGGCGTCGCGCTTCCTCGGCCTGCCGCTGCACCTGCTCGCCAACGCCGCCGCCCATCCGGACGAGGCGATGGGCCCGGGCTGGACCGCGCGGCTCACCGAACGGCTCGCGGAGGCACCGGACTGGTCCGCCCGCTGGGCCGTCCTCGACGCCGCCCTCGCCCCACGGCTCGCCGCCGCCCCGCCCACGCCGGGCCTGGCCGTCGAGGCCTGGCAGCGGCTGCGCGACGCGCACGGCGGCCTGAGCGCCCGGGAACTCGCCGACGCGACGGGCCGGGGCGAACGCCGCATCCAGCTCCTCTTCCGGGACCACGTCGGCGTCCCGCCGCAGACGCTCGCCCGGATCCTGCGCTTCCAACGCGCGCTCGCACTCTGCGCCCTCGGCCGCTCCTCGCTCACCGACGTCGCGGCGATGAGCGGCTATCACGACCAGGCCCACATGAACCGCGACTTCCGTGCCCTGTCCGGTCGCACGCCCGGCGAACTGCGGGGCATCGCCGCCCGGCTGTCCGCCCCCGGCGCGGCCGCGGCGGCGCGGGAGGTCGGCTGCTTCAGCGACTTCTTCGACCTCTACGCCGTCGACTGGTAGCACCGCCGGCGGCTGATCCGCGGAGCTACCTGGAGGTTCGTAGAAGGGTGTTGATCGGCTGGCACGCCTCACCGGGGGCCGTCAGCAGCCCGCGCTCCTCCCGGTAACGCAGCGCGGACGCCCGCACCCGCGCCGTCCGGGCCAGTTCGCCGATCCCCAGGTACCGCACGTCGACGCTCCCCAGAACGGGTTGACTTCACGCGAGCTTGAAGCGCGAGTGTGACGTGCATGTTCTCATCTCCGCGGCGTGTGCTGCCCGAGGCCTGGCGCCCGCTGTTCGCCGTCCGCCCGTTCCGTCGACTGCTGCCCGTCTTCGCCCTGTCGGACCTGGGGGACGGCATGAGCGCCGTGGCCGTGGCCTGGCTGGCGCTCTCGCTGGCCCCGGACGGTCGGGAGGGCGCGCTGGTCGGGATCAGCGTCGCCGCGTACACGCTGCCGGGAGCGTTCGGCGCACTGGTGCTGGGCCGCCGGCTGCGGCGGTGGTCGGCGCGGCGACTGCTGGTCGTGGACGCCGTCCTGCGGGCGGTGCTACTGGGCGCGATCCCGATCGCGTACCTGGTCGGCGTGCTCGGACCGACCGGCTACGTCCTGCTGCTGGGCGCCTCCTCGCTGTTCCACGCCTGGGGCAGGGCCGGCAAGTACGCCCTGTTCGCGCCGCTCCTGGACGACGGTCAACGGCTGGCCGCGAACAGCCTGCTGAGCGCCAGTCTGTCGAGTGCGACCGTGCTCGGCCCCGCGCTGGCGGGCCTGCTGGCGGGCACGGTGTCACCGGCGTGGATCATCGGCCTGCTCGCGGTCCAGGCCGGCCGGGTCGCACTGCCGGCGCCGCCCGGGGTGACCGGGACGACCGGGCCGGCCGGGGCCGGTGGCGCCCGGCAGGGGCTGAGGGTGCTGCGGCACTACCCGGAGCTGCTCGGACTGCTGGTGCTGACGTGGCTGTTCAACCTGGCCTACGGGCCGGTCGAGGTCGCGCTGCCGCTGTTCGTCGTGCACTCCCTGGACGACGGCGCCGGCCTGCTCGGCGTCTACTGGGCCGCGTTCGGCCTCGGATCCGTCGTCGGGGCCCTCGGCGCCGGAGCGGCCGGGCGGCTGCCGCTGTGGCCGACCGTGATCGCCATTGTCGCGGGCCACGGCATCGCCCTGTTGCCCTTCGCGGCCGCCCACACCGCCGTGCCGTCACTGATCGGCTTCGCCGCGGCGGGAGTCGTCTACGGACCGTACTCCGCGCTGTCCCTCGCACTGCTCCAGAACAGGACGCCGAGCGGCTCGCTCACCACGGTGCTCGCCGCCCGCAGCGCGGTGCTCATCACGGCCGCACCCCTGGGCGCCGCACTCGGCGCGCTGCTCCTGAACCGGGTGGCCGCGCCGGTCCTGCTGAGCGGCTGCGGCCTCGCCATGATCCTCACAGCGGCCCTCGCCACCGTCGTCCACGGCTGCCACGGACTTCGGCGGCGTCGGCGGGACGTCACGCCCACCGACCCGGTCCTGGGCGTCGACCGTGGCCGGGCTGGTGGCGTTCATCCTCCGGACGCGGCTCGGGGCGCGGGCGACGGAGGCGGCGTTGTGGGCGGGGTCGGCGTTCGAGGGGAGCATGGTGGTGGCGCTGGGGGCGTTGGCGTTCGTGGCGGGGCGAACGGGGAGGCTGTTGCGGGTGGTGGTGAATGGGCCTTCAATGGTCCAGACCACAACGGGAGGGATGCACAGCCATGACTGTTCCTCAGCGCACCGTCGTCCTCGGGACCTTGGGCTTCGGCACGATCGTCGACGAGGAGACCTCGTTCCGCCTGCTCGACCACTTCGTCGAGAACGGCGGGAGGGTCCTGGACACCGCCGACAACTACGCGTTCTGGCTCGACGGCGCGACCGGGGACGAGAGCGAGACCGTCATCGGGCGCTGGCTCGCCGGCCGCAAGGCGCGGGACCGGGTCGTCATCAGCACCAAGGTGGGCGCCCGGCCCACGGTGCCGGGGGCGGGGCTGGAGGTGGCGGAGGGGCTGTCGGAGAAGGCGGTCCGGGCCGCCGTCGAGGGCAGCCTGCGGCGCCTCGGCACGGACCACGTCGACGTGTACTGGGCGCACGTCGAGGACCGCTCGGTGCCGCTCGCCGAGACCGTGGAGACCCTGGCCGACCTGGTGACCTCGGGCAAGGCAGGCGAGGTCGGGGCCAGCAACCACGCCGTGTGGCGGGTCGAGCGGGCCCGGGCGCTCGCCGGGGACGGTCCGCGCTACGCGCACCTGCAGTACCGGTACTCCTACCTGCAGCCGCGCTTCGACGTGCCGCTGCCGTCCTCCGCGCACGTGCACGTGACGCCCGAACTCCTCGACTACGTGCGCTCCGAGGGGGACCTCCGGCTCTGGGTGTACAGCCCGATCCTCTCCGGCGGCCTCACCCGTGAGGACGTCGAGATCGGCGCCGCCTACGACCACCCCGGCACGCCCAAGCGGCTCGCCGCCCTGCGCGCGGTCGCCGAGGAGACCGGCGCGAGCGTCAACCAGGTGGCGCTCAGCTGGCTGCTCGACCACGAGGCGGGGATCCTGCCACTGGTCGGCGTGAGCAAGGTCGCCCAGCTCGACGAGGCGCTCGGTGCCCTCGACCTGACGCTCACGGCCGAGCAGCGGCGGACCCTGGACGAGGCCGCACTGTAGGCCTGCCGCTCGGGCAGCGGGGGTGGGGTCAGGCCATCGGGTAGCCGATCTCGGCCATGTCGTCGGCGAGTTCGTCCAGGTCGAGCTCGGGGTTGAGGGCGGACACGACGGCCTCGGTGAGCGGGCGCAGCGCCAGGACGTGGGCGATCGGCGCGGGGTCGAGGCCGTCCTCCAGCTCGTAGTACTCCTCGGCCCACGCCCGGTACGCCTCCACCAGGTCCTCGGCGGCGAGCAGGTCGAAGAGGGCCACCCCGCCGGTGGGCGCGGCCGACGGCGCCCGCCACGCGGCGTCCCCGGGCTCGCGCCAGAAGCAGACGGTCGCGAGCGGGGCGCCGTCCTCCTCGCCGAACGCCGGCTCCGTCACGCAGGAGCGGAACGCCGCCGGGACCTCCGGGAGCAGCTGCGCCCCCGCGTTGGGCGCGGTGTGGTCGAAGCCGCGCGCGTACGCTCCGGCGGCGGAGAAGACCAGGAACCAGTCGTCGCCCTGCCCGTCGCGCATCGACGCCGTCTCCTCGCCCTCGCTCCAGCGGGAGTCGAAGGCGTAGTACCGGTCCGCCCAGTCGGGGCCGAGGATCGCTTCGAGCATGGCCAGGCCCCGGCACCGGTCACGCAGTGCGGCCGTGTCGGGCAGGCGGGCGAGGAGTCCGCGCAGGTCAGGGAGGGTGTGCTGGCTGTCGTGCATGCCTGAAGTGAAGCAGACGGCACCGACAGTCGGCCGTCAGTGGGTGTTGCTCAGCGCGTAGGTGCGGAAGGTGGCCAGCAGCGGCAGCACGTCGGTCTTGTTCGGCTCCTCGGTGACGGCTCGCATGGCGTCGATCACCGCGTGCGCGATTACCTTCACCACGGCGAGGTCGTCCCCGGCGGTCTCGCCCCAGGCGCACAGCGTCCGGGTGAGCAGGGCGCTCATCCGGGCGCCGATGTTGGAGCTCACCGCGTCGGTGAGTTCGGCGAGTTCCTCGTCGGTCATGCTGGAGCGCAGCCCGAAGGCCAGCGCCATCAGCGTGTCCACGGCGTGCTCGCCGTAGGTCGCGACCAGGGCGGCGAGCGGCCGCTCGGCCGGTCCCCGTGCGGCCAGCGCGGCCAGGGCCTCGTCGTCGTCCTTCCACGCCGCTTCGAGCGCGGCGAGGGCCCGCAGGGCCTCGTCCACCATCAGGCCATCCGTCATGCGGAGAACCGTATTGAGCCCTCCCGCGCCGTGGGGCCGGGACAGGCCCGGATCTCACCCGTTCGAGGGATAACCGGCGGGTTCGGCCGCGCGGGCGGCGGGAGGCTGCGTCGGTGGGTTCCCGGTGGGTCCAGGTGGGCCCCGGTGGGTTACCGGAGCGCCTGGCCGGCCCCGTGGAGGGCGGTGAAGGCGGCGGCGTCCCAGTGACCGTGCAGGGCGGGCGCGAGCGCGGCGGCGGCGAGTGCGGGGAAGTCCCCGGCCCGGCCGGCGTGTTCGGGCAGTGCGCCGAGCAGCGGGGCGCCCGCCACGCGCGGCAGGTCGGCCAGGTTACAGCGGTCCGCGAGGCCGGGCGAGTCCGGCCAGACGCCGACCACCACACCCGGCAGCGGCAGTTCGCGCGCGGCCAGCGCCTCCGCCGTCAGCGCGGTGGTGTTCAGCGTGCCGAGCCCGGCCGAGGCCACCAGCAACACCTCGGCGGGCAGGCCGAGTTCGCGTGCGGCGCGGGCCTGGTCGGCGAGCGTGCGGCCCTGCTCGTCGTAGCGGACCAGCAGGCCGCCCGCGCCCTCGACCAGGACCAGGTCGTGCCGCTCGGCGAGGCCGGCCACCTCCTTGGCCACGTCCTCCGCGGCCAGGTACGGCAGCCCGGAGCGGCGGGCCGCCGTGTCGGGCGCCAACGGCTCTGGGTAGCGGGCCAGTTCACGCAGTGTGAGCCGGTCCGGGGCCGGGGCGGCGGGCCCGGCGAGCCGGCCGACCTCCTCGGCGTCCCCCGGCTCGTCCGGTCCGACGCCGGTCTGCCCGGGCTTGAGCACCGCGACCCGCAGCCCGGCGCGCAGCGCGCTCGCGGCGACGGCCGCCGTGGTCACGGTCTTGCCGACCTCGGTGCCCGTCCCGGTCACGAAGAGGACCCGTCCCATCGCTGCCGCCTCCGTCCGCTCGTCCGTCGCCCGTTCCTCCGCCGACCCGCTCATCCGGCCACCGCCGCCGCCGTCACGGCCGCGGCGATCCGCGCCACGTCCTCGTCGCCGGTCACGTAGGGCGGCATCGTGTAGACGAGGTCCCGGAACGGGCGCAGCCAGACGCCCTCCCGGGCGGCGGCCGCGGTCGCCGCGGCCATGTCCACCGGGTGGTCCAGCTGGACGACGCCGATCGCGCCGAGCACCCGGACGTCCTTGACGCCGGGCAGTTCGGCGGCCTCCGCCAGGCCGCCGCGCAGGCCGGTCTCGATCCGCTTGACCTCGGTGTGCCAGTCCTGCGCGAGCAGCAGGCCGATCGAGGCGTTGGCGACCGCCGTCGCCAGCGGGTTGCCCATGAACGTCGGCCCGTGGGCGAGGACGGGCATCTCGCCGCGGCTGATGCCCTCGGCGACCTGCGCCGTGCACAGCGTCGCCGCCAGGGTGAGGTAGCCGCCGGTGAGCGCCTTGCCCAGGCACATCACGTCCGGCGCGACGCCCGCGTGGTCGGCCGCGAACAGCGCTCCGCTGCGGCCGAAGCCGGTGGCGATCTCGTCGAAGACCAGCAGCACCCCGTGCCGGTCGCACAGTTCGCGCAGCATCCGCAGGTACGCGGGGGAGTGGAAGCGCATCCCGCCGGCGCCCTGCACCACCGGCTCGACGATCACCGCCGCCAGCTCGTCGGCATGACGCTCCATCAACTCCTCGAAGGAGCACGTGTACTCCTCGTCGAGCGGGGCGTCGAAACCGGCCGGCGGCTCGGGCGCGAACAGCTGCTCGGGCAGCACCCCGCCCCACAGGTGGTGCATGCCGCCCTGCGGGTCGCACACCGACATCGGGTGGAAGGTGTCGCCGTGGTACCCGCCGCGCCAGGTCAGCAGCCGCCGCTTGCGCGGCCGGCCCACCGACTGCCAGTACTGCAGGCACATCTTCATGGCGACCTCGACGGACACCGAGCCCGAGTCGGCGAGGAAGACGTGCCGCAGCGGCTCCGGGGTGATCTCCACCAGGGTGGTGGCGAGCCGGACGGCGGGCTCGTGGGTGAGCCCGCCGAACATCACGTGGCTCATCCGGCCCAGCTGCCCGCGCACCGCCTCGTCGAGCACCGGGTGGCCGTAGCCGTGGATCGCCGCCCACCAGGACGACATGCCGTCGACGAGCTCGCGGTGTCCGCCGGGCGCCGGGGCGGCCAGGTTCAGCCGTACGCCGGCGGCGGACTCCACCACGTACGGGGTGGCGGTGCCGGGCATCGGCCCGTACGGGTGCCAGACGTGCGCCCGGTCGAGGGCGAGCAGGGTGTCCGTGGACAGCTGGGTCATGGGTGAGGGTCTTTCCGGGGTGTTCGTCGGGCCCGGGCGGCCGGAGCCGGAGCCGGGCCCGGGCCGTCGGGCCGGGGGTGGTGCGGACGGGGCTCAGGCGTTGGGCGCCAGCTCGGTGCCCGCGCCGCGACGGCGCACCCGCACCAGGTCGGTGCGCGCCTCGTCGGCGCCCGGCTCCGGGGCGTCGTGGCCGACGTCCGGTCCGGTGTCGGCGTGAGCGGTGTCGGTGGCGGCGTCGCCGTGGGCGTGACCGCCGCACGGGCCGCAGCCGCCGCCCGTCCCGCAGCCGCCCGCCGCCGGGGCCGTCCCGCAGCCGCCCGCCGCCGACGCCTGCGCCGCGCCCGCCGCGACGTCCGCGCGGTGCCGCGGCAGGGTGCGCTCGCCCATGCCCTCGACCTCGAACCCGGCGTCCCGGATCATGTCGAGGTCGGCCTGCCCGGCCTGGCCCTCGCTGGTCAGGTAGTCGCCCAGGAAGATGGAGTTGGCGATGTGCAGGCCCAGCGGCTGCAGGCTGCGCAGGTGCACCTCGCGCCCGCCGGCGATCCGCACCTCGGTGTCCGGGTTGACGAACCGCACCATCGCCAGGATCCGCAGGCAGCGCTGCGGGGTGAGGTTCCACTCCTTGGCCAGCGGGGTGCCCTCGAACGGGATGAGGAAGTTCACCGGCACCGAGTCCGAGCCCAGCTCGCGCAGCGCGAACACCACGTCGACCAGGTCCTCGTCGCTCTCGCCCATGCCCGCGATCAGGCCCGAGCAGGCCGACAGGCCCGCGCCGTGCGCCTTCTGCACGGTGTCCACCCGGTCCGCGTAGGTGTGGGTGGTGGCGATGTCGCCGTAGGTTCCCTCGGAGGTGTTGAGGTTGTGGTTGTAGGCGTCGACGCCGGCCGCCTTCAGCCGCTCCGCCTGGTTGTCGGAGAGCAGGCCCAGGCAGGCGCAGACCTCGACCGCCGGGTCGGCCTCCCGGATCGCCGCCACCGTGTCGGTGACCCGGTCGATGTCACGGTCCGTCGGGCCGCGGCCGCTCGCCACCAGGCAGACCCGCTTGGCGCCGCCCGACACGCCCGCCTTCGCCGCCTCGGCGGCCTGGTCCGGCTTGAGCCAGGTGTACTTCAGGATCTCGGCCTTGGAGCCCAGCCGCTGCGAACAGTACGAGCAGTCCTCGGGGCACAGTCCGCTCTTCAGGTTCACCAGGTAGTTGAGCTTCACCCGGCGGCCGAACCACCGCCGGCGCACCCGCCCGGCGGCCGCGACCACGTCGAGCAGCTCGTCGTCGGTGGTGGCGAGGACGGCGAGCGCCTCCTCGCGGGTGGGGGTCTCCCCACGCAGGCCCTTGGCGGTGAGGGTATCGAGCAGATCCATGGGGCTGATCCTGCCTGCTGCCCCGCGACGGACGCCAGAGGAAACCCACCAGAAGATCCCGGGGGAAGCTGTGCGAGTTGTCACAGTGTCGCAGCTCACCGTAGTGGTGCGGGTCACGTCGGGCGCCGGGCCGTCCGGACGGCGCCCGACGGGTCCGCGCCCCCGTGATCTCCACCACTCGTGACCTGCATACAATCTGCCGCATGACCACGCAGGGGGAGCGCGCCCCGTCGCCGGCAGAGCGACCGGACGGACCATCGGCAGAGCACACGTCGCAGCATCCGGCGAAGGCGAGGGCGAGGGCGGGGGCGGGGGCCCTCCGGGCCAGACGCGTGACCACCCGACGGGTCGTCGGCTGGATCACCGTCGCGGGTGTGGTGGCGGCCGGCGGCTGGATCGTCACCCGTCCCACGCCCGGCGACTACATACCGGGGCTCGGCCCCTCCAGCAAGGAGGCGTCCAAGACCCCGCCGATCGTCGGAGACCCGCCGCCGCGCACCGTCGCCGACCCGGAGGCGCTCGACGTCGACGTCTACTTCCCGGCCCAACGGGTCGTCGAGTCCGGCGGCTACAAGGGCAAGCGCTCCGGGGTGCGGCGCGGGGAGAACTGCACCGAGGTGCTCCAGGACCGCACCCTGGAGCTGCTGCGCGAGGCCGGCTGCAAGGGCTACCTGGGCGTCAGCTTCACCGCCCAGGAGAAGCCGGTGCTCAGCAGCATCACCCTGCTGCGCTTCGCCGACGCCCCGGCCGCCGCCCGCGCCGCCGAGTCGCTGCGGGCCAAGCCGGGCTCGGTCGCCTTCATCCTCCCGGACGCCTCCACCGCCCCCGCCCTGCCGGCCGCCGCGGCCCGGCCCGCCACCGAGGCGCGGGTCGAACTCGTCGGCCACTACGTGACGGTGACCAGCTCGCGGCCCGCCGACGCGCACCCCGGCTTCGCCGCCACCGCCTCCGGCACCGGCTCGCCGAGCCCGTCCGGTTCCCCGGTGAGCCCGCTGCCGGTGCCGTCGATGAGCGCGGCCAACCTCGACCAGCTGCTCGACGAGGCCACCCGGGCCATCTCGTTCACCGCCGGCGCGCCGTTCGTCTGGATGTAGCGGGCCCCGTGGCCCCGGCGGAGCCGCCTTCGGGCGCTCCGCCGGGCCGGGCCGATCTCGCGTCAGCCGCCGAGGCGGTCCACGGCGGTGACCCGCAGCACCGCGCGGCCCTCCTCGTCCGAGCCGTACAGGTCGACCTCGGCGCTGATGCCCCAGTCGTGGTCGCCCTCCGGGTCGTCGAAGATCTGCCGGACCCGCCAGGCGGAGTCCTCCTCCTCGATGATCAGCATCTTCGGGCCGCGCGCGTCCGGACCGGTGCCCAGGTCGTCGTACTCCTCCCAGTACCCGTCCATGGCGTCCGCCCAGCGGTCCGCGTCCCAGCCGTACTCGCCGTCCAGCGCGCCGAGCTCGTCGTAGTGCTCCAGCGCGCACAGCTCCAGCCGGCGGAACATCTCGTTGCGCACCAGCACCCGGAACGCCCGCGCGTTCGCCGTCACCGGCGCCGGCTTGTCGTCCAGGGTCACCTCGGCGGCCTGCGGCTCGGTCGGGTTGGCCAGCTGCTCCCACTCGTCCAGCAGGCTGGAGTCGACCTGGCGGACCAGCTCGCCGAGCCAGGCGATGACGTCCTTGAGGTCGTCGGTCTTGACGTCCTCGGGAACGGTCTGCTCCAGCGCCTTGTAGGCGCCCGCCAGGTAGCGCAGCACGATGCCCTCGGTGCGGGCCAGCTCGTAGTGGCCGACGTAGTCCGAGAAGGTCATCGCCCGCTCGTAGAGGTCGCGCACCACGGACTTCGGCTGCAGCTGGTGGTCGCCGATCCACGGGTGCGCCCGCCGGTACACCTCGTAGGCGTGGGTGAGCAGTTCCTCCAGCGGCTTCGGGTAGGTGATCTCCTGGAGCCGCTCCATCCGCTCCTCGTACTCGATGCCGTCGCGCTTCATCTCGCCGACGGCCTCGCCGCGCGCCTTGTTCTGCTGCGAGGCGAGGATCTGGCGCGGGTCGTCCAGGGTCGCCTCGACCACCGACACCACGTCCATCGCGTACGACGGCGAGGTCGGGTCCAGCAGCTCGAAGGCGGCCAGCGCGAAGGTGGACAGCGGCTGGTTGAGCGCGAAGTTCTCCTGGAGGTCCAGGGTCAGGCGCACGATCCGGCCCTCGGCGTCCGGCTCCGGCAGCCGCTCCACCACGCCGCCCTCCAGCAGCGAGCGGTAGATGGCGATCGCGGTGCGGATGTGCCGGCGCTGCGCGGGGCGGTCCTCGTGGTTGTCGGTGAGCAGCTTGCGCATCGCCTCGAAGGCGTTGCCGGGCCGGCCGATCACCGACAGCAGCATCGCGTGGCTCACCTTGAACCGGGAGACCAGCGGCTCCGGGTCGGCGGCGATCAGCTTGTTGAAGGTCTCCTCGGACCAGCCGACGAAGCCCTCCGGCGCCTTCTTGCGGACGATCTTGCGCTTCTTCTTCGGGTCGTCGCCCGCCTTGGCGACGGCCTTCTCGTTCTCGATGACGTGCTCGGGCGCCTGCGCCACCACCTGGCCGACGGTGTCGAACCCGGCCCGCCCGGCGCGGCCGGCGATCTGGTGGAACTCACGGGCGCGCAGGATCCGCACGCGCTGCCCGTCGTACTTCGACAGCGCGGTGAACAGCACCGTGCGGATCGGCACGTTGACGCCCACGCCCAGCGTGTCCGTCCCGCAGATCACCTTCAACAGGCCCGCCTGGGCGAGCCGTTCGACCAGTCGCCGGTACTTCGGCAGCATGCCCGCGTGGTGCACGCCGATCCCGTGGCGGACGTAACGCGACAGGTTGCGGCCGAACTTGGTGGTGAAGCGGAAGTTGCCGATCAGGTCGGCGATGGCGTCCTTCTCCGCCTTCGAGCACATGTTGATGCTCATCAGCGACTGCGCCCGCTCCACCGCCTCCTTCTGCGTGAAGTGCACCACGTACACCGGCGCCTGGCCGGTCTGCAGCAACTCCTCCAGGGTGTCGTGCATGGTCGTGCGCCGGTACTCGTAGAACAGCGGGACCGGACGCGTCGCGTTGCGCACGACGGTGGTCGGGCGGCCGGTGCGGCGGGTCAGGTCCTCCTCGAACCGCCGCACGTCGCCCAGCGTCGCCGACATCAGCAGGAACTGCGCCTGCGGCAGCTCCAGCAGCGGGATCTGCCACGCCCAGCCGCGGTCCGGTTCGGCGTAGAAGTGGAACTCGTCCATGACCACCTGGCCGATGTCGGCCCGGGCGCCGTCGTGCAGCGCGATCTGCGCCAGCACCTCCGCGGTGCAGCAGATGATCGGCGCGGTCGGGTTCACCGAGGCGTCGCCGGTCATCATGCCGACCTGCTCGGTCCCGAACATCTTGACCAGGTCGAAGAACTTCTCCGACACCAGCGCCTTGATCGGCGCCGTGTAGAAGGTCCGCTTCCCCTCCGCCAGTGCCGCGAAGTGCGCGCCGGCGGCGACCAGGCTCTTGCCCGAGCCGGTCGGCGTCGCCAGGATCACGTTGTTCCCCGACACCAGCTCGATCAGCGCCTCCTCCTGCGCCGGGTACAGCGAGATCCCGCGCTCTTCCGTCCAGGCGGCGAACGTCTCGTACAGCGCGTCGGGCGTGGCGGGCTTCGGCATCAGATCAAGGAGGGTCACCCGGCTATCTTGCCTGCTCGCCGCCACCCCCGGCAAAGCCCGGCGCCCATCAGCCCGCCACCACGGGCGCCCGCTCGGCGATCCGCACGTCGGGGCAGCCCTCCTGGCGGACGATCTCCTGGGCGATGCGGTGGGCCACGTCGACGAAGACCTGTGTCCGCTTCTTCGCGGACAGGTCGGACAGGTAGAAGTCGCCGGCGACCGAGAGCTGCCGGTAGACGTTCCGGGCCAGGGGCTGTCGGCCGCTGTCGCAGGGGAACATCAGCATCGGCTGGAGGCCGTCATCCAGCCAGCCCGCGACACCGGCACCGAAGTCGATCGGCAGATCGCGTTGGTCCGCCTCGTACTGCTCCCGATGTGAGCGGTACGAACTCTCGTCGATCTGGAATATCCAGGCGACCACGACGGTCGCGCCGGGCAGCCACGAGATGCCGCAATCCGCCCGGGTACTCCTTCCGGACAGGTCGCCGAAGACCTCGCGCTCGATTCCCTTCCCTTCATCACCCACCAGCGGCCGGACCTCTTCCCGTTCGATCAGCCCCCAGCAAGCGCTCGCCGGTAGTTCCACCGACTGCCACGGCTTCCACGCCCACAGCCCGCCCCCGATGAGAACCAACGCCGTGACCAGGGCTGTGACCGCAAGTCGCCCGTTATTGCGCCGCACCGTTTCAGTCCTCCTTCTTCGGATGGGTGACTTGCCAAGCGGTACCGGTGGCGCCGGCGAACGCGCCCCCGATCTGGCCTTCCACGGCGGGGGCCAGGTCGTTGAGGTACTTCCGTTCGAGGCCGGTCCGGCCCGCCGCGTCACGGATCGCGTCCTCGACGGACCCCTGGGCGCCCGCCAACGCGTGGTTCTGCGCCGATTGCGCCTTGTTGGTGGTCTGCGCGTCGGTGTTCACCTGGTAGCTCTCGGCGATGCCGTCCATGATCCTGCCGACCGCGTCGTTCGCGTACGGGCCGACGATCGGCGCCCTGGTCTCCAGGACCGATCCGAGCGTCGCGTCCCAGATCGTGCCCGCCCATTCGCGGGTGGTCTTGACGGCCGCGTTGAACTCCTCGTCGTTGTTCTTTCCGGTGCTGAAGACCTCGTCGACCATGCCCTTGCTGAGGAGCCCGGCGACCGTGCCGCCGGGTTGCGCGGATGCGACGGCCGCGGCGGTCAGGTCGCCGTGGTCGGAGGCGTGCAGCAGGACATCGTTGATCGCCCCGGTGGTGTAGGCCTGCTGCGCGGCGGCCACTGCGGCGTAGGCCTCCGGGTTGTGGCCGAGCGTGACCAGCAGCCGCTGCGCGTCGAGCTTGTCGAGCTTGGCGACTTCCCCGTTGATCGGCAGCTTGGTGGACGGAGGAGCCAGCGCGGTCTGCACGTCGCCCATGTACGCGCCGGCCATCTTGCCGAGCGACCCCTGCAGATCGCCGAAGAGCGCCTTGTCCTTGTCGTAGAGCAGCGCGGACGCCTCGTCCCCGCCGAACTTGTGCACGGTTCGCTGCATCACGTCGGCCATCGCCTTGCTGTGCGGCGGCAGCGGCCCCGTCTCGTCGTCGTACGCCCGCCCGGTCGCCGCCGCCTCCAGGGCGTGGCCGAGCGCCTCCACCTGGAGCGGGCCCGCCTTGCCGTTGTTCGGCGCGAGCGGGTAGGAGACGTCGCGCAGCAGCGAGCGCGGGCCCGTGTCGGTGAGCAGCGTGAAATAGGTGTTCGTCCCGCCGGTGCTCCTCACCGAGCCGTCCGGCCAGTACGTCGTCGGCGGGTCGGTGAAGAACCTGGTGGCCGCGTCCGGGCTGTGCCCGAGCGCGTTCAGCACCGAGCCCATCGGGTTGAACCCGTGGTAGTTGCCCTTCTCGTCCGGGGTGCCGGTGAACCAGAAGTCCTGGAACGGCGCGCCGCCCTTCATCGCCACCGCGTCCCAGCGGGCCGGGTTCTCCTGGGTGAGCTGGGTGACGTGCTCGGCGATCGGCTTGAGGAACGCCGCGTCGTAGTTGCCGTACCGCAGGACGTTGCCCAGGATCTGGTAGCCGTAGGGGCTGGACTCGTAGTCGGCGCCGGGCCCGAGCTGGATGTGCCGGCTGCCGGCCCGGCGCAGTCGCTCGCCCCAGTCCGGGGGCAGGTGGGGTTGACCGCCGCTGTTGGTGGCGGTGGCCAGGGTGAGGCCGAGCCCTTCCTGGATCCCCCTGACGGCGGCCGCGCGGACGGGGCTGCCGGCGAAGTCGCCGCTCTGCGCCAGCGCGCCGTAGGAGGCGAGGAAGGTCCCCGGGTCCTGGCCGCCGTAGAAGGCGGTGGCGAACCGGGGGTCGCCGGAGTGGTGCTGGAGCAGGGCCTGCAACTGCGTGAGCTGGGCGTCGGTGGCGGCGCTGCCGAGGCTGAGGATCTGCGCGGCCTGCTTGGCCTCGGCGTCGGCGACGCTGCCCAGCGGGGTGCTGTTGAAGCTCTTGGTGTCGTTGCCGGTGTCCATCGCGAGGGCCAGGGCGGCCGCGGAATCGGCCTCGGTGGCGCGGTCCAGCGCCTTGCCGATCTCCTGGGCGGCGGCCTGGGCGGTCTCCCGCTGGGTCCTGGCGTAGTCGGGGTCGTGCTTGTCGGCCGGGTCGGTGGCCGGCGGCCAGTGCACGCTGCCGTCGGCGGCGACGGCCAGGCCCTGCTCGGTGGCGTGCTGGACGGCCACCTGGAGGTCCTTCCTCGCGGCGACGAACTCGTCGTGCGCGTCGCGCAGCGTGCGCGCGATCGCCGAGGCCTCCTCGAAGGCGGCGCGGATCTGGTCGCGCGCCTGGGTGAGGGCGGTCGCGGCGGACTCGGAGCTCGGCCCGGTCCAGCCGGACTGCTGGACGGGGCCGATCACCTCGTTCTGGATCCTGGTCGAGAGGTCCCAGGCGCGGACCATCTTCTCGAAGTCGCCGGCCGCGGCGTTGAGGCCGGTGAGGTCGACGGCCTGGAGCTGGGTGTACGTCACCATGTCGGGCCCCGTCTCAGCCGTGCGGCTGCGCGAACTGGCTGTGGATCGCGCTCTCGGTGTTGTCGTAGTTCTGGGCGGTGGCGTGCAGGTTCTTGCCGATCGTCCCGACGGCTTCCCCGAGCGTGTGGGCCTGGCCCGACCAGACGCTCCACGCGGTGTTGAGGGCGGTGGAGAGGTTCCAGCCCATCAGCGCGGCGACCGCGCCGGTGACGTGCCCCGCGGGCTGTGCGCACTCGGTGCGGACGGACTCGCGCAGGGCCGTGGCGTTGGTGCCGGCCTGGCGGATCATCCCGGGGTTCGCCTTGACGGACGGGCCGCCGGCGGCCGGCGGGAGCGTGACGGGTGGCGGGGCCCCGGCGGCGGCCGCCGCGAGGTCGGGGAACTGCTTCTTCGCCTCCGCGGTGAGGTTTCCGGAACTGTCGAAGAGCCACGGGTTCATCCGTCGCTCGAATTCGAGGTCTGCCACCAAGTCCCCCCAGGACTGTTCGACTTGTGGGGACACTACCGGGGGAGGACGAACAATCGGTCGAGTTCGCGGGAATCGGAGGACGATGATCGAATGAATGAATGCATGTGAAATGCGAGGTTGATTTTAGGTGAACCTGTGGTTCTGGCGGAGTGGCTCCGGCGTCCGGCGGTGTGCCCCGGCGCACATTGCCCGGGTCGGGCGGGGCATGCCAGAGTGCCGGGCATGGTCAACCGCAGCGTGTTCGAGACCTCCGAGGCGTCCGAGGTGTCCGGCCCCGACGGCTCCGCCCTCGCCGGTCCCGGCGCCGTCTTCGACTGGCTCGACGAGAGCGCCGGACAGCGGGCCCGGGCCGGGCTGACCCGTACCCTGCGCAGCCGGGCCGCCGACGACGCCGTGCTCGACCTCGCGGGCAACGACTACCTCGGGCTCACCCGCCACCCCGCCGTCACCCGGGCCGCCGCCGAGGCCGCGCTGCGGTGGGGCGGCGGTGCCACCGGGTCGCGGCTGGTCACCGGCACCACGGCGCTGCACACCGAGTTGGAGGAGGAGCTGGCCGCCTTCTGCGGGGCCGAGGCGGCGCTGGTGTTCTCCTCCGGGTACACCGCCAACCTCGCCGCGCTCACCGCGCTCACCGACCCCGACACCCTGATCGTCTCCGACGCCTACAACCACGCCTCGCTGATCGACGGCTGCCGCCTGGCCCGCGCCGACGTCCACCGTGCCCCGCACAGCGACCCGGGCGCCGTCGCCGAGGTGCTCGCCGGGCGTTCCCACCGGCGCGCCCTGGTGGTCACCGACTCGGTGTTCTCGGTCGACGGAAACGCCGCCCCGCTCGCCGAACTCGCCGACGCCGCGCGGCGGTTCGGCGCGGCGCTGCTCGTCGACGACGCCCACGGCCTCGGCGTGCTGGGCCCCGGCGGCAGCGGCGCCACCGCCGCCGCGGGGCTCGCCGGTGCGCCCGACGTCGTCACCACCGTCACCCTCTCCAAGTCCCTCGGCTCCCAGGGCGGTGCCGTCCTCGGCCCCGGGCGTGTCATCCGGCACCTCACCGAGACCGCCCGCACCTTCATCTTCGACACCGGCCTCGCCCCCGCCGCCGCCGGCGCCGCGCTGGGTGCGCTGCGCCTGCTGCGGGCCGAACCCCACCGTGCCGAACGCGCCCGCGAGGTGGCCCGCAGTCTCGCCGCCCGCCTCACCGCCGCCGGCCTGCACGCCTCCAGCCCCGACGCCGCCGTCGTCTCCGTACGCGCGCCCGGCCCCGAGGCCGCCGTCGCCTGGGCCGCCGACTGCCGCCGGGCCGGCCTCGCCGTCGGCTGCTTCCGCCCCCCGTCCGTCCCCGACGGCGTCTCCCGGCTGCGTCTGACCGCCCGGGGCGATCTGACGGATGCTCAGATCGTCGACGCGGTGCGGGTCATCGCCGCCACCGCCCCGGCATGAGCGGGTCCGGTGGGCTTCGCGGGCGCCCTGGCCGCGCGTTGGGCCTGCGCCTTCGGATCACGCCGGGCGTCGACGTGGTCCGAAGAGCGGTTTATAGGCCCGCCAGCTCGCTCAGGAAGCGGGTTCCGGCGTCCCGTCGGCCTGCGGTCAGCCGCGGGGCGGCGGCCACGACGGCCGTCGCGCGGCACCAGGCCAGCACCCGGTCGGCGTCCGCGCCCGGGACCAGGGCCGTCAGCGCGCCGATGCGGGCCGACAGGGCGGCCGGGTCGGTGACGCCGTCGAGCGCCCAGTCGACCAGGTCGAAGTCCGGGTCGCCCAGGCACGCGCGCGGGTCGATCGCCACCGGGCCGTCCGGGCCGAGCAGCACGTTGGCCGGGTGCAGGTCGCCGTGCACCAGGGCCACCGGGGCGCCGTAGGCGGTCAGTTCCCGGGCCAGGGCGCGCGCGTCGGCCGTCGGCACCCCGGGGGCCCGGCGGCCGGTCAGCTCGAACAGGAAGTCCAGCCGCTCGGCCAGCGGCGGCAGCGCCACCCCGTCCACCGGCACCGACCGCAGCGCCCCCAGCAGCCCCGCCACCTCCGCGGGCCGCCAGCCGCGCTCGCGCAGGGACGTGCCCGGGGCGACGTCCGCGAGCAGCAGCGCGCCCGAGCCGGCGTCGTGCTCCAGCAGCCGCACCAGCGACGGCACACCCCGCCACGCGCTCAGGGCCGTCGCCTCCTGCGCGGCCACCGCCGGGTCCGGCGTCAGCTTCAGCCACACCGCCGCGCCGTCCGCGAGCCGATCGCAGCGGAACACCCGCGCCGTACCGCCCCCGCCGGCCGCCAGCACCGTCAGCCCCCAACGGGCGGCCAGTGCGTCCACCAGTGCGGGCAGCCCCTCGCACCACACCTCGGCCCCGGGCCCGAAGCGTACGGTGAGCCGCGCCCGCACCTCCTCGGGCACGGTGGCGAGCGCGCTCACGCCAGCACCAGCAGTGACTCCGCGCCCACCGGCCGGTAGCCGGCCGCCTGGAAGGCCCGCACGCTCGTCGCGTTGCCCGGCGCCTGCTGCGACCACACCCGCTCGCCCTCCGGCAGCAGGTGCCGGGCCGCCAGCGCCAGCGCCCGCCCCAGACCGCGTCCGCGCGCCGCCTCGTCCACCTCGATCGCGCACTCCCAGCGACCGGCCACCCCGCGGCCCAGGACCAGCACCCCGTGCTCACCGTCCGCGTCGAACACCCGGACGTCCTCGCGGTGGCACAGCGCCCGCACCACCCGCGGATGCGCCCGGTCCTCGACCTCCGCCAGCTCCAGCGCGGGCGCGCCCGGCAGCCGGTCCGCCACCGTCAGCAGGTCGATGGTGCCGTTCACCCGCCCCGTGCGCTCGGCGAGCGCGCCCAGGAACGGCGGACAGAGCGGCGCGGCCAGCGGATCGCCCGGCGCCGCCGCCAGCACGGCCCGCACCCAGGCGGGATCCTCGTCGGTGAACACCACCGAGTGCGCGGAGAACGCCACCACCCCCGCCTCGCGCGGCGACGGCTGCGGCACCACCGTCACCGACCCGTCCGCCGGCGGGAACACCCCGCCCGCCACGTCCGCCAGAATCTCCCGCAGTCCCCGTGCACCCACGCCGCGCCCACCCCTCCGTGATCCTTCGTGGGCGCCCAGCCTAGTGGTCCGCCGAAGCAGCCGGCCGAAGCGGCCGGCCGAAGCAGTCCGTCGTCAGGACTTCTTGCGCGCCCGGCTCGGCTGCACCCGGGTCGGCTCGCCCGCCGCCTTCGGGTGGTCCGGCGGGTACGGCAGCTCGCCGTGGGCGCCCTCCGCGACCTGTCGCTCGTACAGCTCCAGCAGCCCCTCCAGCCGGAACCGCTCGTCCTCCATCGCCGCGTGCACGTCCCCCAGCTCCGCGAACCGGGCCGGCAGGGTGCGCAGGTCGAAGTCCTCCGGCAGCGCGTCGTCGAGCTCCTCCCAGCGCAGCGGTGCCGAGGCCGTCGCCCGTGGCCGCGCCCGCAGCGAGTAGGCCGAGGCGATCGTCCGGTCCCGCGCCATCTGGTTGTAGTCGACGAAGATCCGCTCGCCGCGCTCCTCCTTCCACCACGCCGTCGTCACCCGCCCGGGCAGCCGTCGCTCCAACTCCCGGCCCAGCGCGATCACCGCGTGCCGCCCGTCCGTGAACGACCACCGCGGCTCCAGCGGCACGTACACGTGCAGCCCCCGTCCGCCCGAGGTCTTCGGCCACCCCCGCAGCCCCTGCTCCTCCAGCACCGCCCGCAGCTCGTGCGCGGCCCGCACCGCGTCCTTGAAGTCCGTGCCCGGCTGCGGGTCCAGGTCGATCCGCAGCTCGTCGACGTGCTCGGTGTCCGAGCGCCGCACCGGCCACGGGTGGAAGGTCAGACACCCGAGGTTCGTCGCCCACAGCACCGCGGCCGGTTCCGTCGGGCAGATCTCGTCCGCCGACCGGCCGCTCGGAAAGGCGATCCGGGCCGTCGGCAGCCACTCCGGCAGGCCCTTCGGGGCCCGCTTCTGGTAGAAGAACTCGCCCTCCACCCCGTCCGGGAACCGCTGCAGCGTCGTCGGCCGGTCCCGCAGCCCGCGCAGCACCCCCTGCGCCACCGCCAGGTAGTACTCCGCGACGTCCAGCTTGGTGAACCCGCGCTCCGGGAAGTACACCTTGTCCGGGTTCGACAGCCGGACGGTGCGCCCGGCGACATCCAGTTCCACGGCAGAGCCCATGCCTCTCACGCTAAGCGCGCCGTGCCGGCCCCGCCTGCCGTGCCCGCCCTGCCCGCCCTGCCCGCCGCGCGCCCCGGAGCGTTCGGCGCGAGGATCGGGACCATGGACCTGCCCGTCATGCCGCCGCTCGCCCCGATGCTCGCCAAGTCCGTCGCGAAGATCCCGCCCGGCATGCAGTACGAGGCCAAGTGGGACGGCTTCCGCACCATCGTCTTCCGCGACGGCGACGAGGTCGAACTCGGCAGCCGCACCGGCAAGCCCCTCACCCGCTACTTCCCCGAGCTCGTCGAGGCCCTGCGCCGCGAAACCCCCGGGCGCTGCGTGCTCGACGGCGAGATCGTCATTGCCCGCGACGGCCGGCTGCGCTTCGAGGAACTCCTCGAACGCATCCACCCCGCCGCCAGCCGGGTCAGGCTCCTCGCCGAACGCACCCCCGCCTCCTTCGTCGCCTTCGACCTGCTCGCCCTCGGCGACGAACCCCTCCTGGACCGGCCCCTCGAAGCCCGCCGCCGCGCCCTGGAGGGCGCCCTCGCCGACGCCGCCGACCCCGTCTTCACCGCCCCCACCACCACCGACCGCGAGCTCGCCGGGACATGGTTCGCCCAGTACGAGGGAGCCGGCCTCGACGGCATCGTCGCCAAACCGCTCGACCAGCCCTACCGGCCCGGCGAACGCGCCATGTACAAGATCAAGCACGAGCGCACCGCCGACTGCGTCGTCGCCGGCTACCGCGAACACAAGAGCGGCCCCGTCGTCGGCTCCCTCCTGCTCGGCCTCCACGACGCCGACGGCCGCCTCCAGCACGTCGGCGTCTGCGCCGCCTTCCCGATGGCCCGCCGCCGCGAACTCGCCGAGGAACTCGCCCCGCTGCGCACCACCGACCTCGGCGCCCACCCCTGGGGCGCCTGGGCCGACGAAGCCGCGCACGCCGACGCCCGGCTGCCCGGCGCCACCAGCCGCTGGACCGGCGGCAAGGACCTCTCCTGGATCCCGCTGCGCCCCGAACGCGTCGTCGAGGTCGCCTACGACCACATGGAGGGCAGCCGCTTCCGGCACACCGCCCAGTTCCGCCGCTGGCGCCCCGACCGCACGCCCGACAGCTGCACCTACGCGCAGCTGGAGGAGCCGGTCTCCTACGACCTGGCCCGGGTGCTCGGCGGCTGAGCCGGCGGCCGAGGCCTGCGGTGCCGTCAGGCCGACTGCCCGGGCGGCGTCACCGACGAGGACACCTCCGGCGACGGCGACCCGGACCCGGACTGCGACGGCTCGTCCGCCTGCGGAACGGCCGGCAGGTCGTAGACGTTCGCCGGCGAGACGATCTCCGTGATCGCCTTCGCGAACAGCGTGGACGGCTCCGAACCCCGGTACGCCACATCGGTGTTCAACAGCACCACCAGCGACGCCTGCGCCGACGGCAGGTACACCACCACCGCTTGGTAGCCCGGCAGCGAACCGTTGTGCCCGATCCACCCGTGGTTGTTGAAGATCCCCAGCCCGTACGAGGTGCCCTGCGCCGTCGTCGGCTGCGGCTCCAGGCGCTGCGCCTGGGTCTGCGGCTTCAGCAGCGAGCCGGTGGCCAGCACCTTCGCCCACTTCTTCATGTCCGCCCGGTCCGAGATGGCCGCGCCCGCCGCCCAGCCCCAGGACGGGTTCCAGTCGGTGGCGTCCTGGATCGTCCCGCTCGCCGTCTGGTCGGTGTAACCGCGCGCGTGCGGCTGCGGGAACGCGTTGTCCGTAGGGAAGACCGTGCGGCCCAGGTCCGCGGGCTCGAACACCTCCTTCTTCAGGAAGTCCCCGAGCGGCCGCCCGTCCACCTTCTCGATCACCTGGCCCAGCAGCACCGTATTGGTGTTGGAGTACTCGAAATCCGTGCCCGGCGCGAAGTTCACCGGGTGCCGGAACGCGTACGCCGTCAACTGGTCAGGCGTGAACGGGCGCTGCGGATCCGCCTGGAACGCGCGCACGAAGTCCTCGTCCTTGGTGTACGAGAACAGGCCGCTGCGCATGCCCGCCAGCTGGCGCAGGGTGATCTGCTCGCCGTTCGGCACGCCGGTCAGGTACTTGCCGATCGGGTCGTCCAGTGCCACCTTGCCCTGGTCCACCAGCCGGAGCACACCGGTGACCGTGAAGGTCTTGGTCACGCTGCCGATCCGCATGTTGAGCCCGGTCACCATCGCGGTGCCCGGCACCCGCTCGGACACCCCGAACGCCTTGAGGTACTCGCCCTGCGGCGTCGCCACGTCGACGATCACGCCCGGCACCGAGGCCTCCGTCAGCACCCGCCCGATCGCGGCGTCCAGCCGGGAGGTGACGTCCGACGTCAGCGGCACCGTGGTGCCGCTCGGCGCCTGGGTGGGGCTGGGCGTCGCGGTCGGACTCGCGGTTCCGGTCGGACTCGTGGTCCCCGTCGGACTCGGCGTGGGCGTCGGACTCGGCGTGGCGGTCGGGCTCAGCGCCGCCGGTTCGGCCGTCACCGCCCCGGCCGCCGCCGGGTGTCCGGACGGCGAGCCGCCCGAACACCCGGCGGCCAGCAGTCCGGCCAGCGCCAGCAGCAGCGCCACCGGCGCCGGCCGGGCGAGGGGCCAACACCGGGAGGCGGTGGCTCGGGTCGACACACGGTTCGTCATCTTCGGGGCGCCTCTCTGGGCCGGACGGACCCGGAGCAGCGCTCGACGGGCCCGCAAAGGGGGAGCGATCGCCACCGTATGCGCGCCCGCCGCGCCCCGCGCGCCCACCGCCCGCCCGCTGGACCGAACGGACCCACGCGTCAGCCACCCGCCGCAACCCCGCTCGCGTGCCCCCGACACACGCCCACCAGCGCCGTTACCCGCCCCCTACCCGCGCCCGAGTAGGGTGCGCACCGCCGGAGCCGACGGGAGGGGAACACCGAGGTGCTGCACAGCGAATCCGGAGCCGGAGCCGTGGCCGAAGCCGTCGGCGTCGGAAAGCGCTACGGACGGGGGCCCTGGATCCTGCGCGACGTCGAGCTGCGTGTTGCCCCCGGCGACGTCCTCGCCGTGCTCGGCGCCAACGGCTCCGGCAAATCCACCCTGCTGCGGATCCTCGCGGGCCTCACCCGCCCCACCACCGGCCGCCTCACCGGCGCCGTCACCGCCCGCCCCGCCGCCACCGGCCACCGGGCCGCCGTCGGCTACGTCCCCGACCGGTTCACCGCCCACGAGCGCCACACCGCCGCCGGCTACCTCACCCACCTCGGCCGCGTCCGGGGCCTGCCCACCGCCGCCGCCCGCCACCGGGCCGCGGAACTCCTCGACCGGCTGGCCCTCGTCGGCGGCTCCGATGCCGCCCTGCGCACGCTGTCCAAGGGCAACGCCCAGAAGGTGGCGCTCGCCCAGGCCCTGCTCGTCCCGCCTGATCTGCTGGTGCTCGACGAACCCTGGTCCGGCCTCGACGCCTCCGCGCACAGCGTGCTCGCCGAACTCATCGCCGAGACCGCCGCCGAGGGCGGGGCCGTGGTCTTCACCGACCACCGCGAAGCCGTCGCCGAGGCGCACGCCACCACCGTCCGCACGATCGCCGACGGCCGGGTGAGCGGGGCCCCGTCCGCGCCCGCGTCCGCCCGGTCCGCCGCCGAGCGGCCCGCCGTGCCGCCCGCCGAGCTCGTGCTCACCGGACCCGACCCGGACGCCCCCGACTGGCGGGCCCTGCCCGGCGTCCTCACGCTGGAGCGCCGCGGCCCCGAACTCCACCTGCGGGTCGAGCAGGCGCACGCCGACGCCGTCCTGCTCACCGCGCTGCGCCACCGGTGGTCGGTGCGCGCCGTCACCCGCCCCGCGCCCGCCCTCGCCCCCGCCTCCACGAGGACCACCAGCCGATGACCGCCCTCGTCCGCTACCAGCTCACCACCCTGCTGCTCTCCCAGCGCTACCTGGCCCCGCTGATCCTGTTCACCGGCCTCGTCGCCGTCCTGACCAGCGACGACAGCGGCCCGCTCACCGCCGCCCACGGCGCCGCGTCCGCCGCGATGCTGCTCGCCGCCACCTGGCTCACGATGGCGCTCACCGGCCTGGAGGACCGGCCCCACCGCGCGCTCCTCACCGCCGCCACCGGCAGCCGCCGACGCCTGCTCACCGGCACCGTGCTCACTGCCCTGCTCGGCTGTCTGCCGCTCACCGCCCTCGGCCTCGCCCTGCCGCTGCTCGTCGGCACCCACAGCCCCACCGCCGCCGACCTGCTGCTCGGCACCGAGGCCCAGCTCACCTGCGCCCTCACCGGTACCGCCGTCGGCCTGCTCGCCTCCCGGCCGCTGGTCCGCCGCCCGGGGTTCGGCCTGCTGCTCGCCCTCGGCCTGCTGCTCGCGCTCACCGTGAGCAAGGGCCTGCCTCCGGTCAACCTGCTGCTCACCCGGCTCTCCACCCACCACCGCTCGGCCGAACTGCTGGCCTCCACCGCACTGCTGCTCGCGCTCGCCGCCGCCCTCCTCGCCGCCGCGGCCGCCCTCGTGCACGCTGTCGCCGCCCGCCGCGACTGACCCGGCCGCACCGAGGGAGCACCGGCCTCGGCGCAGCGCTCCGCGCGCCCCGGACATGCCTCGCGCGCTGCGCCGTCGGAGTGCCGACCGGCACGCCGCAGTGGTCCCCGACCCCAGCTCGGGCACGATCGTTTAGCCGAGCTGTCGCGGCCCTTAAGAATTCCTCGATGGACCGCACCCCCTCCCACCAGGCAGATTTCTGCCTGCCCGGAATGCGGACACCGGAACCGGTTCCGCAGGCCCTGGCCCCGCCAGGACCCGTCGGCCCTCGGGCCGCCACCCACCGGGCCCCGTCGTCCTGCCCACACCAGGCCGTCCCCACCGCGCGTCAGGAGCCACCGCCGTGAAGGCACTCGTCAAGCAGAAGGCCGAGCCCGGACTCTCGCTGATGGACGTCCCCACCCCGGTGATCGGCCCCGGCGAGGTCCTCATCAAGGTGCTGCGCACCGGCATCTGCGGCACCGACCTGCACATCCGCAAGTGGGACGGCTGGGCCCAGCAGACCATCAAGACCCCGCTCGTCCTCGGCCACGAGTTCGTCGGCGAGGTCGCCGAGATCGGCGCCGGCGTCGCGGACATCACCGTCGGAGACCTGGTCAGCGGCGAGGGCCACCTGGTCTGCGGCAAGTGCCGCAACTGCCTGGCCGGCCGCCGCCACCTGTGCCGCAACACCGTGGGCCTCGGCGTCAACCGCGACGGCGCCTTCGCCGAGTACGTGGCCCTGCCCGCCTCCAACGTCTGGGTGCACCGCGTCCCCGTCGACCTCGACGTCGCCGCGATCTTCGACCCCTTCGGCAACGCCGTGCACACCGCGCTGTCCTTCCCGCTGGTCGGCGAGGACGTGCTGGTCACCGGCGCCGGCCCGATCGGCATCATGGCCGCCGCCGTCGCCAAGCACGCCGGCGCGCGCAACGTGGTGATCACCGACGTCTCGCCCTACCGCCTCGACCTCGCCCGCAAGGTCGGCGTCTCGCTGGCGCTGGACGTCTCCGAGCACACCATCGAGGAGGGCCAGCAGAAGCTCGGCCTGCGCGAGGGCTTCGACGTCGGTCTGGAGATGTCCGGCCGCCCCGAGGCGCTCCAGTCGATGATCGCCAACATGACCCACGGCGGAAAGATCGCCATGCTCGGCCTGCCCGCCGAGCAGTTCCCGATCGACTGGGCCTCCGTCGTCACCTCGATGCTCACCATCAAGGGCATCTACGGCCGCGAGATGTTCGAGACCTGGTACGCGATGTCCGTCCTGCTGGAGGGCGGCCTCGACCTCAGCCCCGTGATCACCGGCCGCTACCCCGCCGCCGACTTCGAGGCCGCCTTCGACGAGGCGGCGAGCGGCCGCTGCGGCAAGGTCCTCCTCGACTGGACCGCCTGATCCCCGCGATCACCGCCCCGCCCACCCCCTTCGCCCGGCACCCTCGCCATCCCCGTTGCCACCCCGCTTAGGAGCAGCTGTGTTCGACACCGTGCGCGACGATCTCGCCGCCACCCTCGACGAGATCCGCGAGGCCGGCCTCTTCAAGCCGGAGCGGGTCATCGGCAGCCCGCAGAGCGCCGCCGTCACCGTCACCGCCGGCGGCGCCCCCGGCGAGGTGCTCAACTTCTGCGCCAACAACTACCTCGGCCTCGCCGACCACCCCGAGATCCTCGCCGCCGCCAAGGACGCCCTGGACCGCTGGGGCTACGGCATGGCCTCGGTCCGCTTCATCTGCGGCACCCAGGACGTGCACAAGGAGCTGGAGGAGCGGCTGTCCACGTTCCTCGGCCAGGAGGACACGATCCTCTACTCCTCCTGCTTCGACGCCAACGGCGGCGTCTTCGAGACCCTGCTCGACGAGCGCGACGCCGTCATCTCCGATGCCCTCAACCACGCGAGCATCATCGACGGCATCCGCCTGTGCAAGGCCCGCCGCCACCGTTACGCCAACCGCGACCTCGCCGACCTGGAGCAGCAGCTCAAGGAGAGCCAGGACGCCCGCCGCCGCCTGATCGTCACCGACGGCGTCTTCTCCATGGACGGCTACGTCGCCCCGCTGCGCGAGATCTGCGACCTCGCCGACCGCTACAACGCCATGGTCATGGTCGACGACTCGCACGCCGTCGGCTTCGTCGGCGCGCACGGGCGCGGCACGCCGGAGCTGCACGGCGTCATGGACCGCGTCGACATCATCACCGGCACGCTGGGCAAGGCGCTCGGCGGCGCCTCCGGCGGCTACGTCGCCGCGCGGCGCGAGATCGTCGCGCTGCTGCGCCAGCGCTCGCGTCCGTACCTGTTCTCCAACTCGCTGGCGCCGGTGATCGCCGCCGCCTCGCTGAAGGTGCTGGACCTCGTCGAGCAGTCCAACGAGCTGCGCGAGCGGCTGGCGGCCAACACGGCGCTGTTCCGCTCGAAGATGACCGAGGCGGGCTTCGAGATCCTGCCCGGCGACCACCCGATCGCCCCGGTGATGATCGGCGACGCCGCCAAGGCCGGCCGCCTCGCCGAACTGCTGCTGGAGCGCGGCGTCTACGTGATCGGCTTCTCCTACCCGGTCGTGCCGCACGGCCAGGCCCGGATCCGGGTGCAGCTCTCCGCCGCGCACACCACCGAGGACGTCGAGCGCGCCGTGGCCGCCTTCGTCGACGCGCGCGCCGCGCTGGGCGAGTAGCCACCCCCTGATCGCCCGTGGCGCGTCCGCTCGGAACCGGACGCGCCACGGGCTCAACGACCGCCGTGCGGCGGGGGCCGGACCGGCCCGCCCGCGTCGCACGGCACCCAAGACCATCTGCCCCACCCTCCCGCGAAACGGGAGTGGGAAGTCGGCCCGTCCGACTTTCCACTCCCGTTCCGCGGTTTCCGGAGCCGCCCGCCCCGCCGCTTCCCGTACACCGGTTCGTCACCCCCGCCCCAGGAGCCCCGCGGACGCTGGCAGAATTGGCCTGTGATCGACGCGAGACGGCTGCGGACCCTGCGAGCGGTGGCGGACCACCGGACGGTGACGGCCGCGGCGGCCGCGCTCTACCTCACCCCCTCCGCCGTCTCGCAGCAGCTCGCCGCGCTGGAACAGGAGACCGGCCATCACCTGCTGGCCCGCGAGGGCCGGGGCGTGCGGCTCACCGCCGCCGGGGAGATCCTGCTCGGCCACGCCGACGCGGTGCTCGCCCAGCTCGAACGCGCCGAGGCCGACCTCGCCGCCTACAGCGCGGGCGTGGCCGGCGAGGTCACCGTCGCCTCCTTCGCCACCGGCATCTCGCTCGTCCTCGCCCCGGCCATCGGCACCCTCGCCGCCCGCGCCCCCGGCGTCCGGCTCAAGGTGCTCGACGCCGAGGGCGACGCCAGCCTGCCGATGGTGCTCGACGGCCGCGCCGACCTCGCGGTGGCGGTCGAGTACCGGGGCGCCCCGCGCGCCGACGACGCCCGGCTCACCCGGGTCCCGCTCTACGCGGAACCGTTCGAGGCGGTGCTGCCGCTGGCCCACCCGCTGGCCGGCGGCGAGGGCCCGATCGCGGTGGCCGACCTCGCCGACGAGCCGTGGATCGGCCCCTACCCGGGCAACCCGTGCCACGACGTGGTGCTGCTGGCCTGCGAGCACGCCGGGTTCCAGCCGCGTCTGCTGCACTCCTCCGACGACTTCCGCGCCGTCGTCGCCCTCGCCTCGGCCGGTGCGGGGGTGGCGCTGGTGCCGCGTTCGGCGCTGCTCGGCGTCGACCTCGCCCGGGTCGCGGTGCGCCCGGTCGACAGCGCGCTCGCCACCCGCCGGGTCTTCGCCGCCGTGCGCGCCGGCGCCGACGGCCACCCGCTCATCCGCCCGGTCCTGGACGCGCTGGCCGACGCCGCGCCCGAGTCCGACCGGCGCTGACGGGGGAGGGGCGGCGGCCGGTGCCCGTGGCCGACCGGCGCTGACGTCGGTGCGGCGGTCGGCCGTCAGCCGGTGAAGAGCGGTTCGTAGGGCGAGTCCTCCGGGGTGAAGACCAGGACGTACTCCTCGTCGGTGCCGCGGCCGGTGCCCGTGGCGACCTCGCGGAGGCGGGCCAGGACCTCCCCCTCGGACGGGAGGACGAGCCCGAGCGCCGCCGCCGCGGCGTCCCGCGCGGCCGCGAGGTCGGGCAGGTCCGCGAGGTACTCGGCGGCCGCCTCGGCGCTCTCCGCCGCGGAGAAGGCCCGGCAGTCGCGCCACCAGGGCACGACCAGCAGCAGTCGCAGCAGCTCCGGCAGCCCGATCGCGAGCAGGCCTGCCCGGCCTTCCGAGTCGGCGTACAGGACCGGACGCTCCTCGCCGCCGTCGCCGCAGAAGAAGAACGTGCCCCCGGCGCCGTCCCCGGCGAACCCCTCCAGCGCAGCCCCCGAGGCGAGGTGGACCTCCTCGACGTGGTCGCCGCGGTCGAGGTCGAAGTCGCCCGGCCAGGCGAGGAAGTCGGCGGCCTCGGTGTGTTCGGTGATGGCGGTGATCAGTGAGGACATGCGGGCACCCTAACCATCGGGACCGACAGCGGACCGACGGCGGACCGGTGGCGGGCGCCCGGTCGGCGGGCGTGTCCGCCCTCTTGCCGGTGTCCGGTGCGAGCGTCAGCATGAGGGCACCGCTGTCATGTGCCGTTGGAGGGGGGATCCTGTCGATGGGTGGTGGGGATCCGGTGTGTCCGGAGTGCGGTGCGCCCCGCGTGCCGGGGCCGCCGCCGCGGCCGACGGCGGCCGGGCTGCCGCCGACCGGTGCGCTGACACCGCGCGAGCGCGCCGTACTGCACCTGCTGGGCCTCGGATACGACAACCGCTCGATAGCCTACGAACTCCATATCAGTGAACGCACCGTCAAACGGTTCGTCACCGCCATTCTGGCGAAACTGGGACTCCGGTCAAGACTGCAGGCCGGACTGCTCGCGCTGATTCTCGCGGAGTCCGCCCCCGGGCCGGCCGCCGGCTGCGATTCCTGGCCCAAAGGTCTCATGGACGGACCCCCGGAGGGCGGTGATGATGATCTGGAATCCGAGAAGGAGGGGACCATGACCTTCGACGCCCTCGCCGCCCTCCGGCAGGCGGGCAACCCGGTCGACCTGCTGACCCTGGAGCAGCGGGACGTGCTGTCCCGGCTCACCGAGGACGAGGTGGCCGTCCTCAATTCCGTGAAACAACGGCTGGACGCCGTTTCGGACGCCGAGGTGGAAGGGCATTCCTTCGTCATCAAGTTGGCGTGAGATGGCGGTGGGATTCGGGATTCTCGGCCCGCTCCGCGTGCTGGAGAACGGCCGCGAACTCGATGCGGGATCCCGGAAACAACAGATTCTCCTGGCGGCACTGCTGTCCCACGCGAATACCCGGATTTCGGCCGACGCACTCGTCGAGGCCCTCTGGGACGACGCGCCGCCGCGCACCGCCCGCAAGAACCTCCAGGTGTACGTCTCGGGGCTGCGCCGGCTGCTCGGCGCGGAACCGGGAGCCGCCCCGGAGCCGGGGAGCGGCCCGGGGCCGGCCGTGCCGGTCCTCCGGATCAGCCACCAGGCCGGCGGCTACGTCCTGCACACCACCGAGGACGGCCTCGACGCCCTGTGCTTCGAGCGGCGCGCCCGGGCCGGGGCGCTCGCCGAGGCACTGGGCCTGTGGCGCGGCCCGGCCCTGGACGGGTTCCGCGACGTCCCGCTGATCGACGCCGCCGGGCAGCGCCTGGACCGCCGCTTCCTCGGGGTGTTCGAGGACTGGCTGGACGCCGAACTCGCCGCCGGCCGTGGGGTGGAGGCGATCGAGCGGGTCACCGAGACCGCCCAGCGCCACCCGCTGCGCGAGCGGCTGCGGATGCTGCAGATGACCGCGCTGTGCCAGGCCGGCCGGCGCTCCGAGGCGCTCGCCGTCTACGACGAGCTGCGCCAACTGCTCGCCCATGAGCTCGGCCTGCCGCCCAGCCCGGCGCTGGCCCGCTGCTACCGCGCGCTGCTCTGCGACCCGGGCCCGGTCCTGCCGCGCCCCGCCGCCGTCGGCCCCACGGGCCCGACGGCCCCCACGACCCCCGCCGGCCCGGCCGACCCGGGCCCGCCGCCGCACCTGCTGCCCACCGACCCGCCCGCGTTCACCGGCCGCACGGCCGCCGTGCACCGGCTGAGCGAGGTGCTCACCGGCGGCGCCGGCCGGCTCGCCGTGCTGACCGGGCCGCTCGGCGCCGGGAAGACCGCGCTCGCCGTGCACACCGCGCACCGGCTCGGCGAGCAGTTCCCGGACGGCCGGCTGTTCGTGCGGCTGCGCGGGGAGGACGGCCGCCCGCGCCCGCCGGAGGACGTGCTGCGCCGACTGCTGGCCGCCGCCGTGCCCGCTCGGCGGGGCGGAGCTCCGCCCGGCCCGGCGGCCCGGTCCGATCCGCGCTGGGCCTGGCAGCTGTGGCTGACCGGCCGGCGTGTCCTGGTGGTCGTCGACGACGCCCGGCGCGAGTCGGAGGTCCGGCCGCTGCTGCCGGAGGCCGGGCAGAGCGCGGTGGTGGTCACCGCCCGGCCCGGGCTGATCGGTCTGGAGGGCGCCCACCGGTTCTGGCTGCCGCCGTTCGCGGTGGAGGAGGCGGTGGACTTCCTCGGGCGGACGATCGGCGCGGACCGGGTCGACGCGGACCGCGACTCCGCCGCTCGGATCGTGCGCGCCGCCGGGCTGCTGCCGCTCGGGGTGCGGCTGGTCGCCGACCGCCTGGCCTTCCTGCGGCACGTGCCGCTGCACGAGTACGGCACCCGGCTGACCGGCGGTCGCGCCCTGCTGGACGAGCTGTGCGGGGCGGACCCGCTGGTGCGGGTGCGGCTGGCCGGGTCGGTGGGGGAGTTGCCGCGCGACGGGCACCGGGCGGTGCTGCGGCTCGGGCTGCTCACCCGCCCGGTGTTCACGCTCGACGAGGCCGCGGCGGTGCTGGACTGCGACCCGGGGACGGCGGCGCGGACCCTGGAGGACCTCCTGGAGGCCGGCCAGCTCACCGTCGCCGGCGCGGACGGCCCGGCGGACGGCCGCACGGGCGCCGTGCGGTTCGCGATGCCGGCGCTGCTCTACGCCTACGCCCGGGAGCGGGCCGCCCGCGCCGCCGAACGGGTGCCGGTGCGGCACCGCTGAACGGCTGCTGACCAACCGTCATACCGAAATCGAACCGCCGGCCAACCGCCGCCATACCGGTCCTCCCTACGGTGTCCCCGGGCCGGCGTAGCGGACGCCGCACAGCAGAGGGAGGACAGCATGTCCGACTCCATCAACCCGGAGCCGACCGAGGCCGAGGACGAGGACGTCGACGTCGTCGCGCACGGCATCGAGGAGGAGGACGGCCTCGTCGAGGACGTCTGCATCATCAACAACAGCTCGGCGCTCTGACGCGGTCCGTACGGACGAGGCGTCCTGACGCCTGAGCGGGCCGTCCGGCCCCCGGCCCGAGCCGCCGGCGGCCGGGTGGCCCGCTCGCCGCGCCGGCCACGTTCGCCCGGCACGGCCCGTCGCCCGACCCGCCCCGGAGGTCCCGTGAACATCCTGCTCTGCCCGCTCAGCGACGGCGGCTACCTCTACCCGGCGCTCGCCGCCGGGCGCGAACTGCAACGCCGCGGCCACCGGGTCTCCGTGCTCGGGCGCGCCGCCGCCGCACCGTTCGCGGCCGAGGCCGGCCTGCCGTTCGCGGCGGCGGAGGAGTTCGGCGGCGAGCGGGCCTTCGACGCGGCCCGCTGGGGCGTCACCGGACTCGGGCAGTACCGGGCCACCGTACGCGCCGCCCGGCAGGTCCACGCGGACCTGCTGGTCACCTCGGTGCTGTGCAACGGCGCGCTGCTCGCCGCCGAGGCGCTGGACCTCCCGGTGGTGGTGATCGGGCTCTCGATCCACCTGTGGACCTACCGCTCCGGCGGCGCCGGCGAGCCGCAGTACGGCCGCACCCGGGAGAACCGGACCCGCGAGACCCTGGCCCTGTACACCGCCACCCGCGAGCAGGCCGGTCTCGCCGGCCGCCCGGCCCGCCGCACGGCGCTCGACGACTCCCCGCTCCTCGGTGACGCCCTGCTGCTCCGCGGGCTGCCCGAACTCGAACACCCGGGCGCCGAGTTGCCGCCCCGGGTGCACCACGTCGGCCCGCTCGCCTGGGAGCCCGCCGCCGACCCGGCCGAACTCGCCGGCCTGGACGACGCGTTGGCCCGCACCGGCAAGCCCCTCGTCTACGTCCACCTCGGCCGCTTCTTCGGCGGCGGCTCCCCGTGGCCCCGCCTCAACGCCACCTTCACCGGCGGCCGTTACCAGGCCGTGGTGGAACAGGGCCGCACCGGGGACCCGCGGCCCGCACCAGGGGCCGACGTGCTGCTCGTCCGCAAGCCCTGGCTGGGGCCGCTGGTCGACCGCGCCGGCCTGGTGCTGACCGCCGGCACCTCCGCCCCCGTGCTCGGCGCCCTGCTGCGCGGGCGCCCGCTCGGCGTCACGCCCAACGGCTCCGAGCAGCCGGTGCTCGCCGGCGCCCTGCTGCGCGAAGGCGCCGCCGTCCACCTGCCGCGCGCACCGCGACCGGACCCGGCCGGACTGCTCGACGCGGCCTGGCAGGACCGGAGCCTGCGCGCCCGCGCCCGCAGCCTCGGCCACCGCCTCGCCGAGGCCGAGACCGGCAGCGCCCGGCGCGCCGCCGAACTCGTCGAGCAGACTGCCCGGCAGCCCGCAACCTCAAGGGAGAACCATGGGTACTCGACCAGCCGGCCCGGACCTCGCGGCCGTCGCGAGCCTCTCGGCGGGAGCGCGGAGCTGGATCGGTCGGCACTGCGGATATCTTGACGAGCCGTCGGGAAAGCGCGAGCTGCCGGTGACCCCCCGGGTCAAGGCGCTGCTCCAACTCGCCCTGCTGCACCGGGCCTGGGCGAAGGCCGATCCGGCGGACCCGGAGTCGGCCGGGGTCGCCGCGACCGTCGACCGGGTCTGGCGCGACCCCGGCCACCCGCCCCTGCTCACCGCCGACCCCCGCTACGCCCGGCAGTTCCAGCTGATGTACGGCGCGCTCGCCCCGGCCGGCCCCGCCGCCGACGGCCCGCACCGTGCAGCCCTCGCCGAGGCGGTGGCGGGCGACTTCCTGACGCCGCGCCGCAAGTCGCCCTATCTGCGCCTGGAGACCCGCTACTACGCCGAACTCGCCGCCGTTCCGCACCGCCTGGGCGACTACCCGGAGCTCTACCGGATCAGCCGGCTGGCCGCCCACACCGACGAGCGGCCGCTCGCCGACCTGGACGTGTGCAACGTGACCCACACCGTCTTCCACCTCGCCGACTTCGGCTTCCGCGACCCGGGCCTGGGTGCCGCCGACCTCGCGCACGCTCGCGACCGGGTCGTCCGCCTCACCGAGCGGTGCGTGCGGCGCGGCGAGTGGGACCTCACCGGCAAGCTGGTGCTCGCCCAGTACTGCCTGGGCCTCGACCCGCTGGGCACCCCGTCCGGGGCGGCCGGGCTGCGCATGCTCGCCGAGGTCCAGGCTCCCGACGGCGCCGTCCCCGGCCGCTCCGCCGCCGATCGGGCGCCCGCCGGTGCGAGCCCCGTCGCGTACTTCCGCGCGTCCTACCAGTCCACCCTGGTGGTGGCGCTGGCGACAGTGGTGCTGCTGCACCGCAGGCGGGCCGTACCGGCGCTGGGAGGTGCCCGGTGAGCCCGGCGACGACCGTCGCCGAAGGCGGTGCCCGGCTCCTCCGGGGCGAGCGAAACTGGTGGTTCCTCGGCCCCGGCGGCGGCCTCGCCCGGCTGCGCCCCGGCCAGTTGGCCGCCGACGGCACCCTGCGCCCCGGCACCGAACGCCGGCTGCGCGAACACGGCCTGCTGACCGCCCCGGCCCCGCGCAGCTACGCGCTGACCGTGCTCACCAGCACCCACTGCAACCTCGGCTGCGGCTACTGCTTCCAGAACACCGGCCAGGACGGCGACGGCGGCAGCCGCCCGCCCCGGATCGCCCGCAAACGCCTGACCTCGCGCACCATCACCGACATCCTCGACTTCGCCGACCGGCGGATGGCCGCCGCCGGCCTGGCGAAGCTTCGCATCCTGCTGTTCGGCGGCGAGCCGCTGCTCAACCCGCGCGGTTGCCTGGAGCTGCTGGAGCGGGCCGCCGGCCACGGCCTCGCCTCCGCCTGGATGATCTCCAACGCCACCCTGCTCACCCCCGCGCTCGCCGCCGGGCTCGGCGAGCGCGGACTGCGCTCCGTCCAGGTCACCTTCGACGGCGACCGCCCCGACCACGACCGGATCCGGATCCGGCGCACCGAGGGCGGCGGGACCTTCGACACCATCGTCGGCAACCTCGCCCGGGCGTCCGAGGCCTCCCCGCTGCGCTGGCTGCTGCGGGTCAACGTCTCCCGGGAGACCCACCGGGGCGTGGACGCGCTGATCGACCGGCTCGCCGTCGCGCTCGACCCGGCCCGCTGCACCCTGTACTTCGCCCAGGTCGGCGACGTCGGCGTCGGCTACGGCAACGACCTGCGGCACACCCGCGACCTGTCCGACCGGTTCACCCGCTGGCAGCGCCGGGCGCTCGACCTCGGCTTCACCGTCAGCCGTCCGCAGGCCCACCGGCCGTGCGCCACCTGCGGCCACGGCGACGGCCGCTACGGCGCCGTGGTGAGCGCCGACGGCACGCTGGCCAGCTGCTGGGAGACGGCGGGCAAGCCGGACTGGGAGGTCGGCACCGTCACCGGCGGCTACCTGCCCGCCGCCCACACCCGGGACCGCTGGGTCGCCTGCGAGGACCTCTACCGGCGCGAGGAGGACCGGCGCACCCTCGCCGACTTCCACGACACGGTGGACGCCGCGCTGCTCGACTACCTGGACGAGACGGGGCGCCTGTGACCACGGCATCCGGCCTCGACGTCCGCGGCGACCTGCGGCGGCTGTCCGCCGGCACGCTCGGCTGGCTCGGCCGTCACCTCGACCACTTCGACCCGTTCGCGACCCGCCGCCCGGCGTTCGAACGCGGCTCCGGCGCGTCCGGCGGCGCGCACCGCCCGGCCAAGGCCGCGCTGGAGCTCGCCCTGCTCACCCACTGCTGGAGCCGGATCGACGACGGCGCCGATCCGCGCCGCACCGAGGCCACCGACCGGGTCCGGGCGATCTGGCACCACCCCGGCTTCCCGCGCCTGCTGGCCGCCGACCCGCGCGCCGCCGCCCAGTACCGGCTCGCCTGCGCCGCCCTCGCCCCGGCCGGGACGGACGACGCGCCCTGCCGGGCCGAACTCGCCCGGCTCACCCCGGCCGACCTCTCCCCGGCCGGGCGCTCGCCGTACCAGCGGCTGGAACTGCGCTACTACGCCGACAAGGCCGGGGTGGCGCACACCGTGGAGCCGTACGCGGACCTCGCCGAGCGCAACGTCCTCGTCGAGCTCCCCGCCACCGCCCTGGCCCGCGCGGCGCGCCGCGACCGCCGGGACGCGCGAGGCGCCGCGAGCCGCCCCGAGGAGCCGCCCGTCACCGTCCCCGAGGCGTACGCGCTCACCCACTCCAGCTTCTACCTCAGCGACTTCGCCCGCACCGGCCCCGGCCTGCCCGAGGGCGCGGTGGCCGACGCGGCCGCCCTGGTCGCCCGACTGCTGGACCACTGCGTGCGGCACGACTGGTGGGACCTCGCCGCCGAACTCGTGATGACCCGGGTCTGCCTCGGCCTGGACGCCCCCGGCACCCCCGAGGGCGCCGCCGCCGTCGGCTGCCTGGCCCGCGCCCAGCGCCCCGACGGCTCCGTCCCCGGACGCTCCGCCGCCACCCGGGCGAGCGCCGCCGACCCGCCCGCCGGCTACTTCGCCAAGGCCTACCACACCACCCTGGTGACCGCCCTGATGACGCTGCTGCTCGGAGCGGAGGGCGCCGCATGACCACCCTCGCCCGGCTCCGGCCGACCCTGATCAGCCCCACCTACACCCGCCTCTGGTTCGGCCAGGCCGTCTCCTCGGTCGGCGACGCGGTGTTCAGCACCACGCTCGTCCTGTGGGTGGCCACCGTGCTGGCCGAGGGCAGGTCCTGGGGCCCGCAGGCGGTCAGTGGCGTCGTCCTCGCGACCAGCGCGGCCGTGATGTTCGTCGGCCCCCTCGCGGGCGTCTTCGTCGACCGCTGGGACAAGCGCGCCACCATGCTCGGCACCGAGGTGCTGCGCGGCGTCCTGGTGGCGGTGCTGACCGCCGTCTCCTTCGTACCGGCCGAGGACCTGCCGGCCGGCGTCTGGCTCGCCCTCGTCTACGCCACCGTGCTGGCCCTCAACGCGGCGAGCCAGTTCTTCACCCCCGCCCGGTTCGCGGTCATCGCCGACCTGGTCACCGACGAGGCCGACCGCGCCCGGGCGGCCGGCCTGGCCCAGGCGACCGGGCAGACCGCCTGGATCATCGGTCCGCCGCTCGCCGCGCCGCTGCTGTTCACGGTCGGCCTGCAGTGGGCGCTGCTGTTCAACGCGCTCTCCTACCTGGTGTCCTACCTCGCCATCCGCGGGGCGGACCTGACGCCCGTCGGGTCGGCCGCCGCCACCGCGAAGCAGCGCGCACAGGCGGCCGAACGGCGCGGCCTGTTCCAGGACTTCACCGCCGGACTGCGCTTCTTCGCCCGCAACCGCTTCCTGGTCGCGCTGCTGCTGCTCACCGTGATCGGCCAGCTCGGCACCGGGGCGCTCAGCACCCTCAACGTCTTCTTCGCCACCCGCAACCTGCACGCCTCCGCCGAGCTGTACGGCTACCTGGGCATGGCGATGGGCATCGGCGGGATCGCCGGCGCGCTCGCCGCCGGCCGCGTCGTGCAGTGGATCGGCGCGCGGCGCACCACCTGGATCGGGCTGATGGCCAGCGGCGTCCTGCTGGTGCTGTACTCGCGGCAGACCGCGTTCCCGGGCGCGGTGGCGCTGCTGTTCGTCTTCATCGTGCCGATCACCATGCTGAACACCGCCATGGCGCCGCTGCTGCTGGCCGCCACCCCGCAGGAGTTCCGGGGCCGGGTGGTCGCCGTGTTCTACCCGGTCACCAGGCTGGCGGCGATGCTGACGGCGGTGCTCTCCGGCTGGCTCGTCGGCAGCGGGCTGCGGGGCTTCTCCGGTTCGCTGGCCGGGCTGAGGTTCGGGCCGATCGACACCGTCTTCGCGGTGGCCGGGCTGCTCGTGGTGCTCGCAGGCGTCTACGCGCGGCTCGCGCTGCCGGCCCCGGCCCCGGCCCCGGCGCCGGCTGCGAAGCCCGCCGCGGACACGGCCGAGCCGGCCGAACCGGCCGAACCGACGCTGGAGGGCCGGCCGTGAGCTGCGCCGCGTGCGGACGCCGCACCGCCGAGGCGGACCGGTTCTGCGCCGGCTGCGGCGCACCCCTCGCGGCCGCCGCCGAACCGCCGCCCGAGCCGCGCGAGTCCCGCCGCAAGGTGTCCATGCTCTTCCTCGACATCGTCGGCTCCACCACGCTCGCCGAACGCCTGGACCCCGAACCGTTGCGCCGCGTCATGGACCGCTACTTCGCCAGCTGCGGCGCCTGCATCGCCGAACACGGCGGCGTGGTCGAGAAGTTCATCGGGGACGCGATCCTCGCCGCGTTCGGCGCCACCGTCGCGCACGAGGACGACGCGCTGCGCGCCGTGCGCGCCGCCACCGACGCGCTCGCCGCGCTGGCCGCACTGACCGCCGAACTCGCCGCCGAGTACCAGGTACGGCTGGAGGCCCGGGCCGGCATCTGCACCGGCAACGTCGTGGTGATCACCCGGCCCGGAGACGACTTCCGGGTCGTCGGCGACTCCGTCAACACCGCCGCCCGGCTCCAGACGGCCGCCCGGCCGGGCGAGGTGCTGGTCTGCGCGGACACCGCCGCCATGGTGCGCGCGCGGGTCGGCACCGAACCCGTCGAACCGCTGGAGCTGAAGGGCAAGTCCCGCCCGGTGCCCGCCTGGCGGATCACCGCCCCCGAGGCGGCGGCCGACCGGCCGGGCCCGCTCACCCCGTTCATCGGCCGCACCGGGGAGCTGGCACGGCTCGCCGACGGCTACCGGCGGGCCCGCGAGGGGCGGCGGGTCTGCCTCGCCACCGTCGTCGGCGCACCCGGCATCGGCAAGTCGCGGCTGGTCCGCGAGTTCCTGGCCGGACTGCCGGACGGCGAGGCCGTGGTGCTGTCCGGCCGCTGCTCCGCCTACGGCCGGGGCATCACCTACCGGCCGCTCGCCGAGATGCTCGGCTCGCTGCCCGGCGGCCGGCCCGCCCTGGACCGCCTGCTGGCGGGGGAGGACGGCGGGCAGGACGGCAACCAGGACGGCGAGGGCGCCCGGACCCGGCGGCTGGTCGCCCGTACCCTGGCCACCGTCGCCGAGTCGGCCCCCGTCCTCGCCGCCGTCCCCGTCCTCGCCGTCACGTCCGCCGCTGCTCCCGCTCCGGCCCCCGAGCCGGTCGGCGTCGCGGACATCGCCTGGGCCGTGCGCCACCTCCTCGCGCTGCTCGGCCGCCACCGCCCGGTGGTCCTGGTCTGGGAGGACCTGCACTGGGCCGAGTCGACCCTGCTCGACCTCGTCGAGGAGATCGCCGGCCGGCTGCGCGACGTCCCCGTGCTGCTGCTCTGCCTCGCCCGCCCCGAGCTGTTCGAGCTGCGCCCGGGCTGGTCCGCCGGTACGCCGTGCGCCCTCACCGTCGACCTCGGGCCGATGACGGGGGAGCAGACCGCCGCCCTGGTCGGCGGCCTGGCCCTGCGCGGCGACGTCCACGCCCAGGAGGACCGCGTCCACGACCACCGGGAGCTGACCGGCCGGGTCATCGCGCTGTGCGACGGCAACCCGCTCTTCGCCGAGCAGCTGATGGACGTCCTCGCCGAGACCGCCCCCGGCACCCAGGTGCCGCCCACCGTGCAAGCCCTGCTCGGCGCCCGGCTCGACCGGCTCCCCGCCACCGAACGCGGCCTGCTGGAGCTCGCCGCCGTCGTCGGGCGCGAATTCACCCGCACCCAGCTGCGCGCGATGGCCGAGGCCGACGGAACCGCCCCGCCCGCCGCCGACGCGGCGACCGCCCGGCTCGCCCGCCGCCGGGTCTTCGAACCCGGACCGGCCGGCACCTACCGCTTCGCCCAGGCCCTGCTGCGCGACACCGCCTACGAGTTCACCCCGAAGACCCGCCGCGAGCGCTGGCACGACTTCCTCGCCGACCGGCTCTCCCACGAGCGTCCGCCCGACCCGCTGGCCGTCGCCTACCACGTCGAGGCCACCAGCCTGCTGCGCCGCCAACTGCGCCCCGGCGACCCGCGGCCGCCCGCCCTGGCCGGTCCGGCGGCCGGCACCCTGATCGCCGAGGGCATGCGGGCGCTGGCCCGCAAGGACCTCCCCGCCGCCGTCCAACTCCTGGAACGCGGAAGGGCGTTGCTGCCCGCCGGCGATCCGGCGCACACCGCCCTGGCGCTGCACGTCTGCGACGCCGGGATCTGGCTGCAGGACGAGGCCCGCTGCCGCGCCGCGCTCGCCGCCGCCGAGGCCGCGCTGCCCGAGGACCCGCGCGCCGCGGCCACCCGGGCGATCCAGCACGGCATCGTCGCCCTGCGGCTGGGCCTCGCCGCACCCGCCGACGTCGCCGCCGACGCGCGGCGCCTCACCGAGCGGCTGGAGCGCGACCCGGGCGACGACCTCAGCTGGTGCCGGCTGCACCAGCTGCACGCCCACCTCGAACTCGCCGCCGAGCGCACCGCCTCCGCCGAGCGCTCCTTCCGCCTCGCGCTGGCCCGCGCCCGGGCCCTGGCCGACGGCTACGAGGAGGACCGGCTGCTGTGCGCGGTCTGCGAGTTGACGCAGTGGACGCCCACCCCGGTGGCCGCCGCGCTGGAGCTGTGCGCACTGCTCGGCCGGCGCTTCGCCACCAACCGCTCGCTGCTGATCCCGGTGCTCGTCGCCCGCGCCCACCTGGAGGCCCTGGGCGGCGACGTGACGGGCGCACGGCGCACCCTCGCCGAGGCGCTCGGCTACTCCCACGACGTGCACGCCGACCTCGCGGACGCGGTGCTGCTGGACGCCGCGGGTTTCGTCGAGTCGCTGGCCGGCGCCCATGACGTCGCCGAGGCCCGCTACCGGCAGAGCCTCGGCGTGCTGCGCGCCGCCGAGCACACCCCGGACACCCGGACCACCGAGGTCGCCATCGCCCGCGAGCTGTTCGCCCAGGGCCGTACGGACGCCGCCGCCGCGGCCCTGGACCTGATCGACCCGGCCCCGGACTTGACCGGCGGCGCGGACGGTGGCGCGACCGACGGCGCGGACGGCGGCAACCCGCGCGCCCGGCTGGGCGCCGTCGCCCTGCGCGGCCGGATCGCCTGCGCCCGGGGCCACCACCCCGAGGCGCTGGCCGCGGCCGAGGCGGCGCGGGCGCTGAGCGCGGGCTCCGACGACCCCTGCCTGATCGGGGAGACCCTCCTCGACCGGGCGATCGTGCTCCGGGCGGCCGGCCGGGCCGGGCGGGCTACGGCGGAAGGGACCGAGGCGTTGCGGATGTTCGAGGCCAAGGGCGCCACCCTGCCCGCCGGACGGGTCCGGGCCTGGCTCGCCGCCGGGGCGGCCGGCCCGGTGCGGCGGACGGACGGGGGCGACGGCCGATGACCGCCCTCCACCTGCCGCCCTGGCGCCGCCCCGCCCGCGACCACTTCCCGGGTGTGCCCGCCTGGAGCCTGCCCGTCTCGACCGTGCCGCAGGAGCCCTTCGACGTCAGCCCGCTCGGCGGCCGGATCACCCGGGAGTGGGCCTGGGGCGGCGCGGACGGATCCGGGGTGCGGGTCTGCGTCCTCGACAGCGGCATCGACGCCGCGCACCCGCTGGTCGGCGGCCTGGAGCGGGCGATGGACGTGGTCCGGGCCGAGGACGGCACCCTGGCCGTCGTCGCCACCGAGCCCGCCGACACCGCCGGCCACGGCACCGCCTGCGCCGGCGTCATCCGCTCCATCGCCCCCGGTGTCGCGCTCACCTCGGTGCGCGTCCTGTCCGGCGGCCGACACGGCAGCGGCGCCGCCCTGCTCGCCGGGCTGACCTGGGCGATCGAGGAGGGCTACGACGTCATCAACCTGAGCCTGTCCACCACCAAGGCCGAGTTCTGCGGCGCCCTGCGCGACCTCGCCGACTCCGCCTACTTCCGCCGCTGCGTCATCGTCGCCTCCGCGCACAACATGCCGGTGCGCAGCTACCCGTGGCCGTTCGCCTCGGTCATCTCGGTGGCCAGCCACGACAGCCCCAACCCGATGACCTACTACTACAACCCGTCACCGCCGGTGGAGTTCTACGCCCGCGGCGTGCGCGTCCCGGTGGCCGGCCCCGGTGGCCGGCAGCTGCTCAGCACCGGGAACAGCTTCGCGACGCCGCACATCGCGGGCATCTGCGCGCTCATTCTCGGCAAGCACCGCGCGCTCACCCCCTTCCAGCTCAAGTCCGTCCTCTACCTGGCCGCCGAGAACGTAGCCGTACCCGATGGAGGTGCGCGTGTCGACTGACCCGTTGGAGAGTGCCGAGACCCACCGGCGCAGACTGCTCCAGTCGATCGTGGAGGTCGCGCGCAGCGTGTTCGGCGCCGCCGCGGCCTCCGTCCTGCTGGTGGACGAGAGCGACGGCGACCTCGTCTTCGCGGCGGTCGCGGGGGAGGGCGAGCACCATCTGCTGGGCAGCCGCTTCCCGGCCGGCACCGGCATCGCCGGCTGGGCGCTGATGACGGGCCAGCCGGTGATGGTGGACGACGTGGCGCAGAGCCCGCAGTTCGCCCGCTCGGCCGCCGAGTCCACCGGCTACGTGCCGCGCGGCATCATGGCGGCGCCGCTGATCTGCGACGGCGACTGCGTCGGCGTGCTGTCGGTGCTGGACCGCGACAGCCGGCCTCGCTGTGACCTCGGCGACATGGCCTCGCTCGGGCTGCTGGCCACCGAGATGGCGACGGTGCTGGAACTCCTGTCGGCACCCGGCTCGGCCGCGGGCCCGGCCGTCCCGGCGCCGGTGACCGCGAAGCCGCCGGCCTTCGACCTGGCGGTGCTGCAGCGCGTCGCCGACCGTCTGCCGACCGCTCCCGACCAGGTGGCCGCGACCGTCGTCAAGCTGCTGGCGATGGCCGACGACCTGCTCGCCACCTCCGACGCCGATGCCTGAAGCTTCCCCCTTCCTCGCCCAACTCGACGACCCGGGCCGGGTGTTCGACGTGAGCCCGGCGCCGGAGCGGTGCGTGCTGCTGCTCAGCCGCGCCTGTGACACCGACCTCGACCCGGTCGAGCGGCTGCTCATCGGCGCCGGGATCCGCACCGTCCGCCTGAACGCCGAGGAGCTCGCCGCCACCTCGCTGACGGTCGGGCCCGACGACCGCGCGGTGCGCCTGAACGGGCGCCCGCTGACACCCACCGTCACCTGGATCCGCCACTTCGCCGCGTCCGCGCTGGCGGCCGGCGACGACCGCGCTCCCGACTCCGCCCGCACCGCCTTCCTGCGCGACTCCTGGCGGGCGGCCGCCGGGCAGCTGGCGGAACTCTCCGGCACGGCGATCCGCCCCGAGCGCCCCGGCGTGCTCTCCCAGCTCCGGCTCGCCCGGCGGCACGGCGTCGCCGCCCCGCGCACCGTGCTGACCACCGATCCGCACCTGGTCGGCGACGCCTTCGACGGGCCGCGGGTGGTGGTCAAGGCGGTCCACCAGCACTTCGTCGAGCCGGTGCCGGGCCGCCTGCACGGCGTCTTCCCCACCGTCCTGGAGCGGGCGGACCTCGCCGCCGGTCGCGGGGACGGCCCGCGCCCCGGACCGCCGGTGCTGGTCCAGGAGTACGTCGAGCACCAGGCAGAGCTGCGGGTGTACTTCGTCGCCGGGCGGCTGTACGCCTTCGAACTCGGCAAGGCGGACCCCGCCGACCCGTGGACCGCCCCGGAGCGGCTCGACGTCCGTCTCCTGCCGTCGCCCCCGGCGCGGGTCGCCGCCGCGACCCGCACCCTGGCCGCGGCGATGGAGCTGCGGTACGGGGCCTTCGACTTCCTGCTCAGCGCCGGCACTCCGGTCTTCCTGGAGGTGAACCCCGACGGCGACTGGCGCTGGGCCGAGCGCCGCACCCGCGGCACCCCGGTCACGGCCGCCCTCGCCGCGATGCTCGCCGCACTCCACCGCACGGCGGCCCGGGGCGCACCCGGTCACCGGGCGTAGCGCCCGTCACGGACCGTAGTGCCCGTCACGGGCCGTAGTGCCCGTCACCGGTCGTAGCGTCCGCCACGGGCCGTAGCGTGCCGCCGATGGCGGGTGTGGACGGCGGCCGACGGGGTAGCCGCGCGCGGGAACGCAGCCGAGGACCGGAGAGGAACGACCCGCCGTGGGAACGCCGCCGAACGACCCCGTGCCGCCCAGCCCCACCCCGCCCCCAGGACCGGGACCGGCGCCCGGCCCCGGACCGCTGCCCGGGCCGGTGCCCGGCCCCGGCGGGCCGGATCCCGTGCCGCCCGGCCCGCCGCCGGTGCTGCCCGATCCGCCGCCCCCGCCCGCACCCCGCCCGGTGCCGGGACCGCACCCGGGACCGCTGCCCGGCCCCGGACCGGCGCCCGCACCGGTCACCCGGGCGGCCATTCGGCGCAGCCCGCCGCCGCGGGCCCGTCCCCGGCCGCCTACCGTGGGCTGGTGACCGATCGTCCGACCGGCTCTCCGCGGACCCCGCGCCACCTGGACTACCTCGGGGCCGCCGCCGCCTTCGCCGTCTGCATGGCGGGCACCACCCTGCCCACCCCGCTCTACGGCCTCTACCAGGAGGAGATCGGCTTCTCCGAACTGATGGTCACGGTCGTGTTCGCCATCTACGCCTTCGGTGTCATCGGCGTCCTGCTGCTCGTCGGCAACGTCTCCGACTCCGTCGGCCGCCGCCCCGTGCTGCTCTGCGGGCTGACCTGCGCGGCGGGCAGCGCCGTCGCCTTCCTCGCCGAGGGCGGCCTGCCGATGCTCTGCCTGGGCCGGCTGCTCTCCGGACTGTCGGCCGGCCTGTTCACCGGCACCGCCACCGCCTACGTCCTGGAACTCGCCCCGCCCGGCCGCCGGGCCCGGGCCGCGTTCGCCGCCACCGCCGCCAACATGGGCGGCCTCGGCTGCGGACCCCTGCTGTCGGGCGTGCTCGCCGAGTACGCGCCGCACCCGCTGATCCTGCCGTTCGCCGTGCACCTGGTGCTGCTCGCCGCCTCGTTCGCGGTCCTCCGCTCCCTGCCGGAGACCGTCGCGGGCGCCCGGCCGCTGCGCACCGCCCGCCCGCGCCGGCCGTCGCTGCCGCCGGAGGTCCGCGGTGTCTTCGTGCCGGCCGGCCTCGCCGCCTTCGCGGGTTTCTCGCTGCTGGGTGTCTTCACCTCGGTCAGCCCCGCCTTCCTCGCGCAGGGCCTGGGCGTCCACAACCACGCGGCCACCGGCCTGATCGTCTTCCTGGCGTTCTTCGGCTCCACGCTCGGCCAGCTCCTGGTGCCGAAGCTGGGCACCGCCCGGGCCATCCCGCTGGGCTGCCTGGTGCTCATCGCGGGGCTCGCCCTGCTGGCCTCGTCGCTCGCCTGGACCCTGCTGGCGCCGTTGGTCCTCGCCGCCCTGGTGGGCGGCGCCGGCCAGGGCATGGGCCTGCGCGGCGCGGTCGGCGAGATCGCCGCCGCCGCCCCCGCCGAACACCGCGGCGGCGCGCTCTCGGCGCTCTTCGTCGTCGCCTACTTCGGCATCTCGATCCCCGTCATCGGCGTCGGCCTGCTGGCCCAGCCCCTCGGGCTGTCGGACGCGGGCCTGGTCTTCGCCGCGTGCATGGCCGTGCTGGCCGCCGCCTCCGGCCTCTACCTGCTGCGCCGGGCCGGGCTGTCGACCGCCTGAGCCGGGGATCGCGGCCGACCGGTGTCCGGATTCGGGCTGGGTCGAAGGGCTTTGCCCGCCCGGTTCGCGTGCGGTGAGACTTCTCCTCGGCAGGCCAACAGCAGGCCGTTCGGAGAAGTGACTTGAGGAGAGTGTCCGTCATGAGCATCGCGCGTTCCCTCGTTCCCCGCGCCGGCGTCGCGCTGGGCGCCGTCCTGATGGCGACCGGGCTGCTGGGCGCTCCCGCCCAGGCGGCCGACGGCGCCCCCGCCTCCGCCCCCGCCGCTGCCGTCACGGTCGCCGCGGCTCCCGCTTCCGACGCCAACCAGACGGTCATCCAGGCCACCGCCGGCCTGACCCGAGGCCAGAGCTGGTCCTCGCCCGACGGCAGCACCGTCCTGTACCAGCAGTACGACGGGCACGTCGTCCTCTACAAGAACGGCGTCGCGATCTGGACCGCCGTGGGCACCTACGGGCTCGGCACCTACTTCTACGTCCAGGCCGACGGCAACCTCACCGCCTACGACGCCGCGTGGCGCCCGCTCTGGGAGAGCCGCACCGGCCGCCACCCCGGCGCCTACCTGGCCATCCAGAACGGCGGCAACCTGGTCGTCTACTACGGCAGCACCCCCCTCTGGTGGTCCAACTACCACCCCGGCGGCACCGGCCCGATCGACCCCGACCCCGAGTGCACCCCGACGACCCACCAGCTCTGCCCCTGATCCCTCCTCGGGGCCGGTCGCGGACCCGGCGGTCCGCGACCGGCCCGGTCCGCGACCGGCCCGGGCCGGTCCGGCCCCGTTCGGTTTTGTTCGGGCGGTGCATAGGGTGGGGGCGACACCGGCTCACGCACCTGTGGAGATCTGATGAGTTCGACCGCTGTTCCCGACGCCCCACTGCCCGTCGGGGTGATCGGGCTCGGTGACATCGCGCAGAAGGCCTACCTGCCGGTCCTCGGCGCGCTGCCCGGCCTGGACCTGCGGCTGATGACCCGGGACGCCGCCAAGCTGGACCGGCTCGGCGAGGCGTACCGGATCGCCCCGGAGCAGCGGTTCACCGACCTCGGCCGACTGATCGACAGCGGCATCCGGGCCGCCTTCGTGCACGCGGCGACCGACCAGCACGTGCCGATCGTCGAGCAGCTGCTCACCGCCGGCGTCGACGTCTACGTGGACAAGCCGCTCGACCACACCCTCGACGGCGCCCGCCGCCTGGTCGACCTCGCCGACCGCACCGGCCGCTCCCTGGCGGTCGGCTTCAACCGCCGCCACGCCCCCGGCTACGCCCAGGCCCTCGAACGCCCGCGCGACCTCATCGTGCTCCGGAAGAACCGCGAGGGCCTGCCCGAGGCCGCCCGCACCCTGGTCTACGACGACTTCATCCACGTCGTCGACACCCTGCGCTTCCTGGCCCCCGGCGAGATCGAGCACGTGGACGTCCGCGCCCGGGTGCGTGACGGCCTGGTCGAGCACGTCGTCCTCACCCTCGCCGGCGACGGCTTCACGGCCCTGGGCCTGATGAACCGCCTCTCCGGATCGACGGAGGAGATCCTGGAGGTCTCCGGCGCCGACTCCAAGCGCGAGGTCCACAACCTCGCCGAGGTGATCGACCACCGCGGCCAGCCCACCGTCCGCCGCCGCGGCGACTGGGTCCCGGTCGCCCGCCAGCGCGGCATCGAGCAGGTCGTCCTCGCCTTCCTCGCCGCCGTCCGCACCGGCCGCACCCTCGACGCCCACGACGCCCTGCGCACCCACGAACTCTGCGAACTGATCGTGGAGCGCATCGAGAGCGTCAAGAGCCTCTGACGTCACATCAGCGCATGGAATCCCCCGCCGTGTGAACCGGGACGGGGGACTCGACCGGGACATCCTGGTGGACTCCACCGTGGTGCGGGCGCGTCAGCACGCCGCTGGGGCCCGCACCACGGCACCGCCTGCGGTAAAGGGGGGTGTGGGCGGCGGAGATCCGCGGGCAGAGCCGCTCGGCCATATGCATAAAGACTTCATATAAATCGACTATGCTTCAGCCATGGGCCGTCAAGACGCCGCGCGTGGCGCTACCACCGACATCGGGTCAGTCCTCTACGGACTGGCCACCAGGGCTGTGAGACGCCTTCCCCGCGACATGAGCCTCACCTCCGCCGCCACCCTGGCGACCCTGGACAGGACCGGCCCACGGCGCATCACCGATCTGGCCGCGATCGAAGGCGTCACCCAGCCCGCGATGACCGTCCTGGTCCGGGTGATGGAGGAGTCCGGGCTGGTCGAGCGGAGACGCGACACGTCCGACAAGCGGGTCACGCTGGTGTTCCTGACCGAGGCCGGCGCGTCCTACGTCCGGGCGCGGCGCCAGACGGGTGTCGATGCGTTCGCAGGACTGATCGGCAGCCTCACCGACGACGAGGTCGAGGCCCTGGCGGCCGCTCTTCCGGCGCTGCTGCATCTGGCGGCGCTCGACGACCAGGATCGAGAAGGGCCGAAACAATGACGTGGCGATCCTCGACGAGGTGGCCGGTCGGCGGGACCGCCGGAACCCCGGGGCGCTCCGAAGCGCGGCGGCTGGTCCCCTCCCTGATGTTCATAGCCCTGGTCGTGGCAGCGGTCGGCAGCCTCGGAACGCCTCTCATCACCAGCGTGGCGACCACCTTCCACGTCTCACTCGACAGCGCGCAGTGGACGCTGACCATCACGCTGCTGACCGGCGCCGTCGCCACACCCGTCCTCGGCCGGCTCGGGGCCGGCCCGCACCGACGTGCCACGATTCTCGTCACGCTGGCGGTCGTCGTCGTCGGCAGTGCGCTCACGGTGCTGCCACTGCCGTTCGCGTGGCTGCTCGTCGGGCGGGCGGCTCAAGGCGTCGGGCTCGGTCTGACAGCGCTGATGATGGGCGTGGCGCGGGACCATCTCCCGGAGGAGCGCAGCGCGGCCACGATCGCTCTGCTCTCGGTGGTCTCGATCATCGGGGCCGGAATCGGCTACCCGCTTGCCGCGCTGCTCACCGAGGTCGGCGGGGTGCGCGCCGCCTACGGCCTCGGTCTGGTCGTCACCACGATCGCGTTCCTGGCCGCGCGGCGCTCCATGCCGATGGCTCCCGAGGGCCGCTCCGCCCCGGTGGGTGCGGCGGGGGCGCTGCTCCTGGCGGCCGGACTGTTCCTCGTCCTGTTCCTCGCGAGCCAGACGAGTCTGTGGAGCCGGCACCTCGTCGTGGCGGTGCTCCTCGCCGTCGTCGCCGTGCTCCTGCTCTGCGTCTGGACCGCCTCGGAGCTGCGTAGCGAGACGCCCTTGGTCGACGTCCGGGCGGTTCGGCACCCGGTGGTCGCCGGGGCGAACATCGCCACGTTCGTCGGCGGGATCGGCATGTACCTCCTCCTCACGCTCATCACCCGGTACGCGCAGACGCCGGACAGCGCCGGCTACGGCTTTGGGCTGACCACCTTCGTCGCCGGGCTGGTCCTCGTCCCGTTCTCCGCGCTGGGGTTCGTCGCCGGCAAGCTCACGCCTCGGGTCCGGGCGCGGATCGACGCGCCCCTGCTCCTGGCCGGCAGCGCCGTCGTCGTAGGTGGCGGGTTCGTTCTCTTCGCGACGGCCCGGTCGAACCCGGCCGAGCTGTTCGTGGCCATGGGCGTGCTGGGTTTTGGCGTCGGCGGCTTCTCGGCCGCTCTGCCCGGCGTCATCCTGGCCGTCACCCCCAGGAGTGAGACGTCGAGCGCCATGAGCTTCAACTACGTCGTCCGCAGCGTCGGATACTCCCTGGGCAGCGCCATGGGCGGCCTGATCCTGTCCGCCGGCACCGACGCCGGCCATCCCTTCCCGAAGGACGGCGCCTACACCACGGCGGCGGTGGTCGGCATCGCCGCGATGGCGGTCACGACCACGGCCTGCCTCGCTCTCGCCCGCCTACGCCCGCCCGGGGCCGTCCTGACCGCGGCCTCGCCCGGCGCCGTTCGGACGCCCTCCGGATGACCGCCGTCGCCGGGGCCGTCGGCCCGGGCCGGGGTGGAACTGCTTCTCGGGTCAGGCCGACGGGCGGGCGCGGGGATGGAAGCGGGTGGCGGCGGCGACCGTCAGCGCCCCCGCGAACGCGAGCGCGAAGGATGCCGCCCACGGCGCGGTGGCGGGTGCGGACGGGGGCGTGCCCGCGATGCTGTCGACCTTGCCGAGCGGGTCGACCGTGACGGTCACCGGCTGCTCGGTCAGCGGCAGTTCGTCCTTGTCGGCGGAGAAGGACTCCTCCCCGCCGCCCGGCAGCCGCACCACGTACCGGTAGGACGCGGAGGCGCCGAGTTCCGGGTCGCCCGGATCCTCCTCGTGGCGCACCACCGCCGCCGCCACCGCCGTGCCCCGCTCGTGCAGGGCCTGCTGCTCAGCGCGGCCGAGCGACAGGGCGGCGAAGGCCCCGCCGCCGAGCAGCAGGGCCACCAGGCCGGCCCTGGCCAGCGGCCCGGTGCGGTGCTCGCGGCAGACCGCCTGCGTCCACTGCCACGGGACGAGCAGCAGCACGGGGTAGCCGAGGATCGCCGCGATGTAGAGCAACCCCGGTGGGAACCAGGGGAAGTGGCGGTCGCGGCTGGACAGCAGCCAGGCGAGCGCGACGACCGCCAGCAGGTAGGCGAGGGTGACGGTGGTGAACCGCACCGGGAACGACCGTCGGTAGAGCCTTCCGAACTTCGCGGTACCGGTCATGGATTCCCCTCGTTCCACTCGCCCCGGACCACCTTCCTAACCCAAACGGACCCTTCCGGTGGGCACGTTCGCCGACAGGGGAACGGCCCGCCCGGACCACGGGGGTCCGGGCGGGCCGCTTCTCCTGCGGTCAGTTGGCGATGCCGCAGTACTGCTGCTGCTTGCCGATCGCGCGGTAGACGCAGTCGGCCGTCTCCACCAGCCGCAGCACGGCCTCCCGGTTGCGGGAGGTTTCGCGTCCGATCACCTCGTCGGGCGGGTAGAAGCCGCTGGCGCCGTTCGGCCCGGGGTACATCTCGAAGGTGTAGGCGAACACCCGCTGCGCGCCCCACAGCCAGTCGTCGATCGAACCGTCCGTGATGTAGAGGTCGCTCGACTGCTCGGGCGTGTAGCCGTTGGTGGCGGCCATCGAGCGGCCGAGGGTGGCGAAGGTGTTGTACTCGTCGGCGCTCATGCCGGTGGCGGTGTCGGCGGTGGTCCAGCCGAACGGCCAGAGCACCAGCTCGCTGTAGGTGTGGAAGTCGATGGCCGCGGTGATCTGCTGCTTGCCGCCCACCACCCGGCCGCGGACGAAGTCGGCGACCACCTTGGTCTCCTTGGCGGACTCCGGTCCGCTGCCCCGGTAGGTCTCGCTGGAGGTGGAGCCGGAGGAGCCGCCGCAGCAGCCGAACCGGTAGTCCCAGTTGCGGTTGAGGTCGGTGCCGACGTAGCTGCTGCCCGGGTTCGGCTGGCGGTCCTTGCGCCAGCTGCGGTAGCGGCCGGTGGCGATGTCGTACTCGCCGCCGTCCGGGTTGAGGTCCGGGATCACCCAGATCTCCCGGCTGTTGACGGCGTTCGCGATCCGGGGGTCGGAGGCGTACTTGTCGCCGAACTCGTGCAGCAGGTAGAGCGACATCTCGACGGTGAGGTGCTCGCGGGCGTGCTGGTGGGCGGTGAAGAGCACCTCGGGCTCGTCCTCGTCGGTGCCGACGTTGTCGCTGATCTTGACGGCGACGATCGGCCGGCCCTCGTAGGAGGTGCCGATCACCCGCTTGCTCATGATGTCGGGGTGCGCGGCGACGACGGCGTCGATGTCGGCCGAGGCCTCCGCGTAGTTGTGGTAGCCGGAGTCGGCGGACGGGAAGTCGTAAAGCGCCGCGCCGACGCCCTCCAGGCCGGGCTCGGCGCCGTACCGGGGGCCGGGCAGCGGGACGGGCGACCAGCCGAGCGCCCGCAGCCGGGCGACCTCGGCGGGGGTCGCGGTGACCGTCAGCGAGTCGGGCCGGACGGCGTCGACGGAGGCGCCGGTGGCGGCGACGGCGGTGCGCTCGGCGACGGTCCGGGGGCCGTCGAGGCGGTACTGCCGGGCGAAGGTGGCATCGGGGCCCGCGTTCGCGGCGGCCGCGGGGGCCGGCTGCGCGGTGGCCTGGGTGGTGAGCGGGACGGCGAGGGCGAGGGCCAGCAGGACGGCGGTGACCGTGGCGGGCGATCCTCGACGGGGCAGTCGCATGACTGTCCTCCTGTGGGGGTCCGTAGGGACGGAACGGTGGAGGAGGCGGGTGCGGCGCCGCGAGCATGATGGTCCGTCAATGTCATGCAATCGTCAAGGAGTTGGGCGGCCCGAGCGGGGAGACGGTGGTTGAATCCGGTCAGGGGCCGCTGTCAGGCTGGGGAGCCGCACCGTCCGCCGAACCGTCAGGAGAACCGCTGTGCACCGTATTCCGCTCCGCCTCGCCACCGCCGCCACCGCCCTCGCCGCGGTCCTGGCCGCGGCGCCGACGGCCGGCGCCGACGACCGCGGCGGCTGGGAGCCCTGGCCCTCGCCGTCCTTCGACCTGCCGGCCGGCGCCCGCTGCGACTTCCCCGTGCACCTCGAACCCGTCGTCGACCGTGTCGAGCGGCACGTGCTGGCCGCCGACCCCGACGGCACCGTCCGCCGCGTCGCCTACCGGGGCGCCCTGGTCATGCGGCTCACCAACACCCTCACCGGCGCCCACCACGACGCCGACGCCGGCGGCCGCTCCCACGTCGAGTACCGCCCCGACGGCTCGCAGACCTGGCAGGCGCACGGCCCGATCCTGCTCGGCTTCGGCACCGGCGCGGGCAGCCTGCCCCGCGACCTCTACACCGTCGACGGCGTCTACACCGTCGACATCGGCGCCACCGGCTACCGCACCCTCACCCTCCGGCACGGCTCCGCCGACCCCCTCTGCGCCAAGATCGCCTGAGCCGGCCGGGAGCCGTCAGCCACCCCCGAGCCGCACCACCCGCGCCCAGCCGGACAGCGCGCCGGCGGTGTCGCCGTGCAACAGGCGTGCGCGGACGTCGGCGAGGCTCTCCGGGCGGCGGTGCGCGTCGTCGACGGCCTGCAGGCAGGGGAGAGGGGTGCCGGTCAGGGCCATCAGCAGCTCCTCGCGACGGATCTCCGCCGGGGAGTGGTCCAGGGCCGTCAGCACCCCGTCGACCAGGCCGATCCGGTGCCGGGCCCCGCGACAGTCGACGAGGCGTGGCCCGTCGGGGCCGGGACCGGGATCCGGGCTGCCGGCGGCTACCGAGTGGCCGGGTGCCAGGGCCTCGGCGACCAGCGGGTGCAGCCGCTCGGGCCCGATCAGCCCGGCCCGCAGCAGCTCCAGGTCGGGTGGCACGTGGGCCGCCGCGTCCGGGAGCAGCGGAAGCCGCGGCAGGTCGGGCGGCATGGCGTGACCGTCGCCCGTGTCCACCACCAGCTGCCGTCGTGCCCCGAGCCTGACGAGCACGGTGCCGGCCCCGTCGGGGTGCCCGTCGGTCCGGAGCAGGATCCGCGCCTCGGCCACCCACCGTTCGGGGCCGCCGAGGCGGACGGCCAACTCGCCGCTGCGGCGGGCGTCCCACAGGTGCCGGTGCAGGTCGAGCCGGAACCGTCGGCTGGGGTGCGGGTGGGGGTGGGCGTTCGCCCGGCCGGCGGTGCCGTCGCGGACGTCGTGCAGCGCGAGCCCGAACCGCTGCGTGCCGCTCGCCCCGGCGGGAGGTGTGCGCACCACCAGCCGCACGTCACCGTACCGGGCGAGCGGGACGGTCAGCCCGGGGCGCAGCAGCCCGTCGGTCGCGATGCGCGGGAGGTGCCAGCGCAGCAGGTCGGGTGCCAACCCCTGGAGGTCGCCCCGGACCCGGGCGGCGAGTTCGCGCCCGTACCGGCGTGCGGCGGTGCGCAGATCGAGGTCGACCTCGACTCCGGCGGCGGCACACGCCCCCGCCCAGTCCCCGGCGAGCCGCCGGGCCGTCGTCGTCTCGATGACCGAGGCCGGCACGGCGAACTCGCGCACGTGCAGCCAGAAGGAGAGCCGGGAATCCCCGCGCGCGGAGTGCATGACCATCAGCACTCACCTTGCGCGGACGGGACCCCCACTTCGTGAAGAGAAGGAATCATCATCGGCGCGAGCTTAGCGACGTCGGGATCACCGGCGCCACACTTTTTGGCGGCGGCCCTTCCGGCGGCGGCCCGCGAGCGGTGGGCGGGGGCACACCGCTCGCGGGCCGGGTCGGGTTGGGCCGGGGGTCAGTTCACGGAGACCGCCGGGCCGCCGGGCTGGGTGGAGTCGGCCATCGGGCCGTAGGTCGCGGAGAAGTAGCCCTCGCCGGGGCAGAGGCCGGAACCGGCGCTCTTGACGAAGTGCGCGTTGCGGAAGACCAGGGCGTGCGCGGTGTTGTCGGCGTTGCCGGTGAAGGCGCCGCTGAGCTGGTAGGTGCAGGTGAGGGTGCCGAACCAGCTGTTGAGCACGGCCGAGGCCTGGATCGGTCCGGCCGGCCCGGCGGTGAGGGTGACCGGCAGTCCGGCGGAGTCGGCGACCGTCACGCCGTACGCGAGGTTGCCGACCGTGAGGCTCTTGACCGAGGTGACGCCGGTGACGTTGGCCGTGCAGGAGCCGAAGGTGAGGCCGGTCAGGGAGGCGGTGGCGGTGCCCGGCGCGGCGGGGTTGCTCAGGACCTTGGCGGTCAGCGGCGAGGTGCCGCAGAAGACCCCGGTCGAGCCGGTGGTGTCCGAGGAGAAGGTGGCGCGGGTGCCGGCGGCGAGCGGCGCCTGAAGGACGTCGCCGACCGCGACGGCCGTTCCGCCGGCGGTCAGCACGGACCCGGCGGCGGGCGCCGCGGCGGCCGGCAGCGCACCGACGGCCAGGGTGATGGCGGCCGCGGCCAGGGCAAGGCAGGGGTGCAAACGCATGAGGGTGCCTCGTTCTCGGTGGGGGGACGAGCGGGCAGACGGCCGGCGACGCCGAAGGAAGTGGGGCCCGGCGCCCGGCAGTTGACTACGTTGTAGAGCGCTGTCCGCACACCGTCAAGGAGTGGAGCGGCACTTGTTGACAATTCGTCAGCAACGATCGCCCGAGGTCCGGCGTCGACGAGGGAGGTCGGGCGCTACCCGCGTGCTGCGCGGCGGTAGTGGCCGAGGACGTCCTGGCGGAGCAGTTCGCCGAAGCCGGCGGCGTCCAGGCGGAGGGCGAGCTGGGGTTCGGTGAGGTTCAGGGCGGTGGCGGTGGTGGGCAGGTGCCAGTCGTGGGCGGCGAGGCGGTCCAGCAGGTAGCCGCGGCGGATCTGGGGTTCGGGGAGGCGGAAGGTCTTGAGGTAGGCGATGCGGCCGTGCTCGTCGGTGACCGCCTCGCCGATGTGGTTCTCCCGGCGGGGCCGGAACTCCGGCAGGAAGCGGCTGAGGGTGAACCGGCCCAGGCGGTGGACGGTGCGGGCCCGGTAGGCGGTGTCCAGGAGGCCGCCGGCCATGGTGTCGTCGTGGAAGGCGGTCCAGGCGTGCTCCTGCCGGGCGACGGCGGCGCGCAGGTCGGCGACGGAGTTGATCGGGCCGGCCCCGCGCAGGTCGGCCCGGAAGTCCGGGACGGGGGCGGACAGCAGGGCGTAGTGGTGGATCAGCTCGCCGTAGAGGTCCAGCAGCAGGGTGCGGTGCAGGGCGCGGTAGTCGTCGGGGTGCGGGACGACGAAGGCGGCGGCGAGGGCGTCGGCGACGTACACGAGCAGGCCGCACTGGCCGGGGTGGAGCTCGAAGACGCGCAGGGCGTCGGCGAGGCCGCGGACCTGGTCGCCGGAGTAGGCCTCCTCGGCGCGCGGGGACAGGCCGCGCCGCAGGGCCCGGTCGGACCACTGCTCCCAGGCGATGGACGGGCCGCCGAAGTGCAGCGCCAGGTAGCCCTCCAGGGCGAGGTGCAGCGGCAGGAAGCGCAGCCGGGTGCGGCCCTCGCGCTTGGCCAGCCGGCGTGGCACCCGGACCCGGACGCGCTCGGGCGGCGCGGCGGGCAGCGTGCCGGACGGCGTGCCGGACTGCGTGGCGGACGGGGCGGCGGCGGGGTCGAGCCGGGTGCCGTACGCGGCCGCCGGGGTGCCGTCGCGCGTCCAGTCGGCGACGAAGCCGTGCGGGATATAGGAGTGGTAGGTGGCGCGGCGGCCCACCGGGACGGCGGCGTACTCGGCTTCGTACAGCTCCTGGTGCAGCCGCAGGTCGGCGATCGGCTCCGGGCGGACCAGCGGGACCAGGCGCACCCCGCCCCACACCTGGGCGGGCCGGGTGTCGAGGCCGGTGAGGTCGAGACGGAAGGCGGGCGGGCCGGCGGGGAAAGCGGGGCTCATCGGACGGTCCCCTCCGGAGCGGCGGACAGGAAGCGCGCGGTGCGGGCCGCGAGGTGCGCCGTCAGCTCCGCGAGGTCGGTGCGACCCTCGGCGAAGCGGGCGAACTCCACCAGGGCCGGCAGGTCCTCGGCGTCGCGCAGCCCGGCCGTGGGCACCGTCGGGGCGAGCCGGCGCACGTCGAAGCCCTCCGCGTCGTAGACCGGGTTGAGGTGCACGATGCTGGTCCGGTGCTCCGGGTCCAGCCGGGTGCGCCACACCCGCAGCACCTCGGCGGCCAGGCCTGGCGGGGCGTTGTCCCAGCCGTCGGAGACGATCACCAGCCGCTGCGGCGCGGTGTCGAGCGCGTCCAGGATCCGGCGGCCGAGCGGGGTCGGTCCGGACGGGCGGGCGAGCAGCGCGTCGGTGCGCCCGGAGGTCCACAGCGCCGTGTACTCGTCGGCCAGCGCCTCCAGCAGGAAGTGGCAGGCGAGCGCGGCGGCCAGCGGCCGGCGGCGCTTGACGCCCGAGCCGTACGCCGACCAGCTGTCGTCCAGTACGGCGGCGACCCGGCCCCAGCCGCCCCCGGCCGATACACCCCCGGAGGCGCGGGCGGCCCGGCGCGCCGAGCCGCGCAGGGCGTCGGTCAGCTCCGCGCGGCGCGCGATCCGGTCGGTGGGCGGCAGGCCCAGCACGTACGAGGCGAGCCGGGTGAGCGGCATTGCCGCGAGGTCCGCGGCGACGGCGTCGGCCCCGTGGGCACGGGCCGACTCCTGCAGGCGCAGCCGCTCCAGGGTGGTCAGCCGGGGCGCGATCCGCTCCAGGAAGGCGGCCCGCGGGATGCCGTGCCGCTGCGCGAAGGACTCGGCGACGGTGTAGGGGAGCTCGAAGACGGCGGCCTTCTGGTGGTGGGCGCGCCGCCAGGCGTCCAGCAGCGGCGCCCGGTACTTGGCCCGCCGGCCCGGGGCGTACAGGAAGTCGCCGGTCTCCGCCTCGGCGGGCCGCAGGTGGGCGTGGCGCAGCGCCCGCTTGAGCCCGGCGCGGTACTTGACGGCGTCCAGGGTCTGGTCGGGGCGCGCGGCCAGCCAGTCGCGCAGGATGGCGCGGGTGCGGCGGTTGTTGACCCTGGCCCGGCGCAGCTCGCCGATCAGCCGGTAGACCCGCTGCGGCGGCAGCAGTTCCAGCCGGCGGGCGATCAGCCGGCCCTCGGTGCGCCGCTGCTCCTCGGTGGCCTCCCGGGAGGTCTCCAGCAGCCGGCGGACGATCAGGGCGGCGTTGTGGTCGTTGATGTCGAGGGCGAGCGCGGCGGCGTACGGGCCCCGGTAGTTGACGCACATGTACGTGTGCAGGAAGTCCAGCGAGAGCTGCTGCTCGGCGGCCCCGCTGTGGAACTCGCGCTGGCCGGTGCCGGTGATCGCGGCGTTGACGAACAGCAGCACGTCCTCGGCGGCGACCAGGTCGCCGTACGTCTCCACCGCCCCGTCCCCTTCCGTCCGCGCGGTCCCGTCCGCGCGGTCCCGCCCGCGCGGTTCCGTGATGGATGCCGGCCGGGGAATGGGGGCACGAACTGCGAATCATCGCTGTAGAGGCACGTTTCGGAAGTCGCACCGGAGTCCCGCGGCCGGCCGGACGACCCTAACACCGGCCGGCCGTCGCGGGACACCGGATTTTCGCCGGCGGCCGCCGGCGAAAACGGCAGGTCAGGCGGGTGCGCCGCGCAGTTCCAGGGTGCAGCACTTCACGCTGCCGCCCGCCTTGAGCAGCTCGGTGACGTCGATCCCGATCGGCTCGAAGCCCCGCGCGCGCAGCCGGGCCGCCAGCCCGACCGCGGCCTCCGGCAGGACCACCCGGCGGCCGTCCGAGACGGCGTTCAGGCCGAAGACGGCGGCGTCCTCGTCCGAGGCGAGCACGGCGTCCGGGTACAGCGCGGCGAGCGTGGCGCGGCTCTCCGGCGAGAACGCGGCCGGGTAGTACATGATCTCGTCGTCGTCGAGCACCGCGAGCGCGGTGTCCAGGTGGTAGTAGCGCGGGTCGACCAGCTCCAGGGTGACCACCGGGCGGCCGAGCACGCGCTGCGCTTCGGCGTGCGCCCGGCGGTCGGTGCGAAAGCCCGTCCCGGCCAGCAGCCGCTCCCCGACCAGCAGGTAGTCGCCCTCGCCCTCGTTGGTGAACTCGGCCTGCACCACCGTGCGGTAGCCGCGCGAGTCGAACCACTCCCGGTACGCCGGGGCCTCCTCTGCCCGCTCGGCGTGCCGGAACCGGGCCACCAGGGCGGTGCCGTCGACGACGGTGGCGCCGTTGGCCGCGAACACCATGTCGGGCAGGCCGGGGACGGGTTCGATCAGCTCGACGGTGTGGCCGAGGTCCCGGAAGAGCGTGTACAGCTGCTCCCACTGGGCGACGGCGCGGGCGGCGTCGGTCGGCTTCGCCGGCTCCATCCACGGGTTGATCGAGTAGTCGACCGTGAAGTGGGTCGGACGGCACATCAGGTAGTGGCGGGGGCGGGCGGTACGGGACACGGGCGGTCGTCTTCCTTCCGGCGGGGTGATGCGGAGGGGCGGTGGTGCGCGGTCGGCGCGGTGGCGCTCTCCGGCAGCCCCGAGCGTGCCGGGCGAGGCGATCGTGGACATGGCCGTGGCGTGCACGGGTGTCGGACGGCGGAGGTCCAGCGGGGGCGGCCGACGCCCCGCCCGTCGCCGGACACGCGGGCAGGAACGTACCTGCAACGGCACCGCGCCCCGGCGGGGTGCACTGGCCCGGCAGGTCATGCCGTCGTGGAGGAGGTCGTCGTATGGGGACGGAGACGGGAACGAGGGCGGCGGGGGCCGGTCCGGTCCGGGTGCTGGACGTCGCCGGCCCGGACTACCGCCGGGCCTTCGAGCTGTTCCTCGCGGGCACCGACGAGAAGCCGCTCACCCACGCCCGGCTGGGCGAGGTCGTCGCCGGGCTGGACCACCGCCGGATGCTGCTGGACGTGGGCGCCGGCGAGGGGCGCACCACCGCGTACCTGGCGCAGTACTTCGAGCGCACGGTGGCCGTCGAACCCAGCGCGGCGATGCGCGAGAAGCTGCGGCTGGCCTGCCCGGACGCGCTCGTGCTGCCCGAGCCGGTCGGCGCGGCCGAGCCGCCCGGGCCGGCGGACCTGGTGCACCTCTCCCACGTGCTGTACTACGTGCCGCCGCGGGACTGGCTGCCGACGGTGCGCCGGGTGCTGGACTGGGTGGCGCCCGGCGGGACGCTGCTGGTGGTGCTCCAGAACCCGGAGAGCCCCTGCATGCGGATGGCCGCGCACTTCACGGGCGCGCGCTACGACCTGCGGCCGCTGGCCGAGCAGCTGGCGGCCCAGGACCGGGCCTGGGAGACGGCCCAGGACGCGGCCCAGGACGCCGAGCGGCCCGCCGCGGAGTACGCGTACGCGCTCGAAGCCCTCGACCTGCACTACCGCACCGACCGCCTGGACGAGGCGGTGGACGTCGCCGAGTTCATGGTCAACGTGGCCGACCTGGCCGTCATGGACCCGCTGCCCGACCGCGCCGACCTGGCCGCCTACGTCCGGCGCCACTTCACCCGGCCGGACGGCGGCTACGCCATCGGCCACACCCAGGACATGCTGACGGTCCGCCGCGCCCCGCGCTGACGGGGGCGGCGGAGGGGCCGGGCGGGCCGGGCGGGCCGGGCGGGTCGGGCGGGCCGGGCGGGTCGGGCGGGCCGGGCGGGTCGGGCGCCGTCAGGCCCAGGGCAGCGCGGAGCGGGTGCGCCAGTACTCCTCGGCCGGCTCGGCGAGCGCCGCGAGGCCGGCCAGGCCGGCGGCGTCCACGGTGAGCCCGACGGCCTCCAGGTTGGAGGCCAGCTGGCCGGTGGTGGCGGCGCCGGAGAGCACCACGTCCGCCCAGGGTTGCGCGGCGACGGCGGCCAGCGCGAGGGCGTCGCAGGACGCGCCGGTGCGGGCCGCGAGCGTGCGCAGCGCCGCGGTGTCGGGGCCGGTGGCGTTGCGGTCGGCGAGCCGGCCGTTGGCCATGGCCTCCTTGACCACCACCAGCCACCCGGCCTGCTGGGCCTCGGCGAGGGCGGGGCCGGCGGAGGGCTCCAGCAGGTTCCAGGTGGACTGCACGGCGGCGAACAGCGGCCGCCCGTCGACCGTCACCTCCAGGGCCGCCCGCACCGCCGCGGCCTGCGCCGGGCCGCTGGTGGACAGGCCCACCCGGACGCCCTCGGCGGCCAGCGCGGCGAGCCCGGCGTGCAGCGCGGGATCGGTGAGGGCGGGGCTGTCCGGCGTGACCGAGTGCACCAGGTAGACGTCCGGGAGGCCGCCGAGCATCGCCCGGGTCTCCTCGATCTGACGCTCGAACACCGCCGTCGAGTGCTCCTTGACCTCGTGCACCGGTACGCCGGAGGCCCGCCAGTCGGCGGTGTAGGTGTAGCCCCACTTGCTGCCGACCGTCACCTCCCGCGCCGCCTGCGGCCGGGCGGCGAGCCAGCCGCCGAGGAACTCCTCCGCGCGCCCGTAGGAGCGGGCGGTGTCGAAGTAGCGCACCCCGGCGGCGAAGGCGGCGTCGAGCAGGGTGTGGGTGCGCTGGCGCAGGGCGTCGACGGTGCGGTCGGCGGGCAGGTCGAGGTCGCGGCCGAGCGTGATGTAGCCGGGCCGTCCGACGGCCGCGGTGCCCAGCCCGAACCGCGCGATCGACGGTTCGGCGGCTTCGGCGGCGGGGGCGGTCGGCATGGCGGGCTCCTCTGAGACGGGTGCGAGTGCGGGCGCGGGTGCGGGGAACGGGACGCACGGTCCGCGTGCCCTTTTGCACCCTATCCACCGGGCCGTCCCTGACCTGCGCCGACGCCCTGTCGGCGGCCCTGGCCGGTGATCTAGGCTCCTGAGCCGACAGAATGATCGTCTTCACGGGGAGGCACGGCCATGAGCTACCGGATCGAACGGATCGGGCTGGAGGACTGGGAGCGGCTGAGAGAGGTGCGTCTCGCGCAACTGCTCGACACGCCCATGGCCTTCCTGGAGACCCACGAGACGGCGCTCGCCCACGGCGACGAGGAGTGGCAGGCCCGGGTCCGCCGGGTGAACGAGCCCGGCAGCGTCGGTCTGGTCGCCGTCACCGGGACGCCGGGGGAGTGGGTCGGTACGATGATCGGCTTCACCCCCGAGCCCGATGCGGCGCTGCTGGTCGGCGTCTGGGTCGCCCCGGAGCACCGCGGTCGCGAGCGCGGGGTGACGGACCTGCTGCTGGACGCCGTCGTCGCCTGGGCGCGCGACGAGGCAGGGGCGCGGCGCCTGCTGCTCACCGTCCACGAGGACAACGGCCGGGCCGCCGCCTTCTACCGCCGCCGCGGCTTCGCCTTCACCGGCACCACCAAGCCGTACCCGCTCGACCCGGCCGCCCGCGAGCTGGAGATGGCCCTCCCGCTGGACTGACGGGCCCGCACCTCAGCAGGGCTCACGCCTCGGCCGCGCTCACTCCTCGGTCGTGCTCCAGCGGTCGAGCGTCCGGTACTTGTCGTCGTAGGTCAGCCAGGTGCCGTCGCCGAGCGGGCGCACATAGCTGTCGACGGGACCGTCGGGATAGTCGACCCTGCCCCGTATCTCCAGGGTGCGGGCGTCCAGCAGCCAGTGCCGTGCGCGGTCCGTGTCGTAGTCGGAGTCGAGCGTGGAGGCGATGACGGTGTCGGCGTCGACGAAGCCGCAGCCGTGGTCCCAGCAGGGCGGGTCCTCGTCCTCGCCCTGCTCGGGCTCCCGCTCGGCGAGCACGGTGCCGTCCAGTGCGTGCAGCCGCACGTCCGCGCCGCCGTGCTCGACCGTCAGGAACCCCGGGTGGCCCGGGTGGACGTCCGCCAGGATGCGGTCCAGCTCCTGGCTGACGTCCCAGCTGCTGAGCTCCGCGCCGTCCCGGCGCGCCCAGTGGAGCAGGACGCCGTCCTGGCCCATGCCGATGCCCAGGCCGACGTGGGCGCCGTCCGGGTGGGAGAGCTGGAACGAGCCGGAGGAGTCGCTCTGCAGGGGCAGCCGGGCCAACTCCCCGCCGTCCTCTGCGTCCAGGACCACCCAGTGCTCCCGGCAGTGCTGCGCCGCCGACACCGAGGCGATGTGCGCCCAGACCAGCCGGCCGTCGTCGGAGACCAGGCAGGACCCGTGCGCGCGGGCGGGGCAGGGCTCCCGCTCGTCGGCGGTGCGGGGGTGGTTGCTCCCGCATCCCCAGCAGGTGTGCGGGTGCTCCCAGAGCGTCGACCCGTCCCGGGCCACGGCCCGCACGGCGCGCTGGCCGGCGAACACCGCGAACGATCCGTCGGGACTCACCGACTGCCCGCCGTCCTCCCACCCTGGTCGGGGCACCGGGAAGACCCCGGCCGGCGCGGGATCCCCGGCGAGCAGCCGGTCGAGGTCGTACACCTCCAACTCCCGCCCGCGCCGCAGCAGCGCGCGGCGCGGCCCGTTGCCGCGGCGCTCCAGGGCGAAGCCGTTGACCAGCGCGGCGCCGTCCGGCAGCTCCACCGAGGCGCGCAGATGTGCGGTGATCGACACCGCGGTGATCGACATGCCTCGACGTTACCGCGCAGCACTGACAGGGGCGTCGGCCGCCGGGTACGCCGAGGCGAAGGTGAACGCCCGCGGGGAGGGCCCGTTCGCCCGCAGGTCCGCCAGCCGCTCCAGCGCCTCCTCGACGCCCGGCCGGTGCCCGGCAGGGACCCACCAGAGCACCAGGTGCGCCTGGACGTGCCGCTCGAACCACTCGCGCCGCCGCCGAACCGCCTCCAGGTGCCCGCTGCGGTAGGTGAAGTCCCAGAGGGCCTCCGGGCTCTCCCACACCGACAGGTTGACGATGACGTCCTCGCCCGCCGGACGCAGTCCGGTGGCGTCCGCGGCGCCGTCCCCCACCAGCCGCCAGACGAAGCCGGGCGCGCCGTCGGCGGCGGTGTTGACCGGGTCCAGCAGGTCGACGAACGGTGCGATCCGCGGGTCGTCGAGCGGGTGGCTGAGCGTGGCGACGTTGAGCTGGGCGAGGTGGGCGGTGGGCACGGCGGGCGCGGGTGCGGGCGTGGGCGCGGTCATGTCCCGCATTCCAGCACGGCCCCGATTTCTATGTCAATCAGCATTGTTTTTAGAAACCTCGACGATCACGCAGCACTCGCCGGGGCGGGCGTCCATCCGGGCGCGCAGCGGGCCGCCCGTGCCGATCAGCCCCTCCAGCAGGGCCAGGTTCATGCCGCAGACCAGTGGCGGGAAGTGCTCGGCGACGGTGTGGAACGGGCAGTTGCGCATCCGCAGGACCTCAGGGCCCGCGTCCCCGACCTGCTCCAGGTACGGCTCGTAGCCGCGGGCGGCCAGCAGTTCCACCGCCCCGGCGAGGCCGTCGCAGGGGCCCGCCGCGGTGCGCAGGGCCTCGCCCCGCCGGCGCGCGGCCGCGCCGAGCCCGGAGTCCAGCCCGGCCTCCTCGGCGGCCTCGGCGAGCAGTTCGGCGGCGGTGCGGTAGTCGCGCGCGGGCAGTGACACCGTCCGCTCCGCCCGCGCCCGGGTGTACACCTTGGCGGGCCGGCCCGCCCCCGGGCCCGAACGGCCGGTGAGCCGGCGGCTGCCGGTCTCCAGCAGTCCGGCCTCGGCCAGCCGGTCCAGGTGGTGCGCGGCGAGCGTGCGCGCCACTCCGGCCGCCTCGGCCGCCTCGTTGCGGCCGATCTCGCGACCCTGGGCCGCCACGTACTCGTACAGGCGGCGGCGTACCGGGTCCTGCAGCAGCGCGATCGCGTCGATGTCCTCCATCCGGCCATTCTAAGAACGACGCGGATAGGTCATAGAGCGGCCGCCGCTCAGGTGTAGTGGCCCCCGGTGACCTCCGGCAGCGGGTCCTCGACCGGGTCCAGCAGCCGGGGGCCGTCGTTGCGCACGCTGTTGACCGTCGTGGCCACCGGGCGCACCAGCAGCTCACCGGTCGGGGCGTGCAGCAGGTCACGCACCTCGCCCGGGTCGGTGACGGACGGGTTCAGCCACTCGTCCAGCGCGTCGCGGGCGAGGGTGACCGGCATCCGGTCGTGGATCCGGCCGGCCGCGTCGGTCGCCTCGGTGGTCAGCACGGTGCAGGTGACCAGCCAGGCGGCCGGGTCGTCGTCGTGCTCCACCGCGCGGTCGCGCCAGAACTCGTAGAGCCCCGCCATCAGCAGCAGACCGCCGTCGGGCCGGTGCAGGTAGTACGGCTGCTTGTACGCCTTGCGCCCCTCGGCCGCCGGGACCGGCCGCCACTCGAAGTAGCCGTCGGCGGGCACCACGCACCGCCGCTCCTTGAACGCCTTGCGGAACGCGGGCTTCTCGTGCGCCGTCTCCACCCGCGCGTTGATCATCCGCGCCCCGGAGCCGGGATCCTTGGACCAGGACGGCACCAGCCCCCACCGCAGCGACCGCACCTGCCGGGTGAGCTCCCCGGTCTCCCGGTCGACCCGTTCCAGCACGCTCGGGACCTGGTCGGTCGGCGCCACGTTCCAGGACGGTGCCGACGCCTCCGTCGCCGGCCACACCGACGCGCGCAGCAGGTCCGCCAGATCGGACGGGGTGGTGGTGGAGACGAAGCGACCGCACATGCGCCCCATCCTGCCCCCTGGCCCCACCGCCCGTCACGCGTCCCTGCCCTCCCGCGGTTCCCGTCGCTCCTCCCGCGGTTCCCGCCGCTGGGGTCAGAACGGTTCGAAGCCCGGCGGGACGGGGCCGATCCCCTCCTCGGCGGCGAGTTCCTCCAGGTCCTCCGGTTCGAGGAACTCCAGCGCGGCGGGGTCGATGCCGTGGTCCCGGTCCAGCTCGGAGAGCTCCCGGACGAACGCGAGGACGAAGTCCGTGAACGAGCCGTCGAAGGTCTCGCAGCCCTCCTCGTGGACCATGGTGACGACCTTCCACCGGTCCGGATCGGGGTCGCACGGCAGGAAGAAGTGCTCGTGGCCGCTCTGGTCGAACCCCCAGGAGATCAGCCCGCCGGGCTCGGGGTGGAACGGGTAGGGGAGGTGCCGCGCGTCGCCGCGCTCCAGCGCCCTGCGCCGGCGCTCGGAGAACGTCCAGTGGATCCCGGCCATCCGGACCGCCAGTGGGATCGACCCCTCCGGATGGAAGACGAGGAGTTCGCCGGAGACGGCGCCGCTGCCGTACTCGTCCAGGAACGCCTTGAAGTCCCCGGGCAGCGCCCGGCCGACGTACCGCTCGACCCCGGCCCACCCGTCCGCTCCGGCCGGTCGGTGCGGACGGGTGGGGGCGCCCAGCAGCGCCCGCAGGGCTTCCAGCGAGGACATGGGCTGCTCCCGGGGTGGTCGCGTGGACGGGATCCGAGCGGCAACCCTACGACGTACCACCGACGGTGGGCGCTCAGGCCGGGATCAGGGCGTCCCACTGGTCGCGGGTCGGGCCGTCGTGCGTCGGGGCGAACCCGGGGCGGGCGGCCAGCCAGGCGGTGACGTGGCGGTCGACCTCGTCCGTGCCGTAGGCGTCGTCGGCCGGTCGCAGCAGGTGGCGGACCTGGGCGCGGGCCCGCATGACGACGGGGTCGTCGAAGGCGCAGGCGGCCAGTGCGGCGGCGCGGCGGTCCGGGAGCGGCGCGTCGTCGGTGAGGCGCTGCTCGTTGGCCCGGTCGGCCGTCACCTGCGCGTCGTACCACGGGCGCAGGGCCTCGGCGGTCCAGGCGTGGTAGCCGGCGGGGTCGACGGCGATCCGGTCGGCGTGGGTGGCGAGGTACTGGGCGGCGCGCAGACCGAGGGCCACGCCGTGGCCCAGGGTGGGGTTGGTGTGCATGAGGCTGTCACCCGCGTTGACCAGGCCCATGACGACGGGGCCGGCGTCGTCGACGAGGGAGGTCCAGCGGTTGTCCAGGCCGGCCATCGCCAGGACGGGGGACTGCGGTTCGGGGGCCAGGTCGAGCCAGGCGGCGGTGGCGGGGAAGCGACGGGCGGCGGCCTCGAACACGGCGGGGTCGGTGAGCGCGCCGCGGGTCGGATCGCCGGTGGAGAGCACCAGGTTCACCGCGAAGGTGTCGTTGTCGGAGGGGAAGACGCCGGCGAGCGCGAACGGCGCGGCCGAGCCGGGCCGCACCCGGCCGGGGTCGCGCGGGCCCTCGGCGCGCAGCCGGTACCAGCGGCACAGATAGGCGATCCCGGCGCGGTGGCTCTCGACCACGGGCGGGCGGCAGCCGGCCGCGACCAGCCAGCGGGGGACGGGCGAGCGGCGCCCGGCCGCGTCGACGACGAGGTCCGCGGCGTGCGCTCCGGCATCCGTCCGCACGCCGGTGACCCGGGGCGGACGGCCCGCTTCGACGGTGAGGCCGCGCACCCGGCGGCCCCGCCGCACCTCGACGCCGGCCTCCCGTCGGACGGCCGCCGCCAGGGCCGCCTCCAGCACGATCCGGCGGGTGCGCAGGGTCACCAGCTCCTCGTCCCCGTCCCGGTGCGGCGGATGCTCGTCGAACCAGTCGAAGTCGTGGTACTCCTGGGCCCCGCGCGCCAGCAGGTCGGCGTGGACGTCGGGGGCCTCGGCGCGCAGCACGGTGCGCACGGGGGCGAGGAACGAGTGCGGCTGGACGGCCTGCGGCACCCGCGGCCGGTCCCAGTGGTGGAAGTCCTCGTGCGGGTCGTCCCCGGCCTCGCGGGTGTCCTGTTCGAACACCGTGACCGTGTGGCCCCGCCGCCCGAGCATCAGTGCCGTCCCCAGCCCGCTGATGCCCGCGCCCATCACCGCAACCCGCGCCACAAGCTCTCCTTCGCGTCGTGTTGCGAAATGATCTTAGCGTGATCGGATCGCCCGATCGGCCGCCGGGCCCGGGGGTTGACCACCCCTTGACCAGGCCTTTTATCTGAATGATCATCAGATCCACCCTGGTCGCGATCAGCGTAAAGACCTTGATCGGCTTTCGGAGCGACACCTAGGGTGTCCCACATGATGGACTCGTACGCGGATCCGGGTGCTCCCGATCACCGGAGCGCGGCGCGCTACCTGTGGTGGCTGACGGCCAGTCAGCGCCGGAGGGTCGTGGGCGGAGCGGCGCTGGGCACCTGCTGGATGGTCTGCCTGATGCTCCCGCCGTACCTCATGGCGCGGGCGATCGACGACGGTCTCCAACCGGGGAACACCGGTGTCCTGGTCGGCTGGGTGGCGGCACTGGTCGGCGTCGCGGCGCTCAACGCCTGGCTGGGCATCATGCGCCACCGCACCATGACGCGGGTCCGGATGGACGCCACCTTCCGGACGGTCAAGGTCGTGGTCGCGCACGTCACCCGGCTGGGGGCCGAACTGCCCCGCAGGGTCTCGGTCGGCGAGGTGGTCAACATCGGGACCGGCGACGTCGCGCGGATCAGCCAGACCCTGACGATCACCGGCCCGGGCGTCGGCGCCGTCGTCGCGTACCTCGCCGCGGCCGCGCTGCTGCTTCCGGTCTCCGCCCTGCTCGCGGCCGTCGTCCTGCTCGGCGTACCGCTGCTCGCCGTCCTGGTCGGGCCGCTGTTGGAGCGGCTCCAGGGCGCGGAGGCGCAGTACCGCGAGCGGCAGGGCGTGCTGACCGCCAGGATCGGGGACATCGTCGGCGGCCTGCGCGTCCTCAACGGCATCGGCGGCAAGGAACTGCTGGCCGGCCGCTACCGCGACGGCTCGCGGGGGCTGCGCGCCGAGGGCTACCGGGTCGGCGCCGTGACCAGCTGGATCCAGGCACTCGCGGTCGGGCTGCCCGCCCTCTTCCTCGCCCTGGTGACCTGGCTGGCCGCCCGGATGGCCGCCGAGGGAACCATCACGGTCGGCACCCTGGTCGCCGTCTACGGCTACGTCGCCGTCCTGGTGGTGCCGGTCGCCGGCTTCATCGAGAGCGGGTACGACCTCACCCGGGGACTGGTGGCCGCCGGGCGGGTGGTCCGCCTGCTCGACCTGGCACCCGCCGTCCAGGACGCCGCGACCCTCCGCCCGGCCCCCGAGGGCCCCGCGGCCCTGTACGACCCCGACAGCGGTGTGGAACTGGCCCCGGGACGGCTGACCGCGATCGTCGGCGCCCGCCCGGCCGAGTCCGCGGCCGTGGTGGACCGGCTCGGCCGGTACGGCGAGTCCGCCGCCACCTGGGGCGGCGTTCCGCTCGCGGAGGTCACGACGGCCGCGGTCCGCCGCCGGATCGTGGTGGCGGACAACGAGGCCGACCTCTTCGCCGGCCCGCTGCGGACGGTGGTCGGGGGCCGCTCGGAGCACACCGACGCGGCCATCGCCCGGGCCGTGCGGGACGCCGCCGCGCAGGACGTCGTGCAGGCCCTGCCCGAGGGCCTCGACACGGCCGTCGAAGCCGGGGGCGGCAACCTCTCCGGCGGGCAGCGCCAGCGGCTGCGCCTGGCGCGCGCCCTGCTGGCCGACCCGGAGGTGCTGTTGCTGGTCGAGCCCACCTCGGCGGTGGACGCCCACACCGAGGCGGCCATGGCGGCCGGGCTGCGCCGGGCGCGGGCCGGGCGCACCACCGCGCTCACCTCGACCTCCCCCGTCCTGCTGGAGCAGGCCGACACCGTCTGCTACCTCGCCGACGGCCGCCTGGTGGCCGCCGGTCCGCACCGGGGGCTGCTCGCCTCGCAGCCCGGCTACCGCGCGCTGGTGGCCCGCGGCGACGGCGAGCCGGCCGCGCCCGCCGCCACGGCGTCCAGTGCCACCGGGCCCGCCGCTGCCGAGCCCCTGGCCACCGGAACCACGCTCCCCGAGGAGGTTGTGCGATGACCGCTCCGACACCACCGGGCGGCGGAGGTCTCCCGGTCGCCGGGGCCCCCGAGGTCCGCCGGGCCGCCGTGCGCCTGGTGCGCCAGGACGGCCGGGCGGTCGTCGCGATGCTGGCCCTCAACGGGCTCGCGGCGATCGCCGGGCTGGGCGGCCCCTGGCTGCTCGGCCGGATCATCGACGACGTCCGGACCGGGTCCGGGACCGGCCACGTCGACCGGCTGGCCCTGGGCATCCTCGGCTTCGCGCTGGCGCAGCTGCTGCTGGGCCGCTTCGCCCGGTACACCGCGTACCGCTTCGGCGAACGGACCCTGGCCCGGATCCGCGAGCGCTTCGTCGAGCGGGTGCTCGCCCTGCCCGCCCCGGTGGGCGAGCGCGCGGGCGCCGGTGACCTGATGACACGCGGCACCGCCGACGTCGCCACCGTCGGCACCACCCTGCGCGACGCCGGACCCGAGGTGTCGGTCGCGCTTGTCCAGGTCGTCCTCATCCTGGCCGCCATGCTCGCGGTCAGCCCGCTGCTGGGTGCCTTCGGGGTGCTCTGCCTGTCCGGGATCTGGTTCGCCACCCGCTGGTACCTGCGCCGCGCCCACGCCGGCTACCTCGCCGAGGGCGCCGCCACCTCGGAGGTCGCCGAGGTGCTCGGCTCCACCGCCGCCGGAGCCCGGACGGTCGAGGCGCTGGGCCTGGAGGAGCGCCGGATCGCCGCCGCCGCCGAGGCGATCGAGCGCTGCCGGGTCACCCGTACCCACACGCTCCAGCTGCGCAGCGTGCTGTTCCCGGTGGTCGAGTTCTCGTACATCGCGCCGGTCGCGGGCATCCTGCTGATCGGCGGAGCCCTGCGCGGCACCGGCGCGGTGAGCGTCGGCGCGGTGGTCGCCTGCGCCCTCTACTTCTGGAAGCTCGCCGAGCCGCTGGACAAGGTCCTGCTCTGGGTCGACCAACTCCAGCGCGGCAACGCCTCCTTCGCCAGGGTGGAGGGCATCGGACGGATCGAGGCGCCGGTCGCGGCCGGCGGCGGGCGGCCCGCCGACGACCGGATCGACGTGGTCGGCGCCCGGTACGCCTACCAGGGGGAGCGGGACGTCCTGCACGGCGTCGACCTGACGGTCCGCCCGGGCGAGCGGCTGGCGGTGGTCGGCCCCTCCGGCGCCGGAAAGTCCACCCTGGGCCGGCTGCTGGCCGGAGCGGACGCGCCGCGCGCCGGCCGGGTCACGGTGGGCGGGGTGCCGGTCGCCGAGCTGGAGCCGGCGCTGCTGCGCCGCCACGTCGTGCTGGTCTCCCAGGAGCACCACGTCTTCCTCGGCACCGTCGGGGACAACCTGCGGATCGCCGCGCCCGACGCCACCGACCAGGAGCTGCGCGCGGTGCTGGCCGCCGTCGACGTCGACTGGGTGGACGGGCTGCCGGGCGGGCTGGACACCGGACTCGGCCCCGGCGGATACCGCCCGGACGCCCAGCAGGCCCAGCAACTCGCCCTGGCCCGGGTGGTCCTGGCCGATCCGCACACGGTGATCCTGGACGAGGCGACCTCCCTGCTCGACCCGACCACGGCCCGGCACACCGAGCGCTCGCTCGCGGCCGTGCTCAAGGGCCGGACCGTGATCGCCATCGCCCACCGCCTGCACACCGCCCACGACGCCGACCGGGTCGCGGTCATGGACGGCGGCCGGGTGACCGAACTGGGCAGCCACGCCGAGCTGTTGGCGGCCGACGGCGGCTACGCGGCGCTCTGGAGGTCCTGGCACGGCGCCTGACCGCAGGGCGGCCGTGCGCACCCGTGGTCCGCTCACTTCCTGGTGGGCCGGTCGTGGCCGGCCTTCTGCTCCAGCTTCTTCTTCTTCGTCTCCTCGATCTCCTGGACCTCCCAGGGGCCGGAGACGACGGACGGCGCCTCGCCGGAGATCACGGAGGCCAGGGGCTGTCCGGTCCGGTCGTGGACGGTGACGACGTCGGTCAGCTGCCAGAAGAGGTTGAGCTCCGGGTACTGGCCGAGGTTGATGTACGTGCTGGAGACGAAGGAGGTCGACTGGGTGGAGACGGTGAGTTGCTGGGTGGTGGTGGAGGACTCGCTCAGCGAGGCGGAGACGGAGGCGCTGAACGGTCCCCAGCCGGCGCTCGCGCTCACGCCGACCGAGGCGTTGGTGGTGTCGGACTCCGAACTGCTGTCCTGCTTCCCCTGGGTGACGGTGTAGCTCACGGTCCGGCTCTCCCCGGGGGCGAGGCTGTACGACTCGCCGGTGCAGTGCCAGAACTGCTCACGGGTGACGGACGCGCCGAGGCCGGTCTGGTCGTCCCCCGGCACGGTCACCGGCGTGCGGGTCGTGGCGCCGTGCTGGACGGGACCGGTGGCCACCAGGACGCTGGGGCCGTCCTGCGGGATGAGCACGTCGGCGGTGGGCTCGGGGACCGGTCCGATGTTGTTGGGGTCCAGCAGGTCGGATCCGGAGAAGGTCATGGTGCTCTTGCCCGGCAGGTTCCGCAGGACGGCGGCGAAGGCACCGGAGTAGTGGGACTTGGCCAGCCAGTAGCCGTCCGCCCAGCAGTCCCCGCTGATCACCACGCTGCCGCCGTCGGGCTCCAGCACGAGCCCGGGCACGCCCGCGGTCCAGCGCCCGTTGACGGGCCCGCACAGGTCGCCGGACTGGTCGAGGTAGAAGAGGTCGAGCGGGATCGAGAGGTCGTTGATCACGAGGACCTCGGCCCGGGACTTCTTCGGGGGCGAGGCGAGGGTCCCGTCGAGGGCCGCCTGGTAGGTCTCGGTCATGCGCATGGTGGGCTCCGATCGCCTGCCGCGCGTCCGCGCGCGGAGCGGGGTCGGTCAGAATTCGGGCTCGTCGGTCAGGTAGTAGACCCGAGGACCGCGCTCGGTGTGGACCAGGGCCAGCGGACCCTGCGTGGCCACCTTGGCGGCCGCCGGAAGGCCGAGGTCGGCGGTCAGGTCCCACCACAGCCGGTCCTCCTGCGGCCCCCGCCACAGCGCGAGGTGGTTGTCCTCGGCCACGTAGGACACCCAGGGGCGGCCGTCGCCGGCCACCGCGGACGCCACGGAGCTGTTGGCGGCCACCACCGGACGGGATCCGTCCCCGGTCGCGCGGATCTCCTGGCTCCGCCATCCGCCCACCCGGCCCGCCCAGAACGGTTCGGAAGCCCGGTTCCACAGCGCGACGCCCGCCAGGCCCTGGGAGCTCGCCGCGGCCGCCAGCGGGCTGCCCGCCTTGGCCTGCCTGACGCTCAGCGGGGTGAGGCTCTGCCACCTCCAGCCGCGTTCGTCCCCGAAGCCCACCAGTTCGACGACGTTGTCCTCGCGGTCGGCGTAGTAGACGCGCCGGCTGTCGCTGCCCCAGCCCACGGCGGACAGTCCGCTGATCGGGGACGCGGCGGGCAGGCCGACGTATTTCGTGAGATCGGTGAACCTGCCGGCCACCCCGTACTCCTCCACCTCGGTGAGGTGGTCGTCGGCGTCGAAGTAGTAGCCGAAACGGCCCCTCCCGTTGTGCAGCGCGGTCAGCGGGCTCCACTCCGGGACCCGGGGGAGCGCGGGATTGGCGCCCCAGGTCCAACTGCCGGTGAACTTCATGACGACGAGTTGGCCGGTCTCGTCCGCGTAGTGGACCATCATCGTCCCGGACCGCATCCCGCCGGTCGCCAGCGGGCTGTTCCAGGCGGCCGCGGGCGTCCCCTCGGTGCTGGTGAAGTTGTGGTAGGTCCAGCCGTCCCCGTCGGTCGCGAACTCGCCGACGGCGCCGTCGGTGTTCGCGTAGTAGACCCGCCGGCTGTCGGTACCCCAGCCGGTCGCCGCGAAGCCGCCGGTCAGGGAGGGGAAGGGGGCGGGCCGGAGGATGCCGGGGCCCACCTCCTTCCCGGCGGCGATGTTGAGGTTGGTCCACCCGAACGAGCCGTCCGGTTTCCGGGCCACCTCGATGACCGCCGTGTAGCCTCCGCCCGGGGTCACACCCAGGGGGCGGGCACGCGTTGTCGTCATGACGGCCTCCGGCTTCCGGTGGACGCCGCCGCGCCCGGAGCGCGGCCCGTGCCTGCACGCTGCGGGAGCGCCGGTCGGGGCGCTCCGGCCGCCGGCCGCACCGAGACGAGCTCGGGCACGTCCGGTGCGTCGACGCGCCGCGCGGAAGTGCCCGGCTTCCCGGCGTCCAGCGCATCGACGTCGACCGGCCCCCAGACGACCGTCGGGCCCTTGGCGGAGACGACCGACGACAGCGGCGTCCCCGTCGCGTCGAACACCGTGAGGACGTCCGTGAGCTGCCAGAACAGGCACAGCCGTCCGTGGGCGGTGTCGTTGCTGTACTGGTTGGAGGTGAAGCTCGTCGTCTGGGTGGACACGGTGACCTGCTGGGTCCTGGTCGAGGACTTGCTCAGGGAGGCGTTGACGGAGGCGCTGAACGGGCCCCAGCCGGCGCTCGCGCTCGCGCTGACCGACGCCGTCACCGTCCTGGTGTCCGAGGAGTTCGACTGCATCCCCTGTGTCTGGGTGTGGTTGACGGCCTTCTCCTCACCCGCCGCGAGACTGTACGACTCCGGCAGGCGCTGCCAGAACTGCTCGCGGGTGACGGGATTGCCGTTCGGCAGCGTGCCCGCGCCCACCAGGATCCTCGGCCCGTTCGGGGGGACGATCACGGACCTGGTCGGCACCGGGGTCTCCCCGACGTCGTCCGGATCCCTCAGGTCCCGGCCGGTGAGGGTCACCGCGGCGTTGTCCTCCGCGGCGCACCAGACCGCCGCGAAGGCGCCCGAGTAGCCGGCTTTGGCGACGAAGTAGTACGTGCGGTCGATGTTCGTCCAGGTCGCGTTCGCCCCGGGGTCCAGGACCTGGCCCGGGTAGCCGGGGGCGAGCCTGCGGGTCCGCGGGTTGCGGCCGTACAGCAGGCCGTCGAGGCCGACCCAGTACACCAGCAGGTGCACCGGGGTGCCGTTGGTGACCGTCATGGTGGTCCGGTTGCCGTTGTCCACGGACACGAGCGTGCCGTTCACGGCGTCCCGGTACGTGTCGTCCGTCTGCATGGGTCGCTCCTTCGCGCGTACGGCCCGCGGGCCGCGCCGCCGCCTACTCCTCGCTGGTGTAGTAGACACGCGGGCCGGTGGTGCGGATGGCGGCGAGCGGGCTGGGGACGCCGGTGGCGACGTCGGGGAGGTCCAGCTCGGCGCCCAGGTCGCGGGAGCTCCACCGGGCCCCGGACCCGCGCAGTTCGATCAGGTGGTGATCACCCGCGCCCGCGCCGTCACCCGGGTCGACGGCGCCCAGGTAGAACACCTGGACCGCCCGGCCGTCGGCCTCCGGCACGGCGGCCAGGGAACTCGCCGCGGCCGCGGCGGGCGCCCCCGTGCCCCGATCGGCTTCCGCCCCGGCGTGGTTGACCTCCCACCCGCGACCGTTGAACCCCACCTCGACCACCATCCGGTCCACGTCCAGGTAGTAGAGCCGCGGATGACCGTCGGCGCAGAGCACGACCGCCTGCTGACCGCCCGCCGCCGCGACCGGCGCCCCGTACGCGGACAGGCGGCGCACCCGCCACTCCTCGCCGCCCTCGGGCCGCTTCTTGGTGCCCGCGACGACCGTGTGCTCCAGTTGGACCGGGCGGTTGTCCTCGTCCAGGAAGAACACGAGGCGGGAGTCGGTCCCGTGGCCGACGGCGGCGAGTCGGCTGAGCGCGGAGGGGGCCGGACACCCCTCGACACCGGAGGTCACGTCATGGACCGACCAGCCCTCCTCGCCGAGCCAGGACACCTCGACCAGCCGGCCCGGCGTGTCCATGTAGTAGGCGTACTCGCCCCGTTCGGTGGTGACCGCGGCCAGCGGGCTGATCGGGGAACCGCGCGGGGCCTCGTCGCACGCCGCGTAGGTCCACTCCGCTCCCCGTTCCGCCAGCCGCACCGGACGCAGGCCCTCCTCGCCCTGCCCGCCGTCGAGGTAGTAGACCCGCAGCTCCCCGATCCGGCCCGTCACCGCCACCGCGCCGCCCGCGTGGGCGGCCGGGGCGCCGGTCTCCCTGGTGAGGACGCGGTACCCGGTCCAGCGTCCGTCCGGCGACGACGGTTCGTACGCCGTGCCGACCACACCCCGGTCCTGCTCCTGGTAGTGGACGCGCCGCCGGTCGTCCTCCGAACCCGCGGCCGCCAGACCGCTGCCCGCGAGCGGCAACGGACTGACCTGCCGCCACTCCGGCCCGGTGCCGGACCCGGGGGAACCGGCCGGGCGCCGCTCGGAGAAGTTGATGTCGGAGTACCCCCACGTCCCGTCCTGCTGGGCCACCTCGATGATGCTGTAGACCTTCTCGGCCTGCCTTCTCACGTCCCCGTCCCTTCCGTCGGCACAGGTGCGGTCACCGACTCGCTGCCGCAGGTGCATGCAACTGCCCTCATGTCACTTCCAGGGTGCGCCCGTCCGGTGGCCGACGCATCCGCAGGGCCCTCGACTGGCTGCGCGGAGCGAGGAGTTGACGTTCTGGCCGGTCGCTCCGGCGTCGAGATGCGGGCGCCCGCCACCGGTGCGTAGATGGAAGGAGGAGCCTGTCGGCCCCTCGGCCGGCGAGGCGTGCAGGCGTCGCGAGGTGAGGTGGACGATGCCTCTGCCACAGATGATCATCGACCGGTACGCGCGACTGAGGGAGTGGTACGCCCGGAACGCCCAGGTGGCCGACGTGTTGTACCCGAAACCGGCGAGCCTGGAGAACGTCAGGATCCTCTGTTTCGGCCCGGATGCCGCCGTCAACCTCGGCCAGGCGAACTACGCCCTGTACCTGCCGGACAGGCCCCGCGGCCGGATGCAGGCGCAGAGCATCCAGAAGTGCATGAACGACTACAACGAGACCTACGGCCCTCCTCCGGAATACCCGATGCCGGAGTACCTGCTGTACGAGCCGGGCTCGCAGTCGGACCCGCCTTCAGGGGCACCGCCACGGTTCCACCTGCCCGTGATCCTGGTGAGGTGCCCGCCGAGCTGGCTGGACGACCTCCAGGACGCCGAGGTCAACTTCCGTTCGGCGATGGTCCCGTTGCACGAGATGGGTCATGCGTTGCTGGGGCTGGCGGATCCGAAGCACCAGGGCGAGCCCTTCGCCTACTGGATCGAGGTGCGGACGATCCTGCGCTTCGTCGAGACCACCGTCCCCAGTAACGGGAGCTACGCGAACCCGCTCGTGGGCATCACGACCACGGCCCAGGCCATCGCCAACTACATCGTCGGGCGCGCCGAGCAGTTCGGGCTGGCCGTGACGCCGGACGAACGGGAGGTCCGCTCCACGGGCCTCCCGGACACCATCGACCGGATCGCGGCCACCCTGCAGGCGGCGGGCCTGCCGGAGTTCAGCGTCACCGCGCTCAACCAGCAGGCCGCGCGCCTGCGGCAGCTGAAGCCGTCGGTGACGGCCGACCGTCGCTGACCGTCGCGGCGGCGCGTTGCTCGGCGGCCGGGGTGGGGGCGAAAACAAGCACGCGTGATTGCTTTCTCTCGCGCGGAGTGTCAACCTGCTGACCGACGGCGAACGTTGGGCCACCTGTGGGGGTAGGCGTGCACGTGGGGTCGCGGGTGCGGGCGGTGGGAGCTGGGCCGGTGCTGCGGGTCGGGAACGCGTCGGGGTTCTACGGGGACCGGTTCTCGGCGATGCGCGAGATGCTCACCGGCGGGCCGCTGGACGTGCTCACCGGGGACTACCTGGCCGAGCTGACCATGCTCATCCTGGCGCGGGACCGGCTGAAGGATCCCTCGCTCGGGTACGCCAGGACGTTCCTGCGGCAATTGGAGGAGTGCCTCGGGCCGGCGCTGGAGCGCGGGGTGCGGATCGTGGTCAACGCGGGCGGGCTCAATCCGGCGCGACTGGCGGACGCGGTACGGGAGTTGGCGAAGGGCCTCGGGCTGGACGCGGCGGTCGGGCACGTCGAGGGCGACGACCTGCTGCCGCGCCGGTCGGAACTTGGCCTGCCCGAGGGGCTGTTGGCCGCCAACGCCTATCTGGGGGCGTTCGGTGTCGCGGAGTGCCTGCGGGCCGGGGCGGACGTGGTGGTGACCGGACGGGTCACCGACGCGTCGCTGGTCGTGGGGCCGGCGATCGCGCGGTTCGGCTGGGGCGCGGGGGACCTGGACGCGCTCGCGGGCGCAACGGTGGCCGGGCACGTGCTGGAGTGCGGGGCGCAGGCCACCGGGGGGAACTACGCGTTCTTCCGCGAGCACGACGTCACCCGGCCGGGCTTCCCGCTGGCCGAGCTGCACCCGGACGGCTCCAGCGTCATCACCAAGCACCCGGGGACCGGTGGCGCCGTGACCATCGGCACCGTCACCGCCCAACTCCTCTACGAGACCGCCGGTCCGCGCTACCTCGGGCCGGACGTCACGGCCCGTCTGGACACCGTCCGGCTCACCGGGCAGGGGCCGGACCGGGTGCGGATCGACGGGGTGCGCGGCGAGGCGCCGCCGGCCACCCTCAAGGCCGGGCTGAACCGGCTCGGCGGCCACCGCAACGAGGTGGTGTTCGTGCTCACCGGACTCGACGTCGAGGCGAAGGCGGCACTCGTCCGGCGGCAGTTCGAGGACGCGCTGGTGCGTCGGCCCGCCGAGCTGCGCTGGACCCTGGCCCGGACCGACCACGTCGACGCCGCCACCGAGGAGGCCGCCTCCGCGCTGCTGCGGCTCACCGCCAGGGACCGCGACCCCGACCGGGTGGGCCGGGAACTGGGCCGGGTGGCCGTGGAGTTGGGGCTGGCCGGGTACCCGGGCTTCCACCTCACCGCGCCACCGGGACCGGGCGCGCCGTACGGGGTGTTCGAGGCAGCGTACGTCGACCCGGCGGCCGTCGAGCACACCGCCGTGCTGCCGGACGGGCGGCGGGTGGGCATCCCGCCCGCGCCGGTCACGACGCCCGTCACGACGCCGGTCACGCCGCCCGTCATCGCGCCGGATTCGGCGCCCGTGGAGGAGCCGGCGGGCGGAGCCGAGGACCTCGGCCCCACCCGCCGCGCCCCGCTCGGCCTGGTGGCCGGCGCCCGCAGCGGCGACAAGGGCGGCGACGCCAACCTCGGTGTCTGGGCCCGCGACGAACCCGGCCGGCGCTGGCTCGCCCGCACCCTCAACACCGACCGGCTGCGCGAACTCCTCCCGGAGACGGCCGGGTTGCCGATCACCCGGCACCAGCTGCCGAACCTCCGCGCGCTCAACTTCACCATCACCGGCCTGCTCGGCGAGGGCGTCGCCGCCCAGCACCGGTTCGACCCGCAGGCCAAGGCGCTGGGGGAGTGGCTGCGCTCGCGCCACCTCGACATCCCGGAGGCCCTGCTGTGACCGTGCTGCCCACCCGCCTGGACCCGGGCGGCGCCGAGTACGCCGCCCACCGGGAGGCGATGCTCGCCAGGCTCGCCGACCTGGACGCCGAGCAGGCCAAGGCGCTGGCCGGCGGCGGCCCCGGTTACGTCGAACGCCACCGCGGTCGCGGCAAGCTGCTCGCCCGCGAGCGGATCGAGCTGCTGATCGACGAGGACTCGCCGTTCCTGGAGCTCTCCCCGCTCGCCGCCTGGGGCAGCGAGTACCCGGTCGGTGCCGCGCTGGTCACCGGCATCGGCACCGTCGAGGGCGTCGAGTGCGTGATCACCGCCAACGACCCGACCGTGCGCGGCGGGGCGTCCAACCCGTGGACCCTGCGCAAGGCGCTGCGCGCCAACGAGATCGCCCTGGTCAACCGCCTCCCACTGGTCAACCTGGTCGAGTCCGGCGGCGCCGACCTGCCCAGCCAGAAGGAGATCTTCATCCCCGGCGGCGCGCTCTTCCGCGACCTCACCCGGCTGTCCGCCGCCGGGATCCCCACCGTCGCCGTGGTGTTCGGCAACTCGACGGCCGGCGGCGCCTACGTGCCCGGCATGTCGGACCACACGGTGATGGTCGCCGAGCGGGCCAAGGTGTTCCTCGGCGGGCCGCCGCTGGTGCGGATGGCCACCGGCGAGGAGTCCGACGACGAGTCGCTCGGCGGCGCCGACATGCACGCCAGGGTCTCCGGCCTGGCCGACCACTTCGCGCTCGACGAGCCGGACGCGCTGCGGCTGGCCCGCCGGATCGTCGCCCGGCTCGACCACCGCAAGCCGGGACCGGGCCCCGACCCCGCCGCCGAGCCGCCGGAGTACCCCGAGGAGGAGCTGCTCGGCATCGTCCCCGGCGACCTCAAGGTGCCGTTCGACCCGCGCGAGGTGATCGCCCGGATCGTCGACGCCTCCGACTTCGACGAGTTCAAGCCGCGCTACGGCACCAGCCTCGCCACCGGCTGGGCCCGGCTGCACGGCTACCCGGTCGGCGTGCTGGCCAACGCGCAGGGCGTGCTGTTCAGCCAGGAGTCCCAGAAGGCCGCCCAGTTCATCCAGCTCGCCAACCAGCGCGCGACGCCGCTGCTGTTCCTGCACAACACCACCGGCTACATGGTCGGCCGGGACTACGAGCAGGGCGGCATCATCAAGCACGGCGCGATGATGATCAACGCCGTCGCCAACTCCACCGTCCCGCACCTGTCCGTGCTGATGGGCGCCTCCTACGGCGCCGGCCACTACGGCATGTGCGGGCGGGCCTTCGAGCCGCGGTTCCTGTTCGCCTGGCCGAGCGCCAAGTCGGCCGTGATGGGCGCGCAGCAGCTCGCCGGGGTGCTGTCGATCGTCGCCCGGCAGTCCGCGGCGGCCAAGGGGCGCCCCTACGACGAGGAGGCGGACGCCGCCGTACGGGCCGTGGTGGAGCAGCGGATCGAGGCCGAGTCGCTGCCCGCCTTCCTCTCCGGGCGGCTCTACGACGACGGGGTGATCGACCCGCGCGACACCCGCACCGTGCTCGGGCTCTGCCTCTCCGCGATCCACAACGCGCCGGTCGAGGGCGCCGCCGGCTACGGCGTCTTCCGGATGTAGGGGAGAACCACATGATCACCAACCTGCTGGTCGCCAACCGCGGCGAGATCGCCCGCCGGATCTTCCGCACCTGCCGCGACCTCGGCATCGCCACCACCGCGGTGTACGCGGACCCGGACGCCGGGGCGCCGCACGTCCGGGAGGCTGACGCCGCAGTCCGGCTGCCCGGCGCGGCGCCCGCCGACACCTACCTGGGGGGAGCGCTGATCGTCGAGGCCGCGCTCGCCGCCGGCGCCGACGCCGTGCACCCGGGCTACGGCTTCCTCTCCGAGGACGCCGGCTTCGCGCGGGCCGTGCGGGCGGCCGGGCTGGTCTGGGTCGGCCCGGAACCGGCGGCGATCGAGGCGATGGGCTCCAAGACCGCCGCCAAGCGCCTGATGGCCGCCGCAGGGGTACCCGTGCTCGACGCGCTGGACGCACCCACCGAGGCCGACCTGCCGCTGCTGGTCAAGGCGGCGGCCGGCGGCGGCGGGCGCGGTATGCGTGTGGTGCGGGCCCTCGCCGACCTGCCGGGCGAACTCGCCGCCGCCCGCGCCGAGGCCGCCCAGGCCTTCGGCTCGGACGAGGTGTTCTGCGAGCGCTACCTGCCCGCCGGCCGGCACGTCGAGGTGCAGCTGCTCGCGGACGCGCACGGCACGGTCTGGGCGGTCGGGGACCGGGACTGCTCGCTCCAGCGGCGCCACCAGAAGGTCGTCGAGGAGGCCCCCGCGCCCGGGCTCGACCCGGCGGTGCGCGCAGCCCTGAACGAGGCCGCGGTGACCGCCGCCAAGGCGATCGGCTACACCGGCGCCGGGACGGCCGAGTTCCTGCTCGGACCGGACGGCCGCTGCTGGTTCCTGGAGATGAACACCCGGCTGCAGGTCGAGCACCCGGTCACCGAGGCGGTCACCGGCCTCGACCTGGTCGCCCTGCAGCTCGCGGTGGCCGAGGGCCGGGCGCTGCCGGGTCCGACCGCCCCGCCGATCACCGGCCACGCGATCGAGGCCCGGCTCTACGCCGAGGACCCGGCACACGACTGGCGGCCCGCCACCGGCACCCTGCACCGCATCGAACTCACCGTCCCGCACGAGGAGTTCACCGGTCGAGGGGTCCGGCTGGACTCCGGCGTCGGGGACGGCTGCGCGATCACCCCGCACTACGACGCGCTGCTCGCCAAGGTGATCGCCTGGGCGCCGACCCGGGCCGCCGCCGCCCGGCGGCTGGCGGACGCGCTCGCCCGCGCCCGGATCCACGGGCCCGCCACCAACCGGGCGTCACTGGTCCGCGCCCTGCGCCACCCGGCGTTCCTGGCCGGGCGGTTGCACACCGGGTTCCTGGCCGAGCACGCCGACGCCCTGACCGCCCTGCCCGACCCGCACGCCGAGCGGCTCGCCGCCCTGGCAGCGGCGCTCGCCGACGCCGCCGCCCGCCGCACCGCGCTGCCCTCCGGCTGGCGCAACCTGCCCTCCCAGCCGCAGCTCAAGCGCTACCGGTCGGAGGACGGCGCCGAGCGGGAGGTCCGCTACCGGCTCACCCGCACCGGGCTGCGGGCCGAGGGCCACCCGGACGTCGAACTGCTCGACGCTGCGCCCGACCTGGTCGTACTGCGCGAGGGCGGGGTGCGGCGCGCCTACCGGGTCGCCCGTTACGGGGACCGGGTGCACATCGACACGCCCGCCGGCGCCACCGCGCTCACCGCCCTGCCGCGCTTCGCCGAAGCCCCGGTGCGCACCGACCCAGGCGCGCTGCTCGCCCCGATGCCCGGCACCGTGGTGCGCACCACCGCCGCCGTCGGGGACGCCGTCACCGCCGGCCAGTCGCTGCTCGTGCTGGAGGCGATGAAGATGGAGCACCGGATCGCCGCCCCGGCCGACGGGATCCTGGTCGAACTGCGCGCCGCCCCGGGCCGGCAGGTCGAGACCGGCACCCTGCTCGCCGTCGTGAAGCCCCCCGCACCGTCCCCCGCACCGTCCCCCGCACCGTCCCCCGGACCGTCTCCCGTGCAGCCCCTCGCACCGTCCCCCGAAGAGGTCTGAGGAAGGACCGCGCATGTCCGCCATCGGCAGCCAGCTCCTCGAAACCCCCGAACGCCGCGCCCTGCGCGGCGCCGTCGCCGCCCTCGGCGCCCGCTTCGGGTCCGCCTACTACCTCGCCCGGGCCCGGGCCCACGAACCCGCCGAGGAACTCTGGTCCGAGGCCGGCAAGGCCGGCTACCTCGGCGTCAACCTCCCCGCCGAGTACGGCGGGGGCGGCGGCGGGATCGGCGACCTCGCGATCGTCCTGGAGGAACTCGGCACCGCCGGCTGCCCGTTGCTGCTGCTGATCGTCTCCCCGGCGATCTGCGGCACCGTGATCGCCCGCTACGGCACCGAGGAGCAGAAGCGCCACTGGCTGCCCGGCCTCGCCGACGGCAGCCGCCGGATGGCCTTCGGCATCACCGAACCGGACGCCGGCTCCAACTCCCACCGGATCTCCACCGTGGCCCGGCGCGACGGCGTGGACTGGCTGCTGACCGGCCGCAAGGTGTTCGTCTCCGGCATCGACCACTGCGACGCCGTGCTGTTCGTCGCCCGCACCGAGGACGCCCGCACCGGGCGGCTGAAGCCCGCGCTGTTTGTCGTCCCGCGCGACACGCCCGGCTTCGAGTACCGGCCCATCGCGATGGAACTCGTCGCCCCCGAACGGCAGTTCCAGGTCTTCCTGGACGACGTCCGGCTGCCGGCCGACGCGCTGGTCGGCGACGAGGACGCCGGACTGCTCCAGCTGTTCGCCGGCCTCAACCCCGAGCGGATCATGACCGCCGCGTTCTCGCTGGGCCTCGCCCGCCAGGCGCTCGGCAAGGCCGTCGAGTACGCCCGCACCCGCACCGTCTGGTCCACCCCGATCGGCGCCCACCAGGGCCTCGCGCACCCGCTCGCCCAGTGCGCGGTGGAGATCGAACTGGCCCGGCTGATGACCCAGAAGGCCGCCCTGCTCTACGACGCGGGCGAGGACGCCGCCGCCGGGGAGGCCGCCAACATGGCCAAGTACGCGGCCGGCGAGGCCGCCGCCCGCACCGTCGACCAGGCCGTGCAGACCCTCGGCGGCAACGGCCTCACCCAGGAGTACGGGCTCGCCGCGCTGCTCGCCGCCACCCGGGTCGGCCGGGTCGCCCCGGTCAGCCGCGAGATGGTCCTCAACTACGTGGCCCAGCACACCCTCGGCCTGCCGAGGTCCTACTGAGGTCCTGCTGAGGTCCTGCTGAGGTCCTACTGAGGTCCTGCCGAAGCCCTCCACGGGAACCGGCGGGCCGGCCGGGGCCCGGATTCTCGAACGGATCGTCGCATCATCGTTCTGACATCTGACCGAACCCCCCGCACGGGAACCCCCTGGACCTGCCCCCACCTCGGAATTCGCCATACCGCGCCACCCCCGCGCCCCGCGCGCTCCGCCAAACGTCCGTCACTGGGGCGCACCGGGCGCCCACTGTCCGTATGCTCCTGTCCGCACGCCGCACGGCCGGTCGCAACGACCTCCAGCCGGCCGTCCCGCCCCGCGCCAACAACCGCACAGGAGGCACGCCTTGGTGTTCCACAGCGAGTTCCCGGACGTCGGCATCGTCGACCTCGCCCTGCACGACGCCGTCCTCGGCGAGGCCGAGCGGCACGGCGACCGGCCCGCCCTCATCGACGGGATCACCGGCGAGACCGTCAGCTACGCACAACTCGCGCATGCCGTCCGGCGGGTGGCCGCCGGACTCGCCGAGGCGGGCGTCCGCCCGGGCGACGTGGTGGCCCTGTTCAGCCCCAACAGCATCCGCTACCCGATGGCGTTCTTCGGAGCCACCCGGGCCGGTGCCACCGTCACCCCGGTCTCCTCGCTCACCACCCACGGCGAACTCGCCGTCCAGCTCGCCGACAGCGGCGCCCGCTGGCTGATCACCGTCTCGCCGTTCCTGCCCACCGCCCGCGCCGCCGCCGACCGGATCGCCGCCGAGGGCCGTCCGCTGGCCGGGATCGTCGTCCTGGACGGCGCCGAGGGCCACCTCTCACTCGCCGACCTGCTCGCCGCCACCGGCCCCGAGCCCGATATCGCCCTCGACCCGGCCGAGTCCATCGCCGTCCTGCCCTACTCCAGCGGCACCACCGGCCTGCCCAAGGGCGTGATGCTCACCCACCGCTCGATCGCCACCAACCTCGCCCAGACCGACGCCGTCTTCCGCCCCAAGCCCGGCGAGCGCCTCCTCGCGGTCCTGCCCTTCTTCCACATCTACGGCCTCGCCGCCCTGCTCCACCAGCCGCTGCGCTGCGGCGCCACCGTCGTCGTCCTGCCCCGCTTCGACCTGGAGCAGTTCTGCCGCACCGTCCAGGACCACCGGGTGCAGTCCGTGCTCGCCGCCCCGCCGATCGTGCTCGCCCTCGCCAAGCACCCGGTCGTCGAGCAGTACGACCTCTCCTCCGTGGAGTACCTGCTGTGCGCGGCCGCCCCGCTGGACGGCGAACTCGCCGAAGCCTGCGCCCGCCGGCTCGGGCTGTCGCACATCCTCCAGGGCTACGGCATGACCGAGCTCTCCCCGGTCTGCCACGTGATGGACCCGACCGACCCGGACCCCTCCCCGGGCTCGGTCGGCCGGATGGTGCCCTCCACCGAACTGCGGGTCACCGCCCTCGACGGTACCGGCGCCGACCTCGGCACCGGCGAGCACGGCGAGCTGCTGATCCGCGGCCCGCAGGTGATGAAGGGCTACTTCGGCCGCCCCTCCGACACCGCCGCCACCGTCGACGACGACGGCTGGCTGCACACCGGCGACATCGGGTTCGTCGACGAGCGCGGCTACCTGTACATCGTCGACCGGGTCAAGGAGCTGATCAAGTACAAGGGCTACCAGGTCGCCCCCGCCGAACTGGAGGCGCTGCTGCTCAGCCACCCGCAGATCGCCGACGCCGCCGTGATCGGGGTGCGCGACGCCGAGGGCACCGAGAGCCCCAAGGCCTTCGTGGTCCGCGCCCCCGGCAGCGCCCTCACCGAGCAGGAGGTCACCGCCTTCGTGGCCGGCCAGGTCGCGCCGTACAAGAAGGTGCGGTCGGTGGAGTTCCTGGACGCCGTGCCGAAGTCCGCGGCCGGCAAGATCCTGCGCCGCGAGCTGCGCGAGCGCGAGGCGGCCGCCGCCCGCTGAACCGGCCGCCCGGCGACTCCCGGTGCGGCCGTCCCACCGGCCGCACCGCCCCTCACCAGCGTCCGCGGGGCCACCGTCTGCGAGGATCGACCGGCCGACACCCCCGCACGGACAGGAACCGCCGCCGCCGATGACCACCCACCCGGGCGCCGCCCGCACCCCCCGGCAGGACCGCAGCCGCGCCACCCGGGCCCGGCTGCTCGCCGCGGCGGTCGACTGCCTCGCCGAGCTCGGCTGGAACGGCTCCACCGTCGCCGTCGTCGCCGAGCGCGCCGGCGTCTCCCGGGGCGCGGCCCAGCACCACTTCCCGACCCGCGAGGACCTCTTCACCGCGGCCGTCGAACACGTCACCGCCGAACGGCTGGCCGCCGTCCGGGCCCACGCCGACGCACTTCCCGCCGCCGGCCCGGCCCGCACCGAGGCGGTCGTCGACATGATCGTCCGCCTCTACACCGGCCCGCTGTTCCGCGCCGCCCTCCACCTGTGGGTCGCCGCCGCCACCGAGGAACCGCTGCGCGAGCGGATCATCGGCCTGGAGGGCCACGTCGGCCGCGAGGCCCACCGCGCCGCCGTCGAGTTCCTCGGGGCCGACGAGACGCACCCCGGTGTGCGCGAAACCGTGCAGGCCACCCTCGACATGGCCCGCGGCCTCGGCCTCGCCAATCTGCTCACGGACGACAGCGCCCGACGATCCGGAGTGATCCGGCAGTGGGCGGGCCTTCTGGAGAGTACGCTGCGGCCGGTAGGCCCATGACGCCCGTACACCTGGACGACCCGCGCCCCTCACCAAGGGGTCGCCGGGCGGCCGATGTCCGTGCAGTCTGGAGAAGAACCCCGACCGCACGGACCCACGAGGTCCGTCCGGCCGGGCACGAGCCGAACCGGGGTACAGCCTGATCATGCGGAGAGACGAGTGGGACGCCACCAACGCCACCGGCCCCGGAGCCGGCGCCACGCCCGCACGCCTGGACGGCCATCGCCTCCTTCCGCTCGCCACCGCCCTGCTCCAGGACGACGGCCGCATCCTGCACTGGAGTGAGGACGCCGAGGCCCTGCTCGGCTGGACCGCCGAGGAGGCCGTCGGCAGCCACGCCGCCCGGCTGCTCACCGAGGACGACAACCGCCCCGAGGTCCTCGAACTCTTCGCGCGCATCCTCGGCGGCAAGGGCTGGTCCGGCATCCACCCGCTGCGCCACCGCGACGGCCACACCGTCGAGCTGGAGTTCCGCACGTACCCGATCGCCGGCCCCGGCGGCACCCTGCTGGTGCTCGCGACCGCCTCCGACACCGCGGCCCTGCACCGGGTCGAGGCCGACCTCGCCGTCCTCGACGGCATCTTCGGCCAGTCCCCGATCGGCATGGCCGTCTACGACACCGAGCTGCGCTACGTCCGGCTCAACGAGTCCCTGGCCCGGATGAACGGCCTGCCCGTCGCCGACCACCTCGGCCGGCGGATCAGCAGCATCCTGCCCGGCATCAACAGCACCGAGATAGAACAGCTCATGAAGCAGGTGCTGACCACCGGCCGGCCCGTGGTCGACGCCCGCTCGCACGGCCGCGTTCCCGGCGACCCGCGCCGCGACCGGGCCTGGTCCGCCTCCTACTTCCGGCTGGAGGACTCCGCCGGCCGGGTCTTCGGCGTCTGCTCCTCGATCATCGACGTCACCGAGCGCTTCCAGGCCGAGGCCCGCGCCGCCCGCGCCCAGGAACGCCTCGCCACCATCGCCGAGGCCACCGCCCGGATCGGCACCACCCTCGACCTCCAGCGCACCGCCGAGGAGCTCATCGAGGCCGTCGTCCCCCGGTTCGCCGACTTCGCCACCGTCGACCTGCTGGAGACGGTGCTGCGCGGCGCCGAACCCACCCCCGTCCCGGAGGACCGCCCCGTCCAGCTGCGCGCCCTCGCCGTCGGCGAGGCCTACGAGACCGGGCTCGCGAACGCCGTCGACGTCGTCGGCGAGGTCTCCGAGTACGCCCCCGAACGCAGCTACAACCAGTGCCTGCGCAGCGGCCGGCCGCTGCTGCGCGCCCGCGTCGACGCCGAGGTGCTGCGCGGACTGGTCGCCAGCCCGGACCGGGTCGCCCCCGGCCTCGCGGCGGGCATCCACTCCTACCTGATGCTGCCGGTCACCGCCCGGGGCATGGTGCTCGGCGGCGCCGAGTTCATCCGCATGCGCAACCCCGAGCCGTTCACCTCCGCCGACGTCGCCCTCGCCGAGGAGCTCGTCGCCCGCACCGCCCTCGCCATCGACAACGCCCGCCTCTACCGGCGCGAGCGGGAGACCGCGCTCACCCTCCAGCGCAGCCTGCTGCCCCAGGAGATCCACCGCACCCTCGGCCTGGAGATCGCCTACCGCTACCTGCCCTCCAGCGTCACCAGCGAGGTCGGCGGCGACTGGTTCGACGTGGTCCCGCTCTCCTGCGGCCGGGTCGCGCTGGTCGTCGGCGACGTCATGGGCCACGGCATCCGGGCCGCCGCCACGATGGGCCAGCTGCGCACCGTCGCCCGCACCCTGGCCACCCTCGACATGCCGCCCGAGCAGGTGCTCACCCGGCTGGACGAGACCGCCTCGGGCATCGGCGAGGGCCAGTTCGCGACCTGTATCTGCGCCGTCTACGACCCGCTGGAACGCACCCTCCAGGTCGCCTCGGCCGGCCACCTGCCGCCCGTCTGGGTCGCCCCGGACGGCACGCCCCGCCGGGTCGAGATGCCGCCCGGCGTGCCGCTCGGCGTCGGCGGGGTGGCCTTCGAGTCGATCGAGTTCGCGCTCCCCGAGGGCGGCATGGTCGCCCTCTACACCGACGGCCTGGTCGAACGGCGCGGGCAGGACCTCGACGACGGCATCGACCTGCTCGCCCGCACCCTGTCCGGCTCCGGCCGGACCCTGGAGGAGAACTGCGACGCCGTGCTCGGCGCGCTGGTCAGCGGCGGCAGTGACGACGACATCGCGATGATCATGGCCAGGGTGCTGCCGCTGCCCGCCGACCGGGTCGCCACCCTCCCGCTCACCGGCGGCGGCCGGCTGCCCGGCCAGGCCCGCCGCTTCACCCGCGCCACGCTCGACGCCTGGGGCCTGAGCGCGCTCTGCGACTACGCCGAGCTGCTGGTCAGCGAACTGGTCACGAACGCCCTGCTGCACGCCGACGCCCCGCGCCGGCTGCGGCTCTTCCGCGACCGGGTGCTCACCCTGGAGGTCGCCGACGCCGGCGGCCAGACGCCCCAGCTGCGCCCCTTCGCCGAGCAGGACGAGGGCGGCCGGGGCATGTTCCTGGTCAGCGAACTCGCCCAGCGCTGGGGCAGCCGGCTGACCCGGGACGGCAAGGTGGTCTGGGCGGAGCTGGAACTGCCCTTCGGCACCGTCTGAGCCGCCCGTCCGGGCCACCCGTTCGAGCCCCGGCGGACATGACGGTTCCCCGCACCCCCGGTCGGTGGGGGTACGGGGAACCGTCATGTCTCAGGCGCTCGCCTTCTCCGGTGTCTGCTCCCGGACCGCGGCCGTCTCCTGCGACGACTCCGCCGCCGTGCCGCCGCTCAGCCCGCGCAGCAGCCGCCAGGCCAGTGCCGCCGCGCCCAGCAGCATCACGCCCGCCACGATCCCGGCCGTGTTGAGGCCGTGCACGAAGGACTCCTTGGCGCTCGCCAGCAGCGGCCCGGCCAGGGTGTCCGGCAGCCCGTGCGCGGCCTCCACCGCGCCGCCCAGCGAGTGCCCGGCCTGCGCGGCCGCCGCCGGGTCCGTCCCGGCCGGGACGACCAGCCGGTCCACGTACAGCGCGCCGACCAGCGAGCCGACCAGGGCGATGCCGAGTGCGGTGCCCAGCTCGTAGGCGGTCTCGGAGACCGCCGAGGCGGCGCCCGCCTTGTCGGCGGGGGCGGCGCCGAGCACCAGGTCCGCGCCGAGCGTGTAGACCACGCCCTCAGCGGTGCCGACCAGCAGGAAGGCGACGGCCATCACCAGGTAGGTGGTGTCCTGCTGGACCCAGCCGAGGATGCCGATCCCGGCGCCCATCACCAGCAGGCCGAGGGTGAGCGCCGCCCGGGCCCCGGTGCGGCGCACCAGCCAGGCGGTCAGCAGACCGCCGGCCATCGCACCGGCGAAGGCGGGCAGCTCGGCCAGCCCCGCCTTCAGCGGCGGGTAACCACGGACCAGCTGGAGGTACTGGGAGGTCACGAAGACCACCCCGGAGAGCCCGACCAGCGCGATCAGCGAGGCCAGCACGGCGGCCGTGAAGCGCCGGTTGCGGAAGAGCCGGACGTCCAGCAGCGGGGTCTCCAGCCGCAGCTGACGCCGGACGAAGACGATCAGCGCCAGCGCGCCCAGCAGGCCCGCGACCGGCACGTCCCAGCGGGCGACACCGTGCGCCGCGGCCTCCTTGATCGCGTAGACCACACCGATCACCCCGGCCAGCGACAGCAGCACGCTCAGCACGTCCCAGCGGCCCGGCTTCGGGTCCTTGGACTCCGGCAGCAGCCAGGCGCCGAAGACCAGCAGCAGCGCCAGCACCGGGATGTTCAGCAGGAACACCGAACCCCACCAGAAGTGCTCCAGCAGCACGCCGCCGACCACCGGACCGAGCGCGGCACCGGCGGACGCGGCGGCCCCCCAGATGCCGATCGCGGTGGCCCGCTCGCGGTCGTCCGGGAAGAGCGTGCGGATCAGCGAGAGGGTGGACGGCATGATGGTCGCCCCGGCCACGCCGAGCAGCACCCGGGCCAGGATCAGCCAGCCGGCGCTGGGCGCGTACGCGGCGAGCAGCGAGGCGGCGCCGAACGCGGTGGCACCGGCCAGCAGCAGCCGCTTGCGGCCGATCCGGTCGCTGAGCGAGCCCATCGAGACCAGCAGGCCGGCCAGGACGAAGGAGTAGGCGTCGCCGATCCAGAGCAGCTGGGTGCCGCTGGGGCGCAGGGTCTCACTGATCGAGGGGATGGCCAGCGACAGGACGGTCGCGTCGACGGCGACCAGGGTGACGGCCAGGACGAGGACGGCGAGGCCGGTCCAGCGCTGGCGGGGCTGGAGGTGGACGGTGCTGCTCATGGGTATCGGTATCCGGTTTCCGGTCCGCGGTGCGGTGGACGGGGGTGGGGATCAGTGCGGGCGCGGGGTGCGCAGGGCGCCGCCGAGGAAGAGCTCGGCCAGCGAGAAGGTGGCGTCGCGCGGGGCCAGCCGGCCGTCCTGGACGGCCCAGCCGATCCCGGCGAGCAGGTCCAGGAACGCCTCGCTGAGCCAGGCCGCGGAGAGCTCGATGCGGAACACGCCCTGCTGCTGTCCGCGCAGGAAGAGCGCGTGCAGCCGGGCGACCTGGACCTCCCAGAGCTCGTTGACGGCCTCGTCGTCGTAGAGCTGGCTCTCGCCGGTCAGGTAGGCGCAGAGCATGGCGTCCGGGACGACCGCCTCGGTGAGCCGGCGCAGCGCGTCGTGCGCGTCGCCCTCCTCGACGGCGGCGGTGTCGAAAGCCGAGGCGAGGCGCTGCAGCGCGAGCATGCCGACCTCGCGGATCAGCGCCTCCCGCCCCGGGAAGAGCCGGTGCAGGGTGGCGCGGCTGATGCCCGCGGCGCGGGCGATCTCGTCGAGGTGGGCGGTCGGGCGGCGGGAGAGCACGCCGACGGCGGCTTCGAGCACGGAGTCACGGTCGGTGGCCATGGAACGAGTGTACGTCGAATGAGACGCGGATGTCTCAGAATTAATTCGGACGTCTCGTTCGAGGCGTGTCCGTACCGGGGCCGGACGACAAAGAACCGGGGACGGCGCCTGCCGTCCCCGGTTCTCGTCCCGGCCCGTCCCGGCCGGTCAGCTCTGGTTGTAGAAGCCGGTGTCGTCGAGCGGGCGGTCGATCACCATCACCTCGACGTCCGCCGGGGTGAGCAGGAACACCCGGCGGGCGATCCGCTCGATGCCGCCGCGGGTGCCGAAGATCAGACCGGAGGCGAAGTCGACCATGCGCTTGGCCTCGGCCTCCTCCATCTCGGTGAGGTCCATGACCACCGGGGTGCTCGCCCGGATGTGCTCGCCGACCGTGCGGGCCGCCTCGAATCCGGTCGGCCGCAGGGAGACGATCTTCGTGGGGGCGGGGGAGGACGGTACCGTCTCCTGCTCGACCCACTCGTCCTCGTACACCGCGGCCGGGTAGCTCCCGGAGGGCATCAGCCACCCGTTGTGGTGCTCGTCGCGAAGTGCTCCCATGCCGCGCCTCCCTGCCTCTGTTCCGATACAGGTCCCCCGGTGCGCGTGCCCTTTTGACACGTCATCCACTCGTCGGAACTGTCCGAGTATCGCACTGATCACCGGTGTCGTGCCCGCTCGCGCCGTCCGTACGAGTCGCGCCGTGCCGACGGCCCGGGCGGACCCGGGCACCAGAAGCGACGCGGCGGAGGGACGTACGGTTGCGCGCGTAGAAGATATCGGTCGGGTCCACCGGGCAATTGACCTTCTGTCAACAATGCGGGAACGATTTCACACGGGACCGACAACGGCCCCGTCCGGCCGAGCGCATCGGCGTGTCCCGCGCCCGGCGCGCCGCCCCGGGCGCCCCGCGCTCAGGCCTGGACCGCGCGCCGCCGCCGGACGGCCGCCCGGACCACCGGGACCAGGCCCGCGACGCCGATCAGCCCGACCAGCCCGGCCGAGAGCAGGAAGCCGGTCGACCCCGGCTCGCGCGCGGTGGCCGCCGCGGCGACGTAGACCGCCGTGACCGGGACCACCCCGAGCGCGGTCGCGAGGATGAACGCCGGGAAGCGGACCCCGGAGACGGCCGCGCCGTAGGTGGCCGCCTGGAACGGCAGGCCGGGGAGGAGCCGGAGCAGCAGGACGCTGCGGAACCCCTGGTCGGTGAAGCGCCGGTCGAGCGCCAGCAGCATCCGCCCGCGCAGGAAGCGCCGGAGCGCGTCCTGCCCCAGCCAGCGGGCCAGGCCGAAGGCGACCGCAGCCCCGAGCGTGGTGCCCAGCACGGCCAGCAGCAGCCCCTGCTGCACGCCGAGCAGCAGTCCGGCGGCCGCGTTCAGGGCCGGCCGGGGGAAGAAGGCCACCGTACCGACCGCGTACACCGCGGTGAACAGCGGAACGCGCCAGTACCAGGGCGCCCCGGTGAACAGGCTGCCGTCGAACAGGGCGGTCGGGCTCCACAGCAGCAGCGAGGCCGTCGCCGCGCCGAGGATCGCCACCAGCAGGGCGAACCGCGGCCACGGCGAACGCTCCGGCGGGTCGGCCGGGGCGGGACCGGGCGGAGGCGGGGAGGTCACGGGTTCGGGCACGGCCCGAGCCTAACCGGGCGCCCGGCCCGCCCGGCACACGGGTGCGGGGCGGACCGGGCGCGGGGAGGGGCCGGTCAGAAGTACCAGCGCTGGTTGGGGTCGGCGTTCAGCTTCCACTGGCCGATAGGCGTGCCGTCGGCGGTGCTTCCCTCGAAGAGGTCGAGGTGGAGCCCGCTGTACAGGTTCGACACGTAGAACTCCGGCTTCCACCCGCGAGGGTAGACGTGCCACGCCTGGTTGAGGCCGCGGTTGCAGGTCCACTGGACGGCCTGGGTGCCCGGGGTGGTGCTGTAGTTGGGGATGTCCAGGCACTTACCGCTGTGGACGTTGACGATCTCTCCGTAGTCGGTTCTGATCCACTGCTGGTTGGCGCCGCTGTGACAGCTCCACTGGCGGACGGGGGCGCCGTCGTCGGTCCGCCAGTCGGCGACCTCCATGCATTTGCGGCCGGCCATGTTGCTGATCGTCGTCGGGGCCGATTCGGCGTGGGCTCCGGTGGGCGCGGCGAGGACGAGCGCGCCGGCGGCGGTGAGCACGGCGGCGGCCGCGCTCAGACGCCGAGGGGTGGTGCGGTGGGTGCGCACGGTGATCTCCCGGGTGACTAGAAGCCGGCCGGCCTGGGCGAGTAGAACCACTTCTGGTTGAGCCCGTAGTTCCCGTGCCACTGGATCACCGGTGTGCCGGGCGTCGGGTCCTCGGCGCGGACGTCCAGCAGCAGCCCGCTGTTGACGTTCGTCAGGGTGTACAGGCCGACGTGGTGGACCAGGCTGGTGCTCCACTTCTGGTTGTTGCCGCCGTTGCACGGCCAGATGATGGCCTGCACGCCCTCCTCGGTGCTGCTGAAGGGGATGTCCAGGCACTTGCCGCTCTGCACGCTGATCAGCTCGTGGTCGGCGGTCCAGTACCACTTCTGGTTGTCGCCGCCGTTGCAGGGCCACTGCTCGACGGGCGCGCCGGGGTCGGTCCGTTGGCCGGTGACGTCCAGGCACTGCTCGACGGGCGAGTGGTTGGCGGTGATCAGTGCGAACGGCTCGTCGGGTCCGGCCTGCGCGGTGGTCGGGGTGACGAGGCCGAGCGTTCCGGCGGCGGTGAGGACGGCGGCCGCCGCGCCGAGGCGGCGGGTGGTGCGACGACGGATCATGGGAATCCCCTCGATGCGTACGGGACGGGAAGATCGCCGCGCGGTCGGTCGCGCGGTCAGCTGTGCGGGCCGGTCCAGGGGAGCGTGTCGTAGGACCACTTCTGGTTGTTGCCGCCGTTCCAGGCCCACTGGACGACCCTGGCTCCGTTGGCGGCGCTGCCGCCGGCCAGGTCGAGCAGGAGCCCGCTGTTGAGGTTGACGATCAGGCGGGTGCCGTCGGGCAGGCGGTTGGCGTCGCTCCACCGCTGCTCGGGGTTGCCGTTGCAGGTCCGCTGCTCGACCTGGACGCCCCAGACGGTCGAGGCCTTGGGGATCTCCAGGCATCTGCCGCTGTTCACGTTGACCAGCTGGCCGGCGTCGGTCCAGTGCCACTTCTGGTTGGCGTAGCCGGTGCAGGTCCACTGGCGGCCGGGGGCGCCGTCGTCGGTGCGCCAGTCGGCGATCTCCAGGCACTTGCCGCTGGCGACGTTGAGGAGCGCGATCTGCGGGCTGTTCTCCTCCGCCGCCGCCGGTGCGGCGGGCAGCGTCGCGGCGAGGGCGGCGGCGAGGGCGGTGGCGGCGCCGAGACGGGCCGCGCGGGTGCGGAGAGGGGTGCTCACGGTTCCTCCTGCGGGTCGGTGGGCGGGCCCTGGCCGGGGCCTGGCCGGGTGCGGGTGGTCAGGCGGTCGGGCCCGGGGTGAAGTTCGAGGGGATCCAGATCTGGTTGTAGGCGACGGGCACGTCGATCGGGTTCCACTGGATGACGGGCGCGCCGTCGGCCTTGCTGCCGAAGGCGACGTCGAGGACGAGCGCGCTGTTCACGTTGGCGTAGCGGCGCGTCCCGGAGTGCATCAGCTGCTCGGACCACTGCTGGTTGGTGCCGCCGTTGCAGCGCCACACCACGGGCTGGGTGCCGGGCTCGGTGCTGTAGCCGGGGATGTCCAGGCACGTTCCGCTGTTCACGTTGACCAGCAGGCCGCCGGCGGCCCGGAACCACTTCTGGTTGGCGCCGCCGGTGCAGGTCCACTGGCGGACGGGGGCGCCGTCGTCGGTGCGCCAGTCGGCCACCTCCAGGCACTTGCCGGAGTCGAGGTTCGTGATGGCGAACGGGTCGGTGGGCGGGGTGGGGTTGGAGGTGTCGGCCTGCGCGGCGGGCGCGGCGAGGGCGAGGGCGGCGGTGAGGGCGAGCAGGACGGCGGCGGGGCGGATGGACATGGGACTCCTCGGGGGTGATCGGTCCCGGTGCCGGGACGGCGACGCGTCCCGGCACCGGGGTCCACTGTCAGAAGGAAGGCAGGGTGATCTGGGGGTCGATCCCGATCCAGAGCTGGTTGTCGCCGCCGTTGGCCCCCCAGGTGACCACCGGGGCGCCGTCGGAGGTGTCGTAGCCGTACACGTCGAGGACCAGCCCGAGGGGGGTGGGCACGGTGTTGGGCGAGGGCCGGCCGACGCCGGGGGTCCGCCAGGACTGGCCGTAAGGGGTTCCGAGTTCGATGCAGGGCCACTGCATCAGCTGGGTGCCCCACGCGGTGGAGTCCCACGGGACGTCCAGGCACTTGCCGCTGTGCAGGTTCGTCAGGAGGCCGTAGTTGCTGTTGCTCCACTGCTGGTTGGCACCGCCGGTGCAGGTCCACTGGCGGACGGGCGCGCGGTCGGCGGTGCTCCAGTCGGCGACCTCAAGGCATTTGCCCGTGGCCACGTTGCGGATCTCGAAGTAGGGCGAGAATCTGTGGACCCGCCCGGCGTGGGCGGCACCGGGTGAGACCAGGACGGCCGCTGCCGCGGCGACGAACGCGCCGAGCGCGGCGCCGAGACGGCGGGTGGGGGAGGTGGTGCGGGTGGACACGGTGCGGTTCTCCTCTACTGGTGGGGTCGCCGGTCGTCGGCGTAGGCGCCGGAACCGGGATCGGGCAGGGTTCGGCGTCAGAAGTTGACCCGGGTCTCCAGGCCCGTCCAGATCTGGTTGGCGCCGCCGTTGGGCCCCCAGGTGACGACCGGGGCACCGTCGGAGGGGTCGAAGCCGTAGACGTCGAGGACCCCGAAGGCGCTGCCCACGTAGTCGGGCGAGGGCCGGTTGACGTGGGGGACGGACCAGAGCTGGTTGTCGGCCGAGGGCCGGAAGTGGCATCCCCAGATGACCAGCTGGGTACCCAGCACGGTGCTGGAGCCGGGCACGTCCAGGCACGAGCTGCTTCCCGCGTTGAGGAGCTGGCCGTTGCTGTTGGCGGTCCACAGCTGGTTGGCGCCGCCGTGGCAGGTCCACTGGCGGACGGGGGCGCCGTCGTCCTTGCGCCAGTCGGCGACCTCCAGGCACTTGCCGGTCGCCGCGTTGCGGAGCTCGAAGTACAGGGTGTAGCGGGGGATCTGCTCGGCATGGGCGGCGCCGGGTGAGACCAGCGCGGCCGCGGCGGCGGTGGCGAGTGCGCCGAGGGCCGCGCCGAGGCGGCGTCTTCGGGCGGGGGCGTCTTCGGTCACGGTTGTCCTCCTGAGGTGCGACGGGTGGTGCGCTCGGACAGGAAGCCGAGGAGTCGGATCCAGGACTCCCTTGCGGCGTCGCGGTGTTGGACAGCCGTCAGTTCGAAATAGTTGTGCGGAGCCTGAGGAAAAGTCATGAACTCGTGTTCACAGCCGGCTCCGGTGAGCGCGGCGTCGAAGGCGGCGACCGCGCTCGGCGGGATGTGCTCGTCGGCGCCGCCCCAGAAGGCGAGGATCGGCGCGCTCAGTCCGGCGGCGAGCTGGGTCGGCCCCGGGGCGCCGTTGATGGTGTCGGGGTAGCCGTAGAAGCCGACCGCGCCGGCCAGGCCGAAGCGCGGTGCGGCGGTGCGGAAGGCCTGGCGGCCGCCGAAACAGAAGCCGAGCGCGACGACCTCGGCGGCGCCCAGCGCGCGCAGCCGGTCGATGCCCGCGGCGAGGTCGGCGTCGAGGCCCTCGGGCGTGAGGGCGAGCAGGTGCGGCAGCAGGTTCGGCAGCTCGCCGAATTCCGACGCGCGGTCCTTCGGCTCGGCTCCGGCGGTGCGGCCGTAATAGTCGACGACGAGCGCCGGGAATCCCTGCTCGGCGAGTCGGACGGCGGTCCGCCGGTAGAAATCGGAAAGGCCCTTGTTGTCCGGCAGCACGAGCACGCCCGGCCCGGCCGGGTGCTCCGGGCGGGCCAGGAAGGCGCCGAGCGCCGTGCCGTCGGCCGAGGTCAGAGTGAGGTCGGCGGTCTCGGCGAGGGCGTGGGTGGCGGGGGTGAAGACGGGCGGGGCGGCATCGGCCTCGTAGCACATGGGAAATCCTTCGCAACAGCGGAACCGCCGGGCACGCGGTGCGCGTGCCCGGCGGTTCGAGATGTTAGCGAGAATTCCCCGAGGAATTTCCCATCATATCGCAGGGGTATTTTTTTCGAAAGCATTCTTTGATTCCGGAGTGATCACGCTTTCCGGGCCGGGGCCGTCCGCGGCCTGCCCCTCGGCCCGGCGCAGCGCCCCCGCGCTCAGCAGCAGGGCCACGGAGAGCGCGGTGACCACGCCGAAGGAGGCGGTCAGCGAGGTGGCCTGGGCGAGTCCGCCGACGATCGCCGGGGCGATCAGGCTCGAGGTGTAGGTGACGGTGGCGACGCCGGCGATGGCCTGGCTGGGGTTGCCACCGCTCCGGCCGGCCGCCGCGAAGGCCAGCGGGACCACCACGGCGACGCCGATCCCGATCAGGGCGAAGCCGGGGACGGCGAGCGCGGGGCGGTCGGCCGCGACCACCAGCAGCCCGCCGGCGGTGGCGATCGCACCGCTCAGCCGGGTGGCCCGGACGGCGCCCAGCCGGCGGATCACCGCGTCACCGGCCAGCCGGCTGACCGCCATGGTGAGCGAGAACGCGGTGTAGGCGGCCGCCGCCACGGCGGGTGAGGCGCCGGTGACGTCGCGCAGGTAGACGCCGCTCCAGTCCATCGAGGCGCCCTCGGCGAACACCGCGCAGAAGCCGACCAGTCCGATCACCAGGGAACTGCGCGGCGGCAGCGCGAACCGCGGTGGCGCCTCGGCCTGTTCGGGCGCCCGCAGGTCCGGCAGCGCGCGGCAGGCCGGTTGGGTGAGGGCGAGCAGGACGACGGCGGTGACGGCGATCTGCACCCGGGGGTCGAAGTCCTGATGGGCGGCCAGGATGCCGACGCCGGCCGCCACCAGACAGCCCGCGCTCCACATCCCGTGCAGCCCGGACATGATGGAGCGGCCGAGCCGCTGCTCGATCTCCACGCCCTGCGCGTTCATCGCGACGTCCGACATGCCCGCCGCCGCGCCGTAGGTCAGCAGGAACAGGCAGAGCACCGGCAGTGAGGGGGCCAGTGAGGGCAGTGGGAGGATCAGGCAGCAGAGCGCCAGCAGTCCGCCCACCGCGGCCCGTCCGCCGTAGCGGTGCACGATCCGGCCGGCCAGCGGCATCGCGAGGGACGAGCCGATGGCCGGCATCACCAGGGCCAGCCCGAGCTGGCCGGGGGAGAGGTCGAGGTGGTCCTTGAGCCACGGGATCCGGCTCGCGAAGGTGCCGCCGACGGCGCCGTGCACGGCGAAGACGAGGGCGACGGCGATGCGGGCCCGGCGTGCGGCGCCCCGGTCGTCGAAGAGTGGTCCTGTGGTCGGGCTGGTGGTCATCCGGTTCTTCCCTCCCGGCCGCGCGCGGCGCGGCGGTGCCCTGGGGGTGGTGTGGGGGTGCGGTGGTGCCCGTCGACGTGGCAGTGCGGCGACGGTTCGATAAATTATCAGGAAGGGACCCTGATAGAAACACTCTGGAAGGATGTCCGGCCATGACCACCGCGCGCACGGCCACGCCGAGCACCGCCCGGGCGATCAATGACCGCTTGGCGCTCAACCTGCTGCTCGACCAGGGACCACTCACCGCGACCGAGCTGCGCGATCTCACCGGGCTCTCCCGCCCCACGGTCGCCGACCTGCTCGACCGGCTCCAGCGGACCGGGCTGGTCGCCGTCGTCGGCGAGCGCGGCGAGCAGCGCCGCGGCCCCAACGCCCGGCTCTACGCCCTGGTCGCCTCCCGCGCCCACCTCGGGGCCGTCGACGTCCGCTCCGGCGGCGTCACCCTGGTGGTCGCCGACCTGGCCGGGCAGACGCTGGCCGGCGCCGAAGTCGCCGTCGCCGAGCCGGGGCCGGACGCCGCCGCCCACCGCGCCGCCGCCGACCGGATCGTCGCCGCCCTGCTCGACGCCGCCCGCCGGGCCGGCGTCGAGCACCTGCACACCGTCGCCGTCGGCGCCCCCGGCCTGGTCGACCCGGCCACCGGCCGGCTGCAGTCCACCGGAGTGCTGCCCGCCTGGCACGTCGACCTGCTCGCCGCCCTGCGCGAGCTGCCCGGCACCGATGTGATCCTGGAGAACGAGGTCAACCTCGCCGGCCGCGCCGAGTACCGGATCGGCGCCGCCCGCGGCCGGGACGACTTCGTGCTCGTCTGGCTCGGCCACAGCGTGGGCGCGGCCGTCGTCCTGAACGGCAAGCTGCGCCGCGGCGCGGGCGGCGGCACCGGTGAGATCTGCTTCCTGCCCGTCCCCGGCACCGTCTCCCTGCCCTCCGCGACCAGCTGCGAGGGCGGCTTCCACAGCGTCGCCGGCAGCGCCGCCGTCTGCGCGCTGGCCCGCGCCCACGGGCTGCCCGCCGGGCCGGCCGACGACGCCGCGGCCGCCGAGACCGCCGTCCGCGCGGCCCTCGACGCCCTCGGCGACGGGCTGCCGGGCGGGCCGTTCCTGGACGAGCTCGCCGAGCGGATCGCCCTCGGCGTCTCCGCGGTCTGCGTGGTGCTCGACCCCGGCTGCGTCGTGCTCGGCGGCGAGATCGGCCGGGCCGGCGGCGCCGAACTCGCGGCCCGGGTGGAGCGGCGGCTCGCCGGGCTCTCCCCGCTGCGCACCGAGGTCCGCCCCGGCGAGGCGGGCGGCGGCGCGGTGCTCGGCGGCGCCGTGCTCACCGCCGGCGACGCCGTCCGCCGGGACCTCTTCGGCGAACCGTAGGCGCCGTCGTCGAACTCCCGCCCCCGGCCCGGACCGCGAGCCGGGGGAGTGCGTGCCGGGACGCGGCTCGGTGGGCGGCAGTTCGAAGGAGGCCCCTACGGGGGTGTGCACCGGCGGTCGGCCGGTACGGCAGGATGGGCCGCGGGCCGGGACCGGGCGGGGGCGGACCAGGGACTCCCGCTTGCCGGCCGACCGTCCGCACCACCGTCAGGAGTCGCAACCATGGGCCAGCCCGGGGCACCGGCCAACCCGTACCGCATCGGCGAGGCCGCCGCGCTGCTCGGCGTGAGCGCCGACACCATGCGCCGCTGGGTGGACGCCGGCCGGATTTCCGCCGAGCGCGACGGGCACGGCCACCGCATCATCGCCGGCGCCGAGCTGGCCGCCTTCGCCCGGGAACTGGCCCGCCCGGAGACGGCCGCCGAGGAGGGCCGGCCCTCCTCGGCCCGCAACCGCTTCCCGGGCATCGTCACCGACGTGGTGCTCGGCGACGTCGCCGCCCAGGTGGAGATCCAGGCCGGGCCGTTCCGGGTGGTGTCGCTGATCAGCCGGGAGTCGGCGGAGGAGCTGGAGCTGGTGCCGGGAGCGGCGGCCACGGCAGTCATCAAGTCCACCAATGTGATGATCGAACGACGCTGAGCGCCCAGAGGAAGGGACCACCGATGCCCCACGAAGCGCTGCCGTCCACCCAGAGCGCGGTCTTCGCCATCGAGGCGATGGCCGCCCGGCACGGCCACTCGGTGCGGACCAGCCATGACATCGGCCGCGACCAGACCTTCGCCGGCCTGGTCGGCGCCGACGAACCGGGCGGGATCCCGCACGAGGCGCTGGTCGAGATCACCGGACCGCCCGAGGTGACCGTCCGCCTCTTCGTCCACGACGAGGCCGTGGTCACCGTCGACACCATCGCCTTCGACGTGCCGCGGGACGGCGTCCCGGCCTTCCTGAACTCGGTCTGGACCGGCCTGGTCCACCTCAAGCAACGGGTCTTCCCGCCCTCCTGCACCATGATCGTCACCGTGCCGGGCGAGCGGAGCTACCGTGAGGCCGTCACCCTGTACACCCTGACCCCGTGGCTGGCGCGCAAGCTCCGCTGACCCCGGCCGCCGCCCGGCCCACTCGCCGAGACCGCCGCCCGCCGACCGCCGAGACCGCCGCTCGACCGATGACCGGACCGAAGAACGGATCGATGAACGGACCGATGACCGCCTCCGCCGCCCGCCGCCGCCCCGTCCTCGCCGTCGCCCACCGCGGCGACCCGTACCGCCACCGCGAGAACACCCTGCCCTCCGTCGAGTCCGCGTTCGCCGCCGGAGCCGACGCCGTCGAAGTGGACGTCCGGCTGACCCGCGACCGGGTCCCGGTCCTGCTGCACGACGTCACCCTCGAACGCCTCTGGGGCGACCCGCGCCCGCTCGCCCGGCTCACCGCCGAACAGCTCGACGCCTTCGACGACGGCCGGTACCGCGTGCCCGCCCTCGCCGAGGCGCTCAAGGCCACCGCCGCCGCCGCGCCCGGCGCCAAGCTCCTCATCGACCTCGACGACGCGGGCCCGGCCGCCGCCACCTGGGAGGTCGTCACCGACCTCGGCGCCGAGCAGCGGGTCGGCTTCTGCGGCCCCACCGCCGCGATGCTGGCCGTCCGGGCGCTCGCCCCCGACGCCGAGATCGCGCTCACCTGGAAGCAGCCCCGGCTGCCCGTGCGCGCCCTGCTCGACGACCTGCGCCCGCGGTACGTCAACCCGCCGTTCGGCCTGGCCACCCCCGCCTTCACCGCCGCCGCCCACCAGGCCGGCCTGGCCGTCTCCACCTGGACCGCCGACCTGCGCCGCACCATGCGCAAGCTGACCGAGGCCGGCGTGGACTCGATCACCAGCAACCGGATCGCCCTGCTGCGCTCCGTCCTGGACGGCCGCCGGTGACCGGGGGTCCGCGGGGGGACGACGGTGGGGTGCTGGGCCCGCGGGCGCTCGGCCGCGCGCTGCTGGCCCGTCAGCACCTGCTGGAGCGCAGCGCCGCCACCCCGGCGGACATGATCGAACACCTCGGCGGCCTCCAGGCCCAGGCCGCCCCGCAGCCGCCCTACCTCGGTCTGCTCGCCCGCCTCGACGGCTTCACCCCCGAGGCGCTGACCGGGCTGATCGAGACCCGACGGGTCGTGCGGATCGCCCTCCAGCGCGGCACCATCCACCTGGTCACCGCCGAGGACTGCCTGACCCTGCGGCCCCTGCTGCAGCCGCTGCTGGAACAGCAGTTGCGCACCACCTACGGCAAGCGGCTGACCGGCCTCGACCTCGACGCGCTGGCCGTCGAGGCGCGCGCCCTGGTCGAGACGGAGCCCCGCACTTTCCTGCGGCTGGGCACCGAACTGGCCGCCACCCGCCCCGACCGCGATCCGGCCGCGCTCGCCCAGGCCGCGCGCTGCCTGCTGCCGCTGGTGCAGGTCCCGCCGCGCGGTCTGTGGGGTCGTGGCGGTCCCGCCGCGCACACCACCGCCGAGGCCTGGCTCGGCCGGCCGCTCGACCCGGTGCCCCCGCCGGACGCCCTCGCGCTGCGCTACCTCGCCGCCTTCGGCCCGGCCACCGCCGCCGACCTGCAGAAGTGGTGCGGCCTCAGCCGGTTCGCCCCGGTGCTGAAGCGGCTCGCCCCGGGCCTGGTCACCTTCCGCGACGAGCAGGGCCGGCTGCTGTACGACCTGCCCGAGGCGCCCCGTCCCGATCCGGACACCCCCGCCGCGGTCCGGCTGGTCGCTCCGTTCGACAACCTGCTGCTCTCGCACGCCGACCGCACCCGGGTGCTGCCCGAGGAGTACCGGCCGCGGGTGATGACCCAGAACGGCATCGTGCTCGGCACCCTGCTGGTGGACGGCCTGGTTGCCGGGAGCTGGCAGCTGTCGGAGGAGGGCGCCGGGGCCCGGTCGGTGACGGTCCGCCCGTTCACGCCGCTCGGCCGGGCCGACCGCGACGCGGCACTGGCCGAGGCCGAACGGGTGCTCGCCTTCGCGGGCGGCGACGGTCCGGTGCGCTTCGAGGAGGCCGGCTAGCGCGTTCGATGGTCGCACGCAGGTGCGGGCGCCGTGACTCATTGGAGTGGGTCGGCGGCGGTGCTCCGTGTCCGTACCGGTTCGACTGGCTTGAATCGACCCACCCCTACCGAAGTGGAGTCGGCCGTGGCCCCTGTGCACAATGGCGTCTACGCGATCGCCAAGCTCACCGAGCAACTGCTCACCCTCCAGGCCTCCAAGGAGTTCGTGGTCGTCCTGAATTCGACCGGTGAGCCCGGGGAGCAGGAGTGGGAGGTGGCCGGCCTCGACAACGGAAACATCGTCATCAGGAACCTCCGGCACGGCGACTACGTCGGCCTGGACGGTCCGCCGGAGGTGAACCAGCAGGTCCGGGGCACCGAGGAGGCGTTCGAATGGGCGCTCTACCAGGCCGCCGAGCGGTCCTCCTTCCACGTCGTCGTCCCCGGAGGTCCGGTCGACGGCCAGGAGCTGGCGCTGGACCTGAGCGTGCTGGACATCTTCCCGCCGCGCACCGCACTGCGGCCGCTGGAGGTCCAGGAGCAGCGGCAGGCCTGGCTGTTCGAGTCCCGCGACTGAGCGCCGGCGCGCCCGCCCCGGTCGTGAGGTGACCGCCGGGGCGGGCGCCGTCCAAAAGGGATAAAACAGGCGCATGATCGGATCATCTGCTGAGATGGGGCAGACCTGGACCGATCGACCGGACGGAGGAACGGATGCCGGGGCAGACTCCGTCCGAACGGCCACCCGCCGACCACCGGCGCCCCTATCTGATGCTGCCGGCCCCGGTCCGGGCGGCCGCCGCCTGGTCCGCGGCGCTGGTGCTGCTGATCACCGTCGCCTCGCTCGTCGTCTTCGCCCTCGTCGAACTGCGCGCCGCCACCGTGCCGGTGATCCTGGCGCTGCTCGGCACCTCGCTGCTCCAGCCGGTGATGCCGTGGATGGTCCGACGCGGCGTCAGCCGCTCGCTCGCCGCCGGACTCACCTGCGCCGTGCTGGTGGCCGCCGTCAGCACGGTCATCGCCCTGCTGGTCAACTCCCTGGTGCACAGCGCCCCGCAGATCGCCACCGCCCTCCAGGAGGCCGGCGACCGGCTCGCCGAATGGCTCGGCCCCTTCGGCGAGAAGATCCGGCACGTGCTGGACAACGCCAAGGGTGAGACCAGCACGCTCGTCACGACCCTGACCGACAGCGTGCTCACCGGCCTCGGCCTCGCCACCCAGGTCGCCACCGGTGGCGTGCTCGCGCTCGCCCTGGTCTTCTTCTTCCTGCGCGACGGCCACCGCACCGGTGAGACCATCCGCGCCTACCTGCCCGACCGCACCGCCGAGACGGTGGTGGCCTGCGGTGAGCGGGCCTTCGAGGCGATGGCCGGCTTCATGCGCGGCACCACTCTGATCGCCCTCATCGACGCCTTCTTCATCACCGTCGGACTGCTCGTCCTCGGAGTCCCCGGCGCGCCCGGCCTCGGCGCGCTGGTCTTCATGGGCGCCTACATCCCGTTTGTCGGCGCCTTCCTCTCCGGCACGGTGGCGGTGCTGGTCGCCCTCGCCGACGGTGGCGTGGGCACGGCGCTCTGGGCACTCGGCGTGGTGCTCGCCGTCCAGGTCGTCGAGGGCAACGTCCTCCAGCCGCTGATCCAGAGCCGGACGGTGGAGCTGCACCCGGCCACCATCATGGTCGCCGTGGTGGCGGGCTCCGGGATCGCGGGCATCATCGGCGCCCTGCTGGCCGTCCCGGTCTGCGCCGCCGGGCTCGGGGTCGTCTCCGTCCTGCGCGGCGACCCCGGCCGCAGACGGCGCGGGGAGCGGAACGGCGGAGGGACCGAACCCCTCGCGGGCCCGGTTCAGGAGCCTCGGGAGTAGGCGAGCGGACGGCCGCGCCGCAGCGTCTACTCGGCGGCGCGCACGAAGAGCGCCGCGTGGAGGACGATGTCCGGGTCCGCCGTCCGCGGACCCGGGGAGCCGGCGGCCGCGGCCCGCGCCCGCCGGTCGGACCGGTGGCCCGCCGCCGCGGAATTCCGGTTGCCGGTGCCGGACGGGTGGGGCAGAGTGCCGTGGCCGGGGCGGAGAATCGCCGGACGGCCGAGGAGAGGCGCTGGTCGGAGGATGACGGTGGGGGAGATGACGGTGGAACGGATCGTGGTGTCGGACGGGGCGGCCGGACCGTACGGGCTCACCGTCGGGCCGGACGGCGCGCTGTGGTTCACCCTGGTGCACGCCGGGGAGGTCGGGCGGCTGGCGGCCGACGGGACCGTCACCCGCTACGGGCTGGACGCGCCCGGCTGCGCGCCCGCGGTGATCACGGCGGGCCCCGACGGGGCACTCTGGTTCACCCGGACGGGCGACCACCGGATCGGCCGGATCACCGTCGACGGCCAGACCCGCAGCTACCCGCTGCCCGCCGAGGGCGGTCCGTACGGGATCGCGGCCGGTCCCGACGGGGCGCTCTGGTTCACCGAGCTGAACGCCGACCGGATCGGGCGGATCACCGTGGACGGCGAGGTGACGGAGCATCCGCTGCCGGTCTCCGGCGGCTACCCGTCGATGATCACGGCCGGGCCGGACGGCGCCCTCTGGTTCACCCTCAACCAGGGCGGGGCCGTCGGCCGGATCACCGTGGACGGCGAGGTCACCCTGCACCCGCTGCCCACCGAGGGCGCCGCCCCGGTCGGCATCGCCCGGGGCGGCGACGCGCTCTGGTTCGTCGAGATCGGCGCCGGCCGGATCGGCCGGATCACCGTGGCGGGCGAGGTGACGGAGCATCCGCTGCCCGACCGCGCCGCCCGCCCGCACGCCATCGCCGCAGGGCCGGACGGTCGGCTCTGGTTCACCGAGTGGGGAGCCGGCCGGATCGGCTCCCTCACCCCCGACGGCCGCTACGCGGGCCACCCGCTGCCGGTCGAGGGCGCCGAGCCGCACGGCATAGCCGTCACCCCGGACGGCGCCGTCCACGCGGCCCTGGAGATCGGGGAGATCGTCCGGCTGGCACCGTAGGGCGTCCGTCAGCGGTGGTGGGCGGCCGGGGTGTGGCCGAAGGTGCGGCGGAAGACGTCGATGAACGCGCTGGCCGAGGCCCAGCCGCAGCGGTGCGCCACCGCGGTGACCGGGACGTCCTCGGCCAGCAGGCGCAGGGCGTGGTGCAGCCGCAGCTGGGTGCGCCACTGCGGGAAGGTCATGCCCAGTTCCTCGCGGCAGAGCCGGCTCAGCGTGCGCTCACCGGCCCCGGCCGCCCGGCCGAGTTCGCCGAGGGCGCGGCCGTCGGCCGGATCGGCGTCGAGCAGGGCGGCGACCGCCGCGAGCCGCGGGTCGCGCGGCACCGGCAGGTGCAGCGGCTGCTCGGGGGCGCGGCGCAGCTGGTCCAGCAGGACGGCCAGCATCCGGCGTCCCTCGGGAGTGCCCTCGGTGCCCGGACTGCTGTAGGCGATCAGCAGTTCGCGCAGCAGCGGGCCCACCGCCAGCACCGCCGGGCGGGTCAGCCGCAGTGGATTGTGGCCCAGCGGCAGGCCCACGGTGTGGAGCACGGTGGGTCCGTAGGCGCGGTGCCGGTGGCCGGTCCCGGCGGGGATCCACAGCGCCCGGGTCGCCGGGGCGACCCAGGTGCCCGCGGCGGTGGTCACCGCGAGCACGCCCCGGCCCGCGTAGACGATCTGGTGCACCTCGTGCCGGTGCTCGGAGACGGTCGAGCCGGCGGCCAGCGGTCGGGTGACCGTCAGATCGGATGAATCGTCGGGTTGGCGGGAATTCGGCATCGTCCGGCACTTTATCGGAAGTCCGCCACCACGTGCCGGGCCGAGGATCGCTCCGTGACCACTCTCCGATCCCGTGTCCCGTCCGGCGCCGCCCCGATCGCGGTCCTGGCGGCGGGCCATGCCGCCGTCGACCTCTACCAGGGCGTGGTGCCCGCCCTCGTCCCCTTCCTGGTCGCCGAGCGCGGCCTCGACTACGGTTCCGCCGCCGGGGTCGTGCTGGCGGCGACCCTGCTCTCCTCGATCGTGCAGCCGCTGTTCGGCGCGCTCACCGACCGCTGGGCGATGCCCTGGCTGATCCCGGCCGCCACCGCGGCCGCCGGGATCGGCGTCGGCCTGGCCGGGCTGTTCGGCCCCTACGCGCTGCTCTGTGCGGCGGTCGCGCTCTCCGGCGTCGGGGTCGCCGCCTACCACCCCGAGTCCGCGCGGCTGGCCCGCGCCGCGAGCGGCGACAGCCACACCCGGATGGGCTGGTTCTCGCTCGGCGGCAACATCGGCTTCGCGCTCGCCCCGCTGATGGTCGGCCCGGTCCTGGCGGCCGGCGGCCTCGGCGCGACCCCCTGGCTGGCGGTGCCCGCGCTGGCCGCGGCGCTGCTCACCGCACCGGTGGTCCGCACCCTGGCCGCCCGTGCCGCCGGGCCCGCTGCCGGCGGCACCGGCGACGCCCGGCGTGACGACCGGCCCGCGTTCCTGTGGCTCTCGGGGGTGATCGGCTGCCGATCGGTGGTCTTCGTCGGGCTGAGTTCCTTCGTGGCCCTCTACGCCCAGCAGCGGCTCGGCCGGGGCGACTCCGGGACGGGGACCGTGGCGCTCTTCACGCTGTTCGCCGGCGGCGCGGTCGGTACGGTGCTCGGCGGCTGGTGCGCCGCCCGCTGGGGCCGGGTGCGCACGGTCCGACTCTCCTACGCGGCCGCCGTCCCGGCGGTCGCCGGACTGCTGCTGGTGCCCGGACCGGTCGCCCTGTACGGCTTCGCCGCGCTGATCTCGCTGGCCCTGTACGTGCCGTTCTCGCTCCAGGTGACGCTCGGTCAGGACTACCTGCCGAGCCGGATCGGCACCGCCAGCGGGGTGACCCTCGGCCTCGCCGTCAGCGTCGGAGGCCTCGCCGGCCCGGCCATCGGCCTGCTCGCCGACCACACCGGGCTGCGCACCGCGCTCGCGCCGCTGGCCGTGCTGTGCGCGCTGGCCTGGGCGCTCGCCCGCCGGCTGCCCGAGCCGGACGGAGCCCCGCGCGAGCCGGCCGCGCCGCAGCCGCCGAAGGCCGTGCCGTGGCCGGAGGCCGGGAACGCCGGGCGGGCGGGGCGGCCCTGAGCCCGACCGGCGGTGTGCCAAGGGCGGCGGGCGCTCAGGGGGCGGTGCGGAGCTCGGTGGCGAGCGCGCAGAGCGCGGCGCGGTCGCGGCGGCCGGTCTTGGCGATCAGGTTGGCCAGGTGCTTCTCCACCGTGCGCGGGGAGATGGACAGTTTGCGGGCCAGCTCCTGGTTGCCGGGCCGGTCGGCGAGCAGCACCAGCACCTCGTACTCGCGGACCGTCACCCCACAGGTGCGCAGGTCCGCCGGCACGGCGTCGCGCCCGCCGCGGTGCTGGGCGACGCTCGCCCCCGCCCGCCGCAGCAGGGTGCGGCAGGCGGCGGCCACCGGCTGGATCTCCAACTGGTGGAAGTACTCCTCGGCGGTGCGCAGCCAGGCCACCGGCTCGCCCCAGCCGTCGGCGAGCGCGGCCTCGGCGGCGATCCGCAGTGCCAGGTGGTGCGCGAGCGGGAAGGCCGCGGCGGTCGGCCGGGCCTCGGCGAGGGCGCGGGCGGCCTGCTCGGGCCGGCCCTCGCGGCCCAGCACCACCGCGTCGGCGAAGCGCAGGAACTGGCGGTTCCAGGCGAGTTCTGCGGCGGGCGCGGCGGCGGCCAGGTCGAGTTCGGCGCGGCCCCAGCGGCCCTCGGCCACCTCCAGCAGCGGGTGCAGGCCGTGCCGTCCGGCCAGGTAGAAGACGCTGGGGTGGCGCTCCTCCCAGGCGCGCCCGGCGTCCAGTTCGGCGCGCGCCCCCGCGCGGTCCTCGGCGAGCAGCGCGCCGACCGCGCGGCAGAGCCCGTAGCGCAGCGGGGTCAGGAAGGACTCGTCGCCGCCGGCCTGCCGGAACCGGGCCAGTTCGCTCTCCATCTCCCGGGTCCGGCCGAGGTGGGCCGCCAGGGTGGCGGAGGAGAGCAGCAGGTAGCGGTGGGCGGCGAGGTTGTGCAGGCGGGCGGTGGCGTCCAGGCAGCGGTCGACGGTGGCGCGGGCGGTGCTCCACTCGCCGCGCATCACGGCGTTCATCGCGAGCAGGCCGTCCAGGGTCTGGGTCAGCACGATCGCGCCGAGCCCGGCGGCGGCCTCCCGGGCGCGCTCCAGCCGGGTGCCGTCGCCGGTGCGCATGAAGGCGTTGGCGCCCAGCCGCAGCATCGCCTCGACCCGCCAGACGGGCAGGGCGTGCGCCTCGGCGACGGTCAGCATCCGCTCCAGGCAGGCGTCGGCGGCGTCGAAGCCGCGTTCGCGGGCGAGCAGGGCGAGAAGCTGCCAGGCCTGGCAGGCGACCACCGGCAGGCCGGAGCGCTCGGCCACCTCGGCGGCGCGGCGGGCGCGCGACTCGGCCTCGGCGAGTCGGTCCGCCGCGTCCGGGGCCTGGGACGGGGTGCTCGGCGGCTCGTCCGGGGCGCCACCGGGGGCGCCGTCCGGGCCCGGCGACCCGCCGTCCGGCAGCAGCGCGAGGTGGCCCTCGACGACGGCCAGCGCGGCGTCCTGCTCGGGGCGGGGCCGCCCCGCGGTGAGGGTGCGTGCGGCGGCCACCTGGTCGAGGGCGTCGGCGCCGCGTTCGGCCATCACGGCCGCCCAGGCGAGCCGGGTGTGCAGGTCGATCCGGCGCTCGACGGCCGGGACGGCGCCGGCGGGTGGCGCGGGCGGGACCGGCGGCAGGGTCCGGACCAGCTCGAAGGCCCGGTCCAACTGTCCGGCCTCGGCCAGCGCCGGCAGCAGCCGCTCGGTGACGCCGGCCCGTTCGGCGTCCCCGGCGAGCTCGTGCGCGCGCTCCAGCAGGACCACCGCGGACCCGGCCGCGCCCGCCTCCAGAACCCGTCGGCCGGCCTCCGCGAAGTGCACCGCCGCACCGGCCCGGTCCCCGCCGGCGAGCAGCAGTGAGGCGACCAACTGGCGTCGTTCCTCGACGAGTTCCGGGTCGGCGCGGAGGATCGCACGGGCCGCCCGGCGGGCCAGTGCGGCGCGTTCGGCGGGAGCCAGGGCGGCCGTCACCGCGTCGGCGGTCAGCGCGTGCCGGAAGGCGTAGCGGTCCGGGGCGGCGCCGTCCGGCACGATCACGTTGGCCTCGCAGGCCGAGCGCAGGTGGCTGAACAGGGTGCGGTCGTCGTACCCGGTGATCAGCTGCACGGTGGTCACCGAGAAGCGGCTGCCGAGGGTGGCCGCGGTCAGCAGCAGGTCCCTTACCTGCGGGTCGAGTTGGTCGATCCGGTGGCCCCAGCTGCGGACAATGGTGCTGGGCACGCCGGGGCGCGACCCGTCGGCGAAGGCCCAGCGGCCGTTCTCGGCCCGGCACAGCGTGCCGGAGTCCAGCAGATCGGCCAGCAACTCCTCGACCAGGTAGGGGCAGCCGTCGGCGCGCGCGGTGAGGTGCCCGATCAGCGCCTCCGGCAGGTCGGCGCTCTCGCCCTCCAGGATCGCGGCGGCCAGCGCGGCCACCTCGGCGGGCGGCAGTGGCCGCAGTTCGGTGACGGTGGCGGCGCGGCGGCGCTCGGCGGCGCGCACCAGCTCCAGGGCGGGGCCGGGTTCGGCGCGCAGCGTGGCGAGCAGCAGGACCGGCAGGCCGGCCAGGTTGTCGACCAGGTACTCCAGGACGGCGACGGTCTCCGCGTCGGTGTCGTGCAGGTCCTCCAGCAGCAGGACGCAGCCCTGGTCGCGGCCGAGCACCGCGAGCAGTCGCAGCAGCGCCTCGGCCAGCTCGACCACGCTCTCCGGATAGACGCCCGCGCCGGCCGCCGCAGGGTCCCGCCACTCCGGGACCAGCCGGGCCAGCGCGGGCCGGTAGGGCGCGAGTTCGGGGTCGGTGGGCGGTCCGGCGGCCCGGAAGCGGGAGGAGAGCGCCTCGATCAGCGGCCGGAACGGTGTCACCGTGCCGGTCGAGCTGCCCCGCCCGCGCAGCACCGGCAGGCCCAGCCCGTACGCCTGGTAGGCGCATTCGCCGGCCAGCCGGGATTTGCCGATGCCGGCCTCGCCGAGCAGGAAGACCGCTCCGCCGCCCTGTTGGCGGGCGGTGGCCAGCGCGTCGCCGAGCATCGCCAGCTCGGTCGCGCGGCCGACGGTGATCGACGACGTGGTCCGCATGGCCGCAGGCTACTTGACGGGGTATCGGTTCTGAAGAGTGGTGGGTCGGTCACGGAGCGGACACGGCGGCACCACCGGGTGGTTACCGTACGACCACATGCGGAGCGCGGTGCCCGCGCGGCCGGTGCCGTGGACTCGCACGGGTCGGCGTGAGTCCGCGCGGGTCCGCCGCCGGGGGGCTGCCCGTTCCCCGGCGGCGGACGGTCCGGTCGCTCAGGACCGGGGGTGGTGCGGTGGCACGGGCGGTTCTCAGAAGGGCGTGGTCATGGTCGGGAACTCGACGATCGGCGGGATGGCGCCGCCGGTTCCGGCGAGCAGCCGGGAGCGCAGGCCCAGGCCGTGGCCCGGGCGCAACCGGATCTCGCCGGCCGGGTGCTCGGCCGTCTCGCCGGGGCGGACGGCGGACTGAGGCGGGGTCAGACGCTCGTCGTGGTTGGTCATGGTCCGGAGCTCCGTTCGTGGTTGCGGATGGACGGTTCTGATGGTGTGGACGGTACGGACGTCGGGTCGGGACGATGCCCGGTGGAGAGGACGTCGCACGGGTCGCGCCGGTTCGGTCGGACGGCAGGGGCCGGTGGTGCGGGTGGTGCGGAACGCACGTTCGCGCGCGATGGTGCGAACGCGCGCGCATGGGGGCGCTAGGCGCGAACGGCGGCGCGCGGACCGGTGTTCGCGCGCTGGTCGGCCCCGGTCGCCGGGACCCGGGGACGCAGCAGCAGGGCGGGCGGCACCTGGTCCGGGAAGCCGAGCCGCAGCAGACCGTGCCCGATCCCGGCCAGGCCGGTGAGCAGCCCGGGGTGCGCGACCTGGTCGGGGGTGCCCGAGCGCGCGCCGTCCTGGTCGACGGCGGCCAGCAGCGCTCCGGCCCGCCGGACCCACGGGGTGCGCCCGGCGGAGGGACCGTGCCGGCCGAGCAGTTCCAGCACGCCCAACTCGCCGTGGCAGAGGCTGTGGTCGCCGAGTGGCGCGGCGCGGGCGGTGTTCCGCACGGCGCGCTGGGCCCATTCGGCGAGCCGGCGGTCGGCGAGCGCGAGCGGGCTGTCCACGACGGCGAGCGCGACGCCGGGGCGGCCCCGGCACCAGGAGCCCTCGCGCGAGCGGACCGCGGTGGCGGCGTGCAGGGCGGCCAGCCCGGCCCGGTGGCGCGGGCCGTCGGGGGGTTCGCCGACCGCCTCGGCGTAGCGCAGCAGGGCCCAGCCGACACCGGCCGAGCCGTGGGCGAAGCCGGTGCCGGCGGGGAGGGGACGGCCGGCCAGCCGCTCGGCGCTGCGGCCGGCGGCGGCCAGCGCGGCGGAGGCGACCGGATCGACGGCGCCCCCCGGTCCGGCGCCCGCTGTTCCGGCCCCGGCCCCGGCCGGTCCGCCGCCGCCCGCCGCGTGCACGGCGAGCAGCGCGGCGAGCCCGCCGGCGGTGCCGCTGTGCACACCGGGGTCGTCCTCGCGCTCGGCGGCGGCCGCGGTGAGTGCCACGGCCGGGCCGCTCCACGCCCCGACCAGCGGATCGCCCAGCAGCCGGGCGAGTTCGGTGAGCGCGTAGGCGATGCCGCCGAGACCGGCGAAGGCGCCGGAACCGACGGCCGCCGGGTGGTCGGGGTGGGCGGCGAGCGAGTCGAGCAGCCCCGGGACGGGCGCGAGGGCCCGGCGGGCGACCTCGGCGTAGCGGTCGGTCCCGGTGAGCGCGGCGAGCTGGGCGAGGAACAGCGCCGTGCCGGTGTAGCCGCCGGCCAGGTCGGCGCCGAGCGGGCGCACCCGCCAGTAGCGGTCGGCGAGCAGTTCCAGCCCCAGCCAGTTGGTGCGTGAGCGGCCCTGGTAGGCGGCGGCGACGAGCTGGTCGCCGAGGCCCCGGGCGGCGGCCAGCAGCCGTTCGGGTTCGGGGGCGGTCGCCCAGACGTTCTCCGGTCCCGGCCGGCCGGGCCGGTGCGCGGGGGTGTCGGCGGCACCCGCCATGGCCGCGCGGACGATCCACTCCTGGTCCTTGCGGTCGACGGCGCCGAGCGTGGCGAGCTTGACCTCGACCCGGGCCAGCCCCGACTCGGCCAGCTCGCCGACCAGTCGGCGCCCGTCGCTGGTCCACAGGTCGCGCGAGCCGGGCCGGGTGGTGAAGAACGGGACGTCGCCGGTCCACAGGTCGGCGATCTCGTGGTCGGCCAGCCCGGGGCGGCCCGGGTCGTCGACCGCGTCGGTGCGCAGCAGGTCGAGCACGGCCTGCCGGGCGCCGGCCTCGCGCAGCACGTCCGGGTGGGTGGACTCGTCGAGCAGCCGGGCGTAGACCCGGGTGGCCCGGGGCACCACCCGCACCTCGGCGTCCGCGAAGCAGCGCAGCAGCCCGCGCGGGCCGGTGAGTTCGTCCCGGCCGTCGGCGAGCGCGGTGTAGCCGGCGCGGAAGCCGGCCAGCAGCGCCTCGGTGTGCTCGGCGGGTTCGACGGGCGCGCCGCCCAGGCGGGGCCGGTTGTGGGCCTCGCCGAACGGCCGGGGGCGGCGCACCAGGCGCATCTCGTCGGTGCCGGCGCCCGCCCAGTCCACGCCGTCGACCGGGGACAGCCGCCGCCCCGTGCAGCCGCCGCCGATGCCGGAGACGTCCACGGCGCCGTCGTCGCCGATCAGCAGCTGCGGCAGCAGGCCGACCCGGTGGACGGACTCGGCGAGGGCGCGGGCCGCCGGGTCCCCGGCGAGGCCGGGTTCGGGGGCCGGGCCGCCCGCCGGCGGGTGGAACAGCGTCTCGACGTCCACCAGCACCGGCTGGTCCCCGCAGGCGATCAGGTTCTCGAAGTGCAGGTCGGTGCCGTCCAGCACGTGCAGCAGGGCGAGCAGCGCGCCCTGGCGGCGGTAGAAGCGCTCGACGTCGTAGCGGGTCAGGCAGGGGCGGGCCTCGGCGTACTCGGTCCAGCCGTGGGACCCCCGGTCGAGCAGGCCCAGCGCGCGCAGCCGGGGGACGCCGGGCCGTCCGCCGTACCAGCCGAGCAGCGTGTTGAAGTGCCGGTGCGCGGCGGGCGGCCGGGGCCGGTGGACGACGGCGGCGCCGTTGGCGAAGTGCAGCACGGCGACGGCCCGGCCGTGCCGGTGGCGGTCGCCCGCGTCGGCCTCGACGGCGACCAGCGCGCCCGGGTCGCGGCCGCGCAGCAGACCGGTCACCAGCGGGGCCCGGTCGGCGGCGAACCGGTCGAGCAGCTCGGCGTGCGCGTCGGCGGCGTCCAGGCAGGCGCGGGCGAGCAGCCGGGCCAGCACGGGGTAGTCGCGCAGCAGCGCGGCCAGGCCCTCCCGGCGGGCGGTGAGCGCGAGGAACGAGCGGAACCGCTCCTGCGGGGTGCCGCCGGCCAGCCGCCCGGCGGCGCGCGCGGTGTGCAGCTCCAGGACCAGGGTGCGCGCGGCGATCCGGGCCAGCCGCTCGGTGAGCCGCGCGGTGAACTCGGCGCGCAGCGCGGGCAGGTCGATCCGGCCCTGCTGGTCGGCGGCGCGCACGGCGGGGGAGAGCGCGGTCAGCAGCCGCACCTGCGCGCGGTCGGCGAAGGGCTGCAGGACGAGCGCGAAGCCGCTCAGGCCCGGGTAGGCGGCGCGCGGCACCACCGGGCGCACCGGTGCGGCGGCCACGGCCGCCTCGGTGAAGGCGGCCCAGTCCGGGCGGGCGGCGGGGACCGGCCGGCCCGGCGTCAGGCCCCGCTCCCACCACGAGGGGCCGCCGGCACGGGGGGACCGGAGCCGACCGGGGTGGGAGCGGGGAGTCTGGGGGAGGGCGGGACGGATCGGGGGCGGGGCCGACGGCGGACCGGGCGGTCCGGGGCGGGCGGATCCCGCGGGCGGTGCGGGTGTTGCTGCGGTCGGTGCCGCTGTCGGTGGTACGGGGAAGTCGCCGGGCATCGGAGTGTGCGGGAACGGTGTGGCCGAGGGGACCGCCGTTGCGACCGGGCCCTGAACCGGTCCGGCGCCCCCGTCGAGGCGCGTGCTGCGCACGGCGTCCACCTCTGCCACCACCGCACCTCCGATGCCGGGAGAGGGCCGCGCTGCCGTCGAAGGCGCTGCCCTCGTTGCTGATCCTGTCGTTGCGGTGGCCGTCGGGGCATGGGGGACCGGCCCCCATCTTTGTGACGGGGCGCCCGCACGATCCTCCGCACCCCCTACTTTCGGAGGGGGCGGGACCCCGACTTGTGGCCAGGGGCCGGCTCTAGGGGCGGGCGAGCAGCAGCTGGGTGGCCACCGCCGGCCGGCCGTTCATGGTGAGCACCGGGAGTTCGCGCTCCTCGACCGTTTCGAACGCCGTAAACAGCCCGTCCAACCGCTCCCGGGTGTGGTGGCGGCAGACCGCGCCGTCGCTCGTCCTGAACACCCCGAAGCGGCCGTAGCCGGCCTCGGACCGGCGGTAGCGCTCCTGGTTGCGCTCGTCCGGCTGGAGCAGGTAGTCGCTGACCAGCAGCAGGCCGCCGGGGCGCAGCACCCGGTGCAGTTCGGCGACCAGCGCCTCCTGCGCCGCGTCGTCCGGGACGCAGGTGAGCACGGCGAACAGGAAGGCCGCGTCGTAGGCGCCGTCCGGGCGCTCGATCCGCGGCGGGTCGGTCAGGACCGAGAAGCGGGCGGCGGGCTGCTCGGCGCGGGCGCGGGCGACGAGTTCGGGCGCCACGTCCACGCCCTCGACGTGGCTGAAGCCCAGCGCGGCGAGCTCGCCCGCGAGCCGCCCGTAGCCGCAGCCGTAGTCGAGCAGGACGGCGTCCTGGTCGAGGCGGGCCGTCCAGTCCGGGTGCGGGGGATGGCCGAAGGTCTTGGTGGTTCCGGTCGAGTTCCAGTACGCGGACTGGTCGTCAGGGGCCGTCATGGGCCGATGATGCCACGGGTGAACGGGTGTGGTGCGCCCGGGGGTGCGGCGGGCGGCGGCGGGGCCGGTGGGCGCGGGCCGATGGGGCCGTTCGGCCCTTGTGAGCGGGGTGCCGGGGAGGGATGGTGATCGCCGCGCCGCAGTGCGGGGCCGCCGGGGGCGGGTCGGCGCGGCAGGACCAGAGTGTGGCGGAACGGGAAGAGGCCTGAGGTGGGCGAGTTGGTCACGGTGCGGTTGTGCGAGGGGATTTCGCGGGGCTTCGCGGCCGATGCGAGGGCCCGGATCGCGGCCGTGGTGGGCGGGGCGGACGCCCTGGTGGAGTCGCTGCGGGTGCGGGTCGGGACGATCGGCGCGGCGGCCTCCCCGGGCGGGGCGGACCCGGCGGGCGTGCTGACCCAGGTCAACGCCGAGGTGGACGGCCGGCGGATCCGCGTCCAGGAGGCCGCCGCCGACCTCGGCGAGGCGCTGGACCGGATCACCGAGGGGCTTCGCGTCCGGATGGCCGCCGTCGCCTCGGGCTGGACGCCCAGGCCGTGGCCGCGCCGGATCCGCGCACGGATGCCGCTGACCGCCGCCGCGTCCGCGGCCCCGGCCACCGTGGCCGCCGCGCGCGCCGTCGCTCTCCCGCACGCCGTCGGCCCGGTCGCCGGCGCCACGCGCGCCGCGCTCCCGCACCCGGTCGGGCCGCAGCCCATCGTCCGGCGCAAGCAGGCCCAGCTGGTGTGGTGCTCGCCGGACGCCGCCGCCCGCACCATGGACGCGATGGACTACGACATCCACCTGTTCACCGACCCGGCCACCGAGACCGACGCGGTGGTCTACCGGGTCGGTCCGACCGGCTACCGGCTGGCCCGGACGGTGGCCGCCGGACCACCCAGTCACCCGGCCGTGCCGCTGACCCTCAGTCCGTGCGGCGCACCGGAGCTGACGGAGGACCAGGCCGTCGAGCGGCTGACCGCCGCCGAACTGCCCTACCTGTTCTTCGCCCATCCCGGTTCGGGACGCGGCCGGGTGCTCTACCGGCGCTTCGACGGCGGCCTCGGCCTGATCGCGGCCGCCTCGTGAGCGAGGACTTCCGCCGCCGGCTGCGCGAGCGGCGCCGCTCCGCCGTGCCGCGGCAGCCGGCCCGCCGAGCCGGTTCGGTGGTGCGGCCCCGACCGCCCGCCGAGGCGCCGCCGCGCGAACTGGTGCCGCTCGAACGGGCCGAGGCCCTGCGGCTGCTGGGCGGCGCGCCGTTCGGCCGGATCGTGTTCACGGTCCGCGCGCTGCCCGCGATCCGCCCGGTCAACCACCTGCTGGTCGACGACACCATCGTGATCCGCACGCACGACGGCGCCGCGCTGACCGCCGCCGCGGCGGGCAGCGAGGACACCGGTGTGGTGGTCGCCTACGAGGCGGACGCGATCGACCCGGTGACCCGGCTCGGCTGGAGCGTGGTGGTCACCGGCTTCGCCCGGCCGGTCACCGACCCCGCCCGACTGGCACGCTACCGCGCCCTGTTGAGTCCCTGGGTGAACGCCTCGATGGACCACACGGTGGCCATCCAGCCCGACCTGGTGGCGGGCTACCGGCTCATCGCGGGCACCGCCGCCGCCTCGTAGAGCCCGCTCGCGGACGACTGGACACCTGAGCCCCGGGCCCGCGATCCGCCCCGACGCGGGCCCCTACCGGGGGTCCCGGTCCCCGTGCGCCCCCCTTCCCGGACGGGGCGTGCGGTCCACCGGGACCCCGGCGCGGAGGAACGGCTCCGCGCCCGTCCGGCGCGGCCGGGAGAACGTCAACTCTCCCGGCCGCGCCGGTCTTTCGTCGTACCCGGGACGGGCCCGCGGTGCCGGACGGCCGGGCGGACAGTGGTCCCGCCCGGAGGCCCTGATCAGAGGCCCACCGGCCCCGGGCCGCTGGGTCCAACGGCCCTAGGGCGCACGGGTGGCGCGTTCCGATCATGGATCGCCATCCATCCGCAGAAAGTTTCGAAGGAGTGCGTCCTTGAGCGCCATCGAGGCACAGGGCGACAGCGCGCCGCCGCCGTCCGCCGCCCGACCGGGACAGGCACGGGTCAAGCGACCCGGGTCGTCCGTGGTCCGGCTGCTGACGACCACAGACCACAAGACGATCGGCACCATGTACCTGGTGTCGTCGTTCGGGTTCTTCCTGATCGGGGGCATCCTCGCCCTGGTCATGCGCGCCGAACTCGCCCGGCCGGGGACGCAGATCCTCTCCAACGAGCAGTTCAACCAGGCGTTCACCATGCACGGTTCGGTGATGCTGCTGCTCTTCGCGATGCCCCTGTTCACCGGCTTCGCCAACTGGATCATGCCGCTGCAGATCGGTGCCCCGGACGTCGCCTTCCCGCGCCTGAACATGCTGGCCTACTGGCTGTTCATGTTCGGTTCGCTGATCGCCGCCGCCGGCTTCGCGACCCCGCAGGGCGCCGCCGACTTCGGCTGGTTCCTCTACGCGCCGCTGTCCGACGCGATCCACTCGCCCGGCGTCGGCGCCGACATGTGGATCATGGGTGTGACGCTCTCCGGCTTCGGCTCCATCCTCGGCGCGGTCAACTTCATCACCACGATCATCTGCATGCGGGCCCCCGGCCTCACCATGTTCCGGATGTCCATCTTCTGCTGGAACGTGCTGCTCACCTCGGTCCTGGTGCTGCTGGTCTTCCCGGTGCTGGCCGCCGCGCTGCTGGCCCTGGAGTGCGACCGCAAGTTCGGCTCGCACGTCTTCGACCCGGCCAACGGCGGGGCGATGCTCTGGCAACACCTGTTCTGGTTCTTCGGCCATCCCGAGGTGTACATCCTGGCGCTACCGTTCTTCGGCATCGTCTCCGAGGTCATCCCGGTGTTCAGCCGCAAGCCGATGTTCGGCTACGGCGGCCTGATCGCGGCGACCGTGGCCATCGCCGGCCTCTCGGTCACGGTGTGGGCGCACCACATGTACGTCACCGGACAAGTGCTGCTGCCGTTCTTCTCCTTCATGACCTTCCTGATCGCGGTGCCCACCGGCGTGAAGTTCTTCAACTGGGTCGGCACCATGTGGAAGGGCTCACTGAGCTTCGAGACACCGATGCTGTGGACGGTCGGCTTCCTGGTCACCTTCCTCTTCGGCGGCCTGACCGGCGTGCTGCTGGCCGCCCCGCCGCTGGACTTCCACGTCTCCGACTCGTACTTCGTCGTCGCGCACTTCCACTACACGCTGTTCGGCACCGTGGTGTACGCGATGTTCGCCGGCTTCCACTTCTGGTGGCCCAAGATGACCGGCAAGATGCTCGACGAGCGGCTCGGCCGGATCTGCTTCTGGACGCTCACCATCGGCTTCCACACCACCTTCCTGGTGCAGCACTGGCTCGGCGCCGAGGGCATGCCCCGCCGCTACGCCGACTACCTGGCCTCCGACGGCTTCACCACGCTCAACACGGTGTCCACCATCGGCTCCTTCCTGCTGGGCCTGTCGATCCTGCCGTTCCTCTACAACGTGTGGAAGACCGCCAAGTACGGCGAGAAGGTCACCTCCGACGACCCGTGGGGCTGGGGCCGCTCCCTGGAGTGGGCCACCTCCTGCCCGCCGCCGCGGCACAACTTCACCAAGCTGCCGCGGATCCGCACCGAGTCCCCGGCGTTCGACCTGCACCACCCGGAGATCGCCGCTCGCGACTACCTGGAGCACAGCGGCGAGCGCGCCAAGCACCTGGCCGGGGTCATCCCCGCCGAGTACGACGTGCCCAGGCCGCGCCGCGCCCGCGCGCTCGACGGCGGCGCCCCCTCCGGCCGGCCGGACGGCGACGGCTGACACCGCCGGCTGACCACCGCCGGCGGACCACCGCCGTGTGACGACCGTCGGCTGACGGCCGCCGGTCCCGGGCCCTGACGGCCCGGCCCCACCAACGCCGCTCCCGCCCGCGCGTCGCCCCGGGCGGGCGGGAGCGGCCCCCCTCCGAACCGCCCGAGACCTGAGGAGTGCACGGCACCGTGTCCCACATCGTCCTGGCCATCGGCACCGCCGCGATCACCGCGTCCGGCTGCGTCTGGTACCTGCCCGCCATCGCCGACCTCCAGGCCGGCGAGGACCGCCCCCGCTCGGCCCGCACCGCCGCGGCCGCCTGCGTGACCTGGTGGGCCTGCCTGGCCCTGGCCGGCGGTCTGCTGCTGGCCGTCCCCGCCTGGCAGCCCGCCGCCCAGATCGCGCTCGCCGGCCTGGTCGCCGGCGTCCTGCTGCGGATCCGCGCCCACCTCCAGAGCCGGACCGAACAGCGCGAGGACACCGTGCGCTGGGCCCTGCTCGACCCGAACCCCGCGCCCCTTCCGGTGCGGCCCTCGCCGCGGGCCCTGCTCGGCTGGCTGCTCGTCGGCCTGGCCGTCGCCTCGCTCGGCGCCGCCTCCATCCTGCTCTCCGGCGGCGGCCCGCTCGCCCCGCGCCTGGCCGCCGCCGCGGGCAGCGCCGTCGCGGTCTCCACCGCCTTCCTGCTCATCGGTCTCGGCAACGCCCGTCGACACCGGATCTGATCGATCGTCACCGTTCTTCCGTGGAACCCTTGCTGAGCCGCGGCCGGTCCGGATATCAATCAGGCGACCCGGGGCACCGCCCCGGACCGTCGAGAGGAGCGTCCGATGACCGCCACCGCCACGCCGAGCGATGTGCTCCGGCAGTTCGTCCAGCTGATGGGCGAGGGCCCCGACGAGGCGGTGGCCGACCTGGTCACCGCCGACGCCGCCTTCGAACTGCCCTACCTGCTCCCCGGCGTGCCCCCGCAGCGGCCCGGCCGGGAGGCCTTCGTGGAACACCTGCGGCGAGGTGCGGTGATGCAGCGCTTCGACGCGGTGGACCGGGTCAGCGTGCACGGCACCAGCGACCCCGAACTCGCCGTCGCCGAGTACCGGCTGCACGGCGAGGTGCTGGCCACAGGCAAGCGCTTCACCCTCGACATGGTGGTGTTCGCGCGGGTCCGCGGCGGACTGATCACCTGGTCGCGCACCTACTCCAACCCGCTGGACAGCGCGGTCGCCTTCGGCGCCGTCGAGCGGGTGCTCTCCTCCCTCACCGGGAACGCGGAGGCGCGGCAGCCACCGGCGTGACCCGGATGTGGCCGGAATGGGGCCGTTCGACCCTGGGCGCGGCGCCGTTGGTACGGCATGATGCGGTGGACCCGGTGTGTGGTGTGCCGGGCGAGGAGAAGGTGGAGCCACGACATGGCGAGCGAGACGACCGGGACCGAGACGCCGGCACCGGTCCGGGTGTTCCTGCTGGACGACCACGAGGTGGTGCGCCGCGGCGTGCACGACCTGCTGGACGGCGAGCCCGACCTGGAGGTGGTCGGCGAGGCCGGCACCGCCGAGCAGGCGCTGGTGCGCATCCCCGCGCTGCGCCCGGACGTCGCCGTCCTGGACGTGCGCCTCGGTGACGGCGACGGCGTGGCCGTCTGCCGCGAACTGCGCTCCCGGATGCCGGACCTGGCCTGCCTGATGCTCACCTCCTTCGACGACGAGGAGGCGCTGCTGGACGCCGTGATGGCGGGCGCCGCCGGCTACGTGCTCAAGCAGATCAGCGGCACCGACCTGATCGCCGCCGTGCGCACCGTCGCCTCCGGGCGTTCGATGCTCGACCCCGGCGCCGCGACCCGCCTGCTCAACCGGCTGCGCAGCGAGGCCGAGCCGGCGCAGCCGACCGGCGGCGGCCCGGAGCTGACCGCGCGGGAGCAGGAGGTGCTCGCGCTGATCGGCGAGGGGCTGACCAACCGGCAGATCGGCGAGCGGCTCTTCCTCGCCGAGAAGACGGTCAAGAACCACGTCTCCCGGCTGCTCGCCAAGCTCGGCGTCGAGCGGCGGGTGCAGGCGGCGCTGATCGCCACCGAGCTGCGCCAGTCGGCCGCCGCCGACCGCTCGGCCCACCAGCCGCGCGTGCTCGGCCACGGCCCGCGCGGCTGACGCCGCAGGCCCCCGTACCCGGCCCCGGTCGCCCGCCCGCGGTGACCGGGGCCGTCGGCCGTCCGGGCCCGGACGGCCCCCTTCCCGCCGGTTCTCGATCCGGTCGTGCGTCGGCTCGGCCGTGCGTCGGCTCGGCCGGGCGCCGGGCCTCGGGACGTTCGCCGGGGTCCGCCATGGGCCGGGCGGGACTCTCGGCGGGACCATCGGCCCTCGTCCCGTCCCGGCCCCAGGGGCGACCATCGCTGGTATGAACGCCGATCCTGAAGCCGCGTCCGTGCAGGTCGAGCCACGGGTCCGGCCGCAGCACCGCCACACGCGGGAACTCGACGAGACCCGGGCGCTGGAGCTGCTGGGCCGCACCGGGGTGGGCCGCGTGGTCTACACCGTGGGCGCCCTGCCCGCCGTCCTCCCCATCCGCTTCCGGCTGGACGCGCTCGGTGGCGTCCTGCTCTCCACGGCGGCCGAATCCGAACTGGCGCGGGCCGTGGCCGGCGCGGTGATCGCCTTCGAGGCCGACGAGGTCGACGACACCGACGGCACCGGCTGGTGCGTCACCGTCCTCGGCCACGCCGAACTGCGCCACCCGCCCCAGACGCCCGGCAGCCGGGTGGAGATCCGGATAGCCCCCGAGCTGGTCGTCGGACGCCACCTGGCACCCGACTCCTGCTGAGCCGCCCTTCGCGGCAGCCGGGCGCACGACGGCCCGGCTGCCGCGAAGGTCACACGCCGAGCGGGGCCTGCCAGACCAGCCGGGTGCCGCCGCCGTCGGCCGCGAGCAGCTCGAAGCTCCCGCCCGCCCGGTCGGCGCGTTCGGCGAGGTTGCGCAGGCCGCTGCGGCGCCCGCCGGAGGGCACGCCCACGCCGTCGTCGGTCACGGTGAGCGTCACGTTCCCGCCGGCCGCGCGCAGCGCCACCTCGACGCGGCTCGCCTTGGCGTGCCGCGCCGCGTTGCTGAGCGCCTCGCCGAGCACCGCCATCACGTGCTCGGCCAGCTCCTGCGGTACGTCGGTGTCCAGCAGACCCTCCATGCTGAGCCGCGGCGCGAAGCCGAGGGTGGCCTGCGCCTCGCCGACGACCCTGGTCGCGCGGGCCCGCAGCCCCCGGTCCGGCTCGCTGTGCGCGCGCAGGCCGAAGATGGTCGAGCGGATGATCTTGATGGTCTCGTCCAGGTCGGCGACCGCCCGGCTCACCCGGTCGGCCGCGCTCTGGCTCTCGATCAGCCGGCCCGCGCTCTGCAGCGTCATACCGGTCGCGAACAGCCGCTGGATGGCCAGATCGTGCAGATCTCGGGCGATCCGGTCGCGGTCCTCCAGGAGGGTCAGCTGCTCGGCGTCCCGCCGCCGCTCGGCCAGCTCCAGGGCGAGCGCGGCCTGGTCGGCGAAGCCCAGCAGCGGGCCCGTCTCCTCGGCCGTGAATGGCGGGCGTCCGACCTCCCGGGCCAGCAGCAGCACACCGCGCCCGAACCCCTCGCCGGTGGCCAGCGGCACCGCCACGGCCGGTCCCAGCCCCGTGAACCGCCCGGGCGGCCCGGCCGGGAACCGCTCGTCGCCCTCCAGCTCGTCACTGGTCACCGGCGAGCCCGAGGCGTACGCGGCACCGGAGAGCGTGCCGTCCACCGGCACCGTCACCCCGAGGCGGCCCTCCGGCCGGCCGCCGAGCGCCACCTCCACGGTCAGCTCGGCGGCCCGCTCGCCCGGATCGGACAGCACCACGGACACGTCGGCCAGCTCGGCGCCGGCGATCTCCCGCGCCCGGCGCGCGATCAGCTCCACGACCTCCAGCCGCGGCGCGCCCGACAGCAGGCTGCGGGTGATCTCGGCGCTCGCCCGCAGCCACCGGTGCTGGCGCTGCGCCTCCTCGTACAGCCGGGCGTTGTCGATCGCGACCCCGGCGGCGACCGCCAGCGTCGAGATGACCGCCTCGTCGTCCGCGTCGAAGTCCAGGCCGCCGCGCTTGTCGGTCAGGTAGAGGTTGCCGAACACCTCGCCGCGCACCCGCACCGGCACCCCGAGGAAGGTGTGCATCGGGGGGTGGTTCGGCGGGAAGCCCACCGAGGCCGGGTGCTCGGAGAGCACCGGGCAGCGCAGCGGCTGCGGGTCGCGGATCAGCTCGCCGAGGATGCCCTGTCCGGTCGGCGGCGGGCCGATCGCGTCGATCTCCTCCTGGCTGAGCCCGACGGTCAGGAACTGCGACAGCGAGTAGCCGTCCGCGCCGATCACGCCGAGCGCCGCGTAGCGGGCGTCGACCAGGTCGGCGGCGGCCTCGACGATGCGGTGCAGGGCCTGGGAGAGGTCCAGCTCGCGGCCGACCGCCAGCACCGCCTCCAGCAGACTGTGCACCCGGTCACGGGTGCCGCGCGCCGCGTCGATCCGCCACTGGAGCTCCTCCAGCAGCTCGTCCAGGCGCAGCTGCGGCAGCCGCGGCCCACCGGGGGCGGCGTTCACGACCCGGGCGCGCGGGGCGGCGGCCGGGAGCGTCGTGCTCGGTGCCGTCGTGCTCGGTGCCGTCGCGGCCGGTGCCGCTCCGGTGTGGGCCGGGCAGCCGGGCGGCGGGGTGCCGTCCGCCTGTCCGCGCTGGTCTCCGTCGGTGTCCGCCCGCGTGTTCTCCGCGCCGCCCACCGGCGTCCTCCTTGTGTTTCCGTGCTGCTGGTCCGGCCCGAGCTCGGTCGTCCGACCGGTCGGATTGTCGGATTCACGTTAGTGCCGCGGGCATGTGCGCGGAACGCCGGGGTCGGTCATGAACGCGCCGGACGGGGTGCAATCGGCCACTCGCGCGCCTTTCGCGCGCCGGATGCGCCGCCCCCGCGGACGATTCGACTCGACGGTTCGCGGGACCTACGGCCCTCACCCGAGGGGCCCTGCGGCCTCTGGCCGCCCGACCGCCGTGGGACCAGGGTGGTGTCAGGGGGCCGACGGCGCGTCAGCGCGGACCGGCCGCCTCCCACCGGCAGCCACCGAGGCCCGCCCCGTACCGGCGGACCCGCAGCGGAAGGAAACCTCCCATGACGCCCGCAGTCCTGGCCGGAGTCGACGGATCGCCCGAGAGCACCGCCGCCGCCCACTGGGCCGCCGAGGAGGCACTGCGGCGCGGGGCCCCGCTGCGGCTGCTGCACGCCTGGCCGTGGCTCACCGACGGCCGCGCCGCCTACGCCGACCCCGAGGAGCTGCCGGTCGCCGCCCAGCGGATGCTGGCCGCCGCCGCCGAGGACGTCCGGACCCGGTACCCCGACCTGACCGTCCGGACCGACGTCGTGCTGGACGCCGCCGTGGACGGCATGGTCGCCGCCGCCGAGGACGCCGGCCTGCTGGTGCTCGGCTCGCGCGGCCTGGGCGGCTTCACCGGGCTGCTGGTCGGCTCGGTGAGCATGGCGGTCGCCGGGCGCGCGGCCGTGCCCGTGGTGGTCGTCCGGCCGACGGAAGCGGACGCCGGGCCGGCGGACGAGCCGGAGGTTCCGGAGGTGCTGGTCGGCGTCGACGCCACCGCGCCCGACGACGCGGTGCTCGACTTCGCCTTCCAGGAGGCCGCCCTGCGCGGAGCCCGGGTCCGCGCCGTCCACGGCTGGGACCTGCCGCCCGCCTTCGCGGTCGTCGGCTTCCTGCCGTCCGGTGTCGAGATGGCCCAGCTCCAGGCGGCGGAGGAGAAGTCGCTGGCCGCCGCCCTCGCCGCCCACCGCGAGCGCCACCCGGAGACCGAGGTCGTCGAGCGGGTCCGCCTCGGCGCCGCCCGCACCCTGGTCGAGGACTCCGCCGGCGCCGCCCTGGTCGTGGTCGGCCGCCGGCGCCGCCCGCGCGACCTCGGCCCCCGCCTGGGCCGCGTCGCCCACGCCGTCCTCCACCACGCCCAGGCCCCGGTGGCGGTCGTCCCGCACGACTGACCGGGTCTTGCCGCGTCCGGGGTGCGGTGACGCCTCCCGGCGCGGCGGTGTCACCCGCGTGGCCCTTCACGACGCTCACGCCCCGGTGGTGGTTGTCCCGCACGGCTGACGGGGCCTCGCCGCGCCGGGCGTGCGGTAGCGCCTCCCGGCGCGGCCGCACTGCGCGCGCCGTCCTTCACCATGCCCGGGCCCCGGTGGCGGTCGCTCCGCACGGCTGAGTGGATCACGCCGTGCCGTGGGTGCGGTTGTGTCTCCCGGCGCGGTGGTGTCGGTCGTCGCCGCACGGCCGGGCCGCGCCGCGTCGGGCGTGCGGGTGCTGATGTTGCCCCGAGCCCTGGCGCGGCCCTGTGCCGCTGCCAGGCCGGCCCTCGTGCCACATGGGGGGTGCGGGTGGTGGTGCTGCCGGGGGCGGATCGTCCGCCGCGATGCCCGGGGCCTTGCGCCCGTCCGTCCCCGGTTGCGGCCCGGCCGGTTGGCGGGTGGCTGGAATTCGCCGTACCCGGGGCGTGCTCGTGATGATCCTGTGCGCGCGCTGGTGCGGCTTCGCCGGGTGGGCCGGCCGTGCGTGGTTCGACTTCCCACCGAGGACGGCTGCGCCGCGCGGCCGAGGTGCCGCACGACACGGGCCGGGGCGGCCTGCCGCGGGCGCCGACGGCCGGCCGCGGGCAGCGCGGCGGGGCGGGACCGATCGCCCGTGGCATCCGGGTCGTTGGACCCTGTCGCCGGCCGCAGGCCCGGCGCACCCTCGGGAGTACCAGGAGTACCGGGAGTCGCGGCCGTGCCGGGCGGGGTGACCGGTGCCGGGCGTCGAGGCAAGGAGAGGATCACCATGTCCCAGTCAGCCCTCACACCGGCCGACCTGCGGCTGCTCGCCGCCGCCGGCGGTGCGGCGCCCTCGCTGCACAACAGCCAACCCTGGCGGTTCCGCCCGACCCCGGACGGGGGCGGGCTGGAGGTACTGGCCGACCCGGAGCGGTCCGTGCCGCTGGCGGACGCCAACGGTGCCGCGCTGCACATCGCGGCGGGCGCCGCCCTGTTCAACCTCCGGGTCGCGGCCGCCAGGTTGGGGCGGGAGGGTTCCGTCCGGCTGCTCCCCGACCCGGCCGACCCGCACCTGCTCGCCGTCCTCGACCTCGCGAGCCCCGCCGCCGCGCCCCTGCCCCCGGGGCCCGGTCCGTTCGGACGGGACCTCTACCCGGCGATCGCCGAGCGCCATTCCAGCCGCCTGCCGTTCACCAACCGGGACGTCCCCGAGGCGGTCGCCGCGGAGCTGATCGAGGCCGCGCGGGACGAGGGCGTGGCGCTCGCGGTGCTGGAGGAGGAGGGCGTGCGCCGGGTGATGGAGGTGACCGCCGAGGCCGAGGACCGGATCGCCCACGACCCCGCCCGGCAGGTCGAGACCCGCTCCTGGCTGCGGCCGGACGACGGCGAGGCCTCGGACGGTCTGCCGTACGCCGTGCTAGGCCCGCAGGACCACGACGCCCGGGTGCCGATGCGCGAGTTCGCCGGGCGCCCGCCGCTCCACGAGGGCCCGCCGCAGCCGTCCCAACGCTTCGAGGCGCTGCCCCAGCTGTGCACGCTCGCGACCACCGGCGACGGCCCGGCCGACTGGCTGCGCACCGGTCAGGCGCTGGAGCGGGTCTGGCTGCTGGCGACCGTGCACGGGCTGCGGCTGACGGTGCTGCACCAGGCGGTCGAGTGGCCCGATCTGCGCTGGCGCCTGCGTGACCCCGCCGAGGGGCCCGGTCACGTCCAGCTGGTGCTGCGGGTGGGCTACGGCCCGCCCGGTGCCGCCACTCCGCGCCGGCCGCCGGCGGACGTCCTGGACCTGTCGGCGCCCTCCGGCCCGGCCGGTCCCTGAGGAGCCGGGGAGAGCACGACGCGGGTGACGCTGCGTGACCCTGCGGAGCCCGTACGCTACCCGGGACCGTTCGGGTGGCGGGCTCCGCCCGGGGCGGTGATGGTGAGTCCTTGGGGGCCCACCGCACGCCCCGGGCAGCCGGGGCGGTACCGCACGGGAGAGACCGCAGATGCCTGATGTGACCGCTGAGCACTACCAGCCCGGTACGCCGTGCTGGGTCGATCTGATGGCCCCTGACCAGCAGGCCGCCATCGACTTCTACAAGGACCTGTTCGGCTGGCAGGGCGAGATCGGCCCGCCCGAGACCGGCGGGTACGCGATGTGCACCCTGAACGGCAAGGCGGTGGCCGGGATCATGGCGGCCCAGCCGATGAAGGAGGGGGACCCGACCCCGCCCACGGTGTGGACCACCTACCTGGCCAGTGCCGGCGCGGACGCCACCCAGGCCGCGATCACGGCGGCCGGGGGCACGGTGATGTTCCCGGTGATGGACGTGCTGACCGTCGGCCGGATGCTGGTGGCGGCGGACCCGACCGGCGGTGTCTTCGGAGTCTGGCAGCCGGTCGACTTCTACGGCGCCCAGGTGGTCAACGAGCCCGGCGCGCTGACCTGGAACGAGCTGCACACCTCGGACATCCCGGAGGCCGCTCGCTTCTACCAGCAGGCCCTGGGCGTCGGCTCCGCCCCGATGGAGGGCACGGACAACTACTACGTGCTCAGCGTCGCCGATCGCCCGGTCGGCGGCATGACCACCCTGGAGGGCGCTCCGCCCGGGGTGCCCTCGCACTGGCTCACCTACTTCGCGGTGGACGACACCGACAGCACGGTGGACGCGCTGGTGAAGGCGCACGGCACCGTGCTCGTCCCGCCGTTCGACCACGCCGCAGGCCGGATCGCCATCGTCCAGGACCCGCAGGGCGCCGTCTTCGCGGTGATCAAGGCCGCTGGGTAGCCCGTCCGGCGGCCCGTGGAGGGCCGGCGCCGATCGCGTCCGGCCACGGCCACGGCGCAGCAGCGTGCTCCGGGCGGTCGCGGCAAGGCGCGCGACCGCCCGGAGCACGTCGGCGCTAGGAGATCCGGGCCCAGGCGCTCCAGCTGCCGTCCGGGGCGTGGGTCCGCGCCCAGAGGCGGCCGTCGGTGCCCGTGGCGGCGATCTGGAACCGGCCGAGGCCGGTGTCGGAGGCGACGATGCCGACGCCGCCGATCAGGTTGCCGCCCAGGGACGTCCAGGCGCTCTTCTTGCCGGATGCGCTGCTCGACCGGGTCCACACGGCGTGGTCGGTGCCGATGACGAACACCTGCCGGCGGCCGTCCCGGTAGGCGTACTCCACGATGCCGGGCGAGCCGTACACGCCGCCGCAGAGGTACTCGCCGCCCCAGGACGGGCTGACGCAGTGCATCGGCTCCACCGCCGCCGCGGCGTGCGCCGCGGTCGTGGCACCGGGGGCCGCCGTCAGCGCGGCACCGGCGAGAACGGCGGCGGCCACCGTCGTTTTGATCTTCTTCACGGACACTCCTCGGTCGGTCCTGACCGGGGCCGCCCGCCGACCGGGCGGCCCCTCCGTTGAGGACACGGGCGCCCGGCGTCGGCGGGTTCAGCCGGAAGCGGGTCAGGAACCCAAGGCGGCGAGGCCCTTGATGTCCTGGTAGCTCATGCCCAGCTTGTTGTAGAGCCGGACCTGCTCCTCGGTCAGGGCGCCGCCGGCGGTCAGCTCCTTCGGCTGGGCGCCGGTTCCCTGGCGCCCTCCTCAGGACGGGACAAACTGTCCGACCTGGCCGACAGTCCGTCAGGGCCCCTGGTGGTCCGTCGACGGGTTCCGGGGCGGGGCGCCGGTCGAGCAGTGACCGGCGCCCCGCCCGGGCCGCCGGCCCGGCGGGCGGCTCAGCGGCTGCCGCGTCGCCCGCCGGGCGGCAGGACCTCCGCCTTGACCCGCAGCTGCGGGCTGTTGCGGAAGCTGAGGGTGAACTCCACCCACTGCCCGACCTTCAGCGGGGGTGGGTTGGTGATCATCAGATCGGCGTCCTCCGGGGACATCGCCAGCTCTCCGCGCTCCGGCACCGGCAGGGTCGCGGCCGGCGCCCAGCGGCCCGAGGCGCCCTGGTGCAGATGCCGCTTCATCGTCACCTTGCCGCCGAACTCCCAGCTCGCCGCGGTGAGTTCGTCGGGTATGTCGCCGGGGTTGCGGACCGTGAAGAAGGCGGCGGTGGCCGGTGCCCCGCCCGCCGAGGGCAGCAGCAGCCAGCCCGGCTCCACCTCGACCGGGCGGGCCGTGCCGGCCCCGCCGATCGCCGTCCAGCCCGAGAGCAGCGCGAGCGCCACCACGGCGGCCGCCACCGGGGGCCCGACCACCCGCAGCCGCTCGGCCGTCCCCGACCGCCCCGCTGCCCGCAGCCGCTCCGACGTCCGCAGCCGCCCCGGCGTCCGCCCGCTCACCACGCCGCACCCGCCGAACGCCGCGCCCGGGCCGGCCGCCGCGCCGTGCCCGCCGGGCCGCCGCCGGGACCGCCGTCACCCGCCCCGCCGCCGCGCCCGTCCGTGGCACCCCGCCCGGGCCGCCACGTCCGCAGCCGCAGGCTGTTGCCCACCACCAGCAGTGAACTCAGCGACATCGCCACCGCCGCCAGCATCGGGTTCAGCAGCCCCACCGCCGCCAGCGGGATCAGCACCACGTTGTACCCGAACGCCCAGAGCAGGTTGACCCGGATCGTGGCCAGGGTGCGCCGGGCCAGCCGGACCGCGTCCACCACCGCCTCGATGTCCCCGCGCACCAGCGTCAGCCCGGCCGCGCCGATCGCCGCGTCACTGCCCGAGGCGAGCGCCACCCCGAGGTCCGCCGAGGCCAGCGCGACGGCGTCGTTGACACCGTCGCCGACCACCGCCGTGGTCCGCCCGGCGGCCCGCAGCTCCGCGACCACCTCGGCCTTGCGCTCCGGCGAGGCCGAGGCGTGCACCCGCTCGATGCCCAGCTCCGCCGCCACCGCCCGCGCCGCGCCGGGGCCGTCCCCGGTCAGCAGCACCGGCTCCAGGCCCATGCCGCGCAGCCGGTGCAGCGCGCGCCAGCTGCCCGAGCGCAGCGTGTCGCCGACGGCCAGGACGGCCGCCGGCCGCCCGTCCAGCTCGACCAGCACGGGCGTGCGGCCCGCCGCCGAGGCGTCCGCCAGTGCCCGCTCCAGCTCCTCCGGCAGCGGCCCGTCGGCGTCGTCCGGCCGGACCACCCGCACCTGGTGGCCCTCGACCTCGCCGGACACCCCGACTCCGGCGGTGGCCGCGAAACCGGCCACCGCCGGGAGGGGCTCGGAGCCGCACCGGGCCCGGGCCGCCCCCACGACGGCTCGCCCGATCGGGTGCTCCGACCGGTGCTCGACGGCTCCCGCGAGCCGCAGCACCCGGTCCTCGTCGACCCCGGCGCCGACGGCCACGGCCACCGCCGCCAGCTCCATCCGGCCGGTGGTCAGCGTGCCGGTCTTGTCCAGCACCACGGTGTCGACCCGGCGCAGGCTCTCCAGCACCTCCGGGCCGCGCACCAGCACGCCCAGCTCGGCGCCGCGCCCGGTCGCCGCCAGCAGCGCGGTCGGCGTGGCCAGGCCCAGCGCGCACGGGCAGGCCACCACCAGCACGGCGACCGCGGCCGTCACCGCCGCCTGCGGGTCGGCGCCCGCGCCCAGCCAGAAGCCCAGCACGCAGACCGCCACCGTCAGCACACAGGGCACGAACACCCCGGCGACCGTGTCCGCGAGCCGCTGCGCCCGCGCCTTGCCGGCCTGGGCGTCCGCCACCAGGGCGGTGATCCGGGCCAGTTGGGTGTCCGCGCCGACCGCCGTCGCCCGCACCACCAGCGCGCCGCCGACGTTCACCGTGGCGCCCGCGACCTGGTCGCCCGGCCCGACCTCCACCGGCACCGACTCGCCGGTCAGCAGGCTCAGGTCCAGCGCCGAGCCGCCCTCCACGACCACCCCGTCGGTGGCCACCCGCTCGCCCGGCCGGACCACGAACTCCTGCCCGGGCAGCAGCCGTTCGATCGGCAGCAGCCGCTCCTCGCCGCTGCGCGGATCCCGGACGCAGACCTCCTTCGCGCCCAGCTCGGCCAGCGCCCGCAGCGCCGAACCGCTGCGCCGCCGCACCCGGCCCTCCAGCAGCCGCCCGGCCAGCACGAACAGCGGGACCCCGACGGCCGCCTCCAGGTAGACGTGCGCGGTGCCGCCGCCGTCCGCGGTCAGCGAGAACGGCATCCGCATGCCGATCTCGCCCGCCCCGCCGAACAGCAGCGCGTACGCGGACCAGCCGAACGAGGCGACCACCCCGAGGCTCACCAGGGTGTCCATGGTCGCCGCGGCGTGCCGCAGGCCCTGCCAGGCCCGGCGGTGGAACGGGGCGGAGCCCCAGCTCACCACCGGCAGCGCCAGCCCGAAGCAGACCCACTGCCAGGCCGGGAACTGCAGCGAGGGCACCATCGACAGCACCACGACCGGCACGGCCAGCAGGGCCGTCACCAGCAGCCGCCTGCGGTCCCCGGCGTCCTCCGCCTCCGGGCCGGACGGCGGCACCCCGTCGGGGGCCAACTCGGCGGTGTACCCGGCCCGTTCGACCGCCGCGACCAGTTCGTCCAGGCCCACCGCGGCCGGGTGCAGCACCCGCGCCCGCCCGGTGGCCAGGTTCACCCCGGCGCTCACGCCATCGATCCGGGCCAGCCGTTTCTCCACCCGGCTGACACAGGCGGCGCAGGTCATCCCGCCGACCGCCAGATCGGTGCTCACGAGGGCGCCGGTGTCCCCGCTGCCCGCCCCGCTCCCCGCACTCTCCGTCACGGACGTCATCGGCCCGCCCCCATGTCGTGGCCCATCCCGGGCTTGGCGCCGCCTCCGCCGCCGGGCGTCAGCCCGGGCGTCACCGGCCCGGCCCCGCGCCCCACCGCGAAGGCCACCACGAACACCACCACCAGCAGCAGGGCGAACCCCGCCAGCACACTCAACGGCCGGCTACCCGGCGACGACATCCCACTCACCCCCCACCAGTCGTCCCGCCGACCCGTGGAGTTCCCGAACACCCCTGTATGACCCGAATCACATACCCCCACCCCGTGCCCGTCGCGGACACGGCAAGGGCCGGGGCGGGCACGGTCTCCCGCACCCGCCCCGGCCCGGCCCGTCGAGGACCTCCGCCTACCGGCTCACTGCGCCCGTCGGCCGGTCCGCTGGTCGAGGTGGACCAGGACACCCGAGTGGAAGCGCTCGACGGCGGCGTCCACACTGCGGATGAACCCGCTCTCGGCGTTGCCCCGGGTGCTGCCCATGCTCTTGGACAGCGAGAGCCGGAAGCCGGTGATCCGCGAGGAGTCCTTCGGCAGCAGGTCGCCCGGCTCGGGCCGCAGCTTCTCCAGGGTGCCGCGGGGACCGGCCGCCTCGCCGTCGGTGAGGGTCTCGACGTGCAGGTCGGCCGGGGCCTCGCCGAGCTGGCGGACCAGCCGCTTGACCCAGCTCAGCGGGTAGCCCTGCTCGGGGGCCGGGATCTCGGTCGAGGTCCGCAGCTTGCCGACCCGCAGGTCGGCCGCGATGGCGATGGTGCCGGCGGCACCCTCGACCCGGATCTCCGCGTTCAGCCGGCCGTCCTCGCGGAGCCGGTCGGCCAGCGCGGCCCGCCGCGCCCCGGCGTCCTCGCCGCGCCGGGCCCGCTGGACCGGCAGCACCTTGACGCCGAGTTCGCCGCCGAGCTGGAAGCAGACCTGGCGGATCAGCCGCTCCCAGCTCTCCACCACCTGGGTGGCGCGCTCGTCCCCGGTGGTGAGGGTCTCCTCGTCGATGGCCTTGCGGACCGGGACCCAGGCCGGGCCCATGTTCTGGAAGCCGTGGCAGCCCGAGTTCTCGTGCTGCAGGTAGTGCAGCAGCTCCTGGAGCAGCCAGGCGTGCGCGGGGTTGCCCACGCCCTCGTGCCGGATGAGCATCTTCGCCTGGTAGGCGACCTCGGCCCAGGAGAGGTGGCCGAGCAGCACCTTGTGCTTGCGCCGGCCGTCGATCTTGACCTGGACGAGCGGGCTCCCGTCGAGGGCCACGTCGTTGGAGACGGTGATGACGGCCTCGTAGCCGCGCCGGGCGGCGATGTCCATGTAGTCCTGGACCTGCTCGGTCTTCAGCGGGTTGCCGTTGGTCTTGCTCTCGACGAGCGCCGTCCAGAGCCGCCCGGCGCGCTCGACGCGGATCACGCCGTCGGGCCGCTTCGGCGTCTCCCCGTGCGGGAGCGAGACCTCGGTGAAGGTCTCGGTGCGGCCGGCGGGCGCGCCGAACGCGGCGGTGAGGCGACGGCCGAACTCCGGCACCTGGGCCATCACGGAGAGCAGGACGGAGGTGGCGCGGACCTCGCGCTCGCGGTCGCTCTTCAGCGAGGTGGCCGGGAAGAGGCGGGCGGTGCGCCAGGTGTCGTTCTCGGCGAGCGAGGGCTTGGCGGCCTTGGGGAGGGTGACCTTCTTCTTGGCCGTGCGCAGGCGCTTGGGGGCGGGGGCGTCCTCGGTGGCCGGGGCGGGCGCGGTGTCGGGCGCGGGGGCCGGGGTGTCCAGCGGCGGCTTGGTCATCGGGGCGGCCCGGTCCTCGTGGGCCCGGCTGTCGTCGCTCCCGTTCCCGGCGGCCTCGTTCCCGGCGGCCGCGGTCCCGACGGCTTCCGCCTCCGCGGCCTCCGCCTCGACGTCCTCGGTGCCGATGCCCTCGTTGTCGACGTCCTCGGTTTCGTCGTCCTCGATCTCGATGCCGAAGTCGGTGGCCAGCCCGGCGAGTCCGGTGTCGTAGCCCTGGCCGACGGCGCGGAACTTCCACTCCTCGTTGCGGCGGTAGATCTCGCCGAAGACGAAGGCGCTCTCCGTGTCGGCGTCGGTGATGGAGAAGCCGAGCAGCCGCTCGCCGCCGAGGTCGGCCAGTTCGAGCCGGAGGTCGTCCAGTTGACCGAAGGGCGCGCGGTTGGGCCGGCTCGCTGCGATCACCAGACGCTCGATGTCGGCGGGGACGGTGGTGAGGTCCAGCTGGATGCGGTCCTCGGTACCGGTCTCGGTCGGGCTCTGGCCGAGCAGCTCGACGCTGCCGTCCTCGGCGGTGGGGTTGTTGTAGAAGAAGAAGTCGGCGTTGCCCCGGACCTTGCCGTCGGCGGTCAGGAGGAGCACCGAGACGTCCGCGTCCCCGTCGCCCCCGGGGCTGCTCCACCCCAGGATCACCGTGACGGCGTCGGTGCTCTCGCTCAGCGTCGCGAGTCCGACGTTGGCGCCCTTGACCATTTCCTGCACGAATGTCCCCCAGAGGAACGGGCCGTGCCGTCGGCGCCGGCGCAGCCGCGATGTGTGGTGACCTGATGGTGTGATCGGATTGCGATGAGATTGTACGCAGGCAATCGGACCGTTCCGGCCTCGGGGTACGGCGCTGCCCCGGCGTCGGGGAGCTGACGCCGGGGCAGCGGAGCGGTGGAACCGGGGGAGGTGCTACGGCAGCGGGACGCGGACGACCTGCGGGTCGTGGTCGCTCAGCTGGGTGGCGAACTCGCTGTTGAGGTGGACGATGTCGTAGCTGTACGCCTTCGCCGCGAGGGCGGGCGAGATCAGGATGTGGTCCAGCACCTGGGAGTTGCCCTCGTAGACGTAGGTGTAGCGCTCGGCGAGGGGGAGGGTGCGGGGGAGGTCGACCAGCGAGCCGCCCGTGGTGAGCAGGTCGGCGGTCTGGGAGAACTCGAAGTCGTTGAGGTCACCGAGGACGATGACCGCGGCGTTCGGGTCGACGGCGAGGATCTGGTCGGTGAAGGACTTCACCACGGTGGCCTGCGCGTGCCGCTGGGTCTCGGAGGGGCGGGACGGCTGCTGGTAGCGGCCGAAGAGGGGCTGGTCGCCGCCCTTGGAGTTGAAGTGGTTGGCGATCACGAAGACCGGGCGGCCGTTCCAGCGGAACTCGCCCGCGAGCGGCTTGCGGCTGGAGTTGAACGCCGAGTTGGTCGGGTCGATCCGGCCGGGGGAGTAGGCGAGGGCGGGCGTACCGGCGTTGTTGACGACCGAGTCGGCCGTGGTGGAGCCGGCGCCGGGGCGGTCGGTGAAGCTCAGGCCGCGATCGGTGCGGTAGAGGAAGACCTGGCGGATGTTGCCGCCGGGCTGGCCGCCGTCCTGGTCGTTCACCGGGTTGATCTGACGGTACGAGTAGGCCGGGCCGCCGGCCGCGCTGATCGCGGCGACCAGCTTGGCCACGGTCTGGTCGGCGGCGACCACGCCGTCGTCGGTCGCGCCGGAGTTGTCCTGGATCTCCTCCAGGGCGACCAGGTCGGGCGAGCGGAGGTTGTTGACGACGGCCGCGGCGAGGCCGTCGAACTTGCTCTGCGGGTCGCTCGGGGCGAGGTTCTCGACGTTGAAGGTCGCCGTGGCGAGCTCGCCGGCGGCCGGGGCGGCGGTGGTCTCGGCCGTCAGGCCGCCGGAGGCGACCGTCGGGGTCGCGGTGACCAGCAGCTTGAAGTTGCCGAAGGAGTAGTCGAGCACGCCGACGGTGGCGCCGGAGAGGGTGTCGCCCACGTTGGCGGCCGGCGTCGGGGCGAGCACGTCGTCCAGCAGCACCCGCTCGGGGTTGCCGTCGGTGGCCTGCAGCAGGATGCCGCCGCGGTTGGTGCGGGTGGTCGAGCCCTGCGGGACGACCGGGATCTCGCCGAAGGAGCTGGTCGGGCCGACCACGGCGGCGTTGTTCAGCTGGACCCGCATGCCCTCCAGGGACTCCCAGAAGTCCAGGCCGTCGGTGGCCGGCTGGAAGCCGCCGGCGGTCTCGACGTCGCCCGTGGTGACGCTGGAGATCACCGAGGCGGGCGGGATCCGGCCGCCCGCGCCGACCACGGTGGCGGCGGGCAGCGCGACGTTGTGCGCGAGCACGCTGGTGGTGGGCGCGGTGAGCTCGGTGACGGTGAGGTTGGTGGTGCCGCCGGTGCCGCCCGGGCGGAACTCGCTCACCGTGCCGCCGACCTTGACCGAGTCGCCGACGGCCACGCCGGGCGCGCCCGCGGTGTAGACGTAGACCGCCTCGCTGGTGGCCGGGTCGGCGTCGGGCTGCGGGTCCTGGAACCAGTAGCCGCTCGGGCCGACCGCCGTGACGACACCGGGGACGGCGCTGACCGCCTGGCCGGCCAGCGGGGAGGTGCGGGCGGCGCCCTGGATGTCGTGGATGCGGGTGCCGCCGCCCGTCCCGCCGCCGGTGGAGGAGGAGTTGCGCGGGGTGGGCGCGGTGACGGCGAAGTCGGCCGCGTTGTTGTCGGTGTCGGTGGCGCCTCCGCCCACCCGCAGCGCGGCGGTGGCGTTGGCGAGGTTGCCGGTCGGCGAGCCCTCGGCCGAGCTCGCGGTCGTGCCGTAGCCGACGAAGTCCCTCACCCCGGCCTGGGTGGCGCAGCCGGTGGAACAGGTCAGCGCGGTGGCGTTGGTGACCAGCGCGACCTTGCCGGCGTTGGCGCCCATGGCGATCGTCCCGGTGGCGTCGGGCGCCGGCAGCGCGGCCCCGGTCCCGGCGCCGGCCGCCTCCTGCACCAGGTAGTACTTGCCGGGGGCTATGGTGCCCGACAGCGTGGTCTTCGCCCAGGACGAGCCGGCGGCCGAGGCGTACTGGACGGTCCAGCCGGTGACCGAGACCGGCGCGGTGCCGCGGTTGTACAGCTCGATGAAGTCATTGGCGTACGGGGCACCGGAGTTGCCGCCGCCGCCGTACACCTGGCTGATCACGATGTCCGGCGACACCGCGTTCGCGGTGCCGGCCGGCAGGGCCATGAGTGCTCCCACGACGGCGGCGGCCGATGCCACCGCCAGTGCACGGAGCCGGACTCGATCGGTTCGCCGCATGGGGCGTCCTCCTGACGCGCGAACGGATGTTGGTGGGGCGCTGTGTGTTGTAGCAGCGTCACCGTTGCCATACCGCGCGCTCTGGCGGACGGCCAGGCGTACAACGGAAGAACGTTTTGACTGACATGTACCGGACGGGGCGGGTGTGGTGAGTGTGCCCGGAGCGACGGGTGCGAACGGCGCCCGCGGCCGTCACGGGTCGGCGGATCGGCCTTCGGTGGCCGGCGGATCGGCTCTCGGTGGGTCAGCCCTCGGCGGGCCCGTCGTCGGTGAGGGTGAGCCGGACGCCGACCGTGCCGCGCTCGCCGCGCCGCAGCCGGCTGCCGAGCAGGGTGACAACACCGACCAGGCCGTACTTCTGCCGCAGCAGCGTCCGGTAGGCGGCGGTGCGCTCGGGCCCGAGGATCTCGGCGGAGGCCGGGACGGACTCGCCGGTCGGATTGCCGCGCACGTCGCAGGGGCCGACCAGGACGTCCGGGCGGTTGCGGATCCGCTTGACCTTCCAGGAGTCGGCGACGGTCCAGATGCCGAGCGCCTCGCCGTCGCGCACCACCCACACCGGCGTCGGTACGGCGGTGCCGTCCTTCTTGAAGGTGGTGACCAGCAGATAGCTCCCGGCGGAGAGGCTGACGAGGCGTTCGAGCCGCTTCTGCCGGTGCGGGTCGGGGTGAGGGGTGGCGGCGCTCATGCCGGGCATTCTAGGGCGCGGGCCGGGGCCCGCTCATGACGGCCGCCGGGCGCCGCCCGAGGTGAGCCGGGCGCGGGCCGAGCGGGCCAGGGTCCGGGCCCGGCGGGCCAGTCGCCGACGGCCGCCGACGCCCACCGCCGTGGACCCGCCGACCGCGGTGGCACCGAGCCGGTCGGCGGCGCCGCGCCGGGGGGCGGTGCCGTACCGGGCGGCGGTGACGTGCGGGGCGTACGGCGGGCGCGGGGGTACGACGGGAGCGCCGAGCGGCACCGGGGGCCGGACGGCCCCGGCGGTCCGCGCGTGCGGCCGCCGGCGGACGCGGATCCGGGCCGCCGCCCAGAGCGCCAGCGCACCGCAGAGGACCGCCGCCGTCCACCCGGCCGGGCCCAGCGCGTGATCGGCCGCCCGGACGGCCTGCGGCAGCACCGCGGTGGCCGGCTCCTCGGGCGCCACGGCCGGGGCGGACGCGCCGGCCTCCTGCTCCTCGTCCACCAGGGTGCCGACCGGTTCGACCTTCCCGGCCGCCGCGAAGCCCCAGTCCAGCAGTGCCGCCGCCTCGTCGTACACCTTGGACTGCTGCTCCGGGTGCATCACGGTCACCAGCAGCGTCCGGCCGCCGCGTTCGGCCGCGCCGGTGAAGGTGGCGCCCGCGTTGGTGGTGTAACCGTTCTTCACCCCGATCAGTCCGGGGTACTTGCCCAGCAGCCGGTCGGTGTTGGCGATGTCGAAGGCGGTCCGCTGCCCGGTCGTCAGATCGAGCCCGCCGGGGAACAGCGCGGTGCGGGTCGCGCAGTAGGCGCGGAAGTCCGGGTTGCGCAGCCCGGCCCGGGCGAACAGCGTCAGGTCGTACGCCGAGGAGACCTGGCCGTCCTGGTCGTAGCCGTCCGGGGAGACCACCCTGGTGTCCCGGGCCTGCAGGGCGATCGCCCGCTCCTGCATCTGCGCGACCGTGTGCGCCAGCCCGCCGTTCATGTGCGAGAGGACGTGCACGGCGTCGTTGCCGGAGGCGAGGAAGACCCCGCGCCAGAGGTCCTCGACCCGGTAGGACAGGTTCTCCTTGATCCCGACCAGGCTGCTGCCCGCCCCCACCCCGGCCAGCTCGGCCGAGGTCACCCGGTGCTCCAACGAGCGGTCGAACTTGGGCATCACGGTGTCCGCGAACAGCATCTTGAGTGTGCTGGCGGGCGGCAGCGGGAGGTGCGCGTCGCGCGCAGCCAACACCTCGCCGGTCGCGGCGTCGGCGACCAGCCAGGAGCGTCCGGTCAGCCCGGCGGGCAGCTCCGGAGCCCCGGGGCGGGGCGCCAGCTGGACGGTCGGGCGCCCCAGCCGCTCGCCGCCGATCACCGACGCCGCGTCCCGCGCCGCACGGGGAACGCCTGCGGGAGCGGGGGCGGGGGAGGGAGCCGCCGTGGCGGCGGCGGGTGCGCCGGCCGCGAGGAGCAGCGCCGCGACCGCACCGGCCGCCGCCGGTCTCCCGGCCAGGGCGCGCCTGCTGACATGGGGTGGCCTCTGCTGCACACGGCGAACGTACCCGGACGACCGCCGCCCCGCCCGGCCCGCTGCTCCGTCCGGGCCCCGCCCGCCGCCCGGTCCTCGGGCCCCGCTCGGTCGGACCGGGCTGGTACGGTACGGGCCATGTTCGTTCCCTGTGTGTAGCCGACCCCGTCGCGACCGCGCCCCGACCGCACTGCCGTCGGCGCGGTCCTCCGGTGTCCCCGCACACCTCCGGCGCGCCGCCGGGCGTTCCCCGCCCGCCGCCCGGTTCTCACCGAGGAACGTTCCCATGCCCTCCTCCGCCTCCGCGCCTTCGCGCGCCCGCTCCGCACGCCCCGGCTACCGCGCCGTGCTCCGCGCCCCGCACGCCGGCCGCACCTTCGGCGCGGCGCTGCTCGGCCGCCTGTCCTACGGCGTGGTCCCGCTCGCCCTGCTGCTCGCCGTCCGCGACGCCACCGGCTCCTACTCCGCCGCGGGCGCGGCGATGGCCCTGTTCGGCCTCGCCAGCGTCCTCCTCTCCCCGGTCAGGGCCGCACTGGTCGACCGCTACGGCCCCCGGCGGGCGCTGCCGCCGATGGCCGCGCTGTACAGTGCGCTGCTGCTCGCCGTGGCCGCCACCGCGCGGCCCGGCACGGCACCGGCGGCGCTCGCCGCGCTGGTCGTCGCCGCGGGTGCCTGCACCCCGCCGCTCGGCCCGGTGATGCGCACGCTCTGGCGCCGGCTGCTGCCCGACCCGGACCTGCTCCGCCGCGCCTTCAGCCTCGACGGTGTCGCCGAGGAACTGCTCTTCGTCAGCGGACCGCTGCTGGTCGGCCTGCTGCTGCCGCTGGTCGGCCCCGCCGGCGCCGTCGTCGCGGGCGCGGCCCTGCTGCTCACCGGAGCCCTGCTGCTGGTCGCCTCGCCGCTCGCGGCGCCGCACCCCCGGGGCGGCGACGGGGAGGGCCGGCAGGCCGGTGCGGACGGGGCGACCGACGGTGGGCGAGGGCGGCGCGCCGGGCGGCTCGGAGGCGGGCGGGCACTGCGCAGCGCGGTGCTCGCGGCGGCCGTGACCGGGCTGGCGCTGGGCGCGCTGGACCTCATGGTGGTCGCCTTCGCCGAGCGGCAGGGGCGGCCGGAGGCGGTCGGCTGGGTGCTGGCCGCGCTCTCGGTCGGCAGTGCGGTCGGCGGCCTCGGGCTCGGAGCGCTGGACCGTCCGCTGCCGAACGCCGTCCGGCTGCCGCTGTTCACGGCCGGTCTCGGCCTGGCGCTGGCCGCCGCCGGGCTCGCGCCGAACCTGCTGCTGCTCGGCGCGGCCGTCGCGCTCGCCGGGCTCTTCGTCTCACCCGCCCTCACCACCTCCTACCTGGTGGCGGACGAGGCGGTCGCCCCCGACGCCCGCACCCGCGCCGGCGCCTGGGTGAACACCGCCTTCAACGCCGGGTCGGCCGCCGGCGGCGCGACCGTGGGCCTGCTGGTCGGCCACCTGCCGCTGCCGCTCTGCTTCGCCCTCGCCGCCGCCCCGGCGCTGGCGTCGGTACCCGCGCTCCGCACGCGCGACTTTGGTGGAGCCCGGTCGCGCCGAAAGTCGGATCCCGCCCCGGACCCGGCTCCCTAACGTCGTGGCCATGAAGAACTTCCTCGGCTTCGTGAGCTTCGTCCTGGTCGTCGGCGGGATCAGCGGCCTGCTGGCCGACCACCTGTGGGGCCTGCGGGTGTTCGGCTTCGTCCGCTACCTCGTTCCCGCCGCCCACCAGACGGAGGGCTACTTCGTGATGATCGGGCTGGGTGTTCTGCTCGCCCTCGGCACCGCTCTGCTGGACCGTCTGGGCGACGGCCGCGACTGACCCCCGGCCCGGGCGGCCCCGGCGGACCGGGGAGGGAACGAACGGTCGGGCGTTGTCCGTTCGACGGTTGACGAGTCGTCGACAAGGAGGCCCGCATGACCAAACAGGCGTACGGACGGATCGCGCACCGTCACGTCGAGGCGAACGGCGTCCGGCTGCACGTCGCCGAGCAGGGGGAGGGGCCGCTGGTCCTGCTGCTGCACGGCTTCCCGGAGAGCTGGTACTCCTGGCGGCACCAGTTCGCGCCGCTCGCCGAGGCCGGCTACCGGGTGGTCGCCGTCGACCAGCGCGGCTACGCCCGCAGCGAGCAGCCCGAGCGGGTCGACGCGTACACCCTGCTGCACCTGGTCGGCGACGTCACCGCGCTGATCCGCGCGCTCGGCGAGGAGCGGGCGGTGCTGGTCGGCCACGACTGGGGCGCCCCGGTCGCCTGGACCACCGCGACCCTCCGCCCCGACCTGGTGCGCGGGGTGGCCGGGCTCAGCGTCCCGCCGCTGCCGACTCTCGGCCTGCCGCCGCTGGAGCAGGCCAGGGAGCGGTTCGGCGACGGCTTCTACCAGATCTACTTCCAGCGCCCCGGCGTCGCCGACGCCGAACTCCTCCGGGACCCGCACGCGACGTTCCGCCGGCTGTTCCACACCGGCTCGGGCGACGGCCCGCGCGGCGAGGGGTCGCAGGCCTGGGTGGTCGGCGAGGGCCAGACCCTGCTGGACGGCCTCGTCGAGCCGGAGAAGCTGCCCGACTGGCTGTCCGAGGCGGACATCGAGGCCTTCGTCGCCGACTACGCCGAGCACGGCGAGCGGGCCTTCACCGGCGGCCTCAACTGGTACCGCAACATCGACCGGAACAACGAGCTGCTCGCCGGGCTCCACGGTCTGCCCGTGGAGGTCCCCGCCCTCTACGTGAAGGGGGACCGGGACATGGTCACCTCCCAGATCCCGGAGGAGGCGATGCACCTGCTGCTGCAGCACCTGGCGCCCAGGCTGCACCGGCACGTGACCCTCCCGGGCGTCGGGCACTGGACGCAGCAGGAGAGCCCGGCCGAGGTCACCGCCGCGCTGCTGGACTTCCTGCGGCACCTGGACGGCTGAGGCCATGAAGCGGCGTGCCGCTGTCCCGGTTGCCTAGCCGATGAGGGCCTCGGTGATCTGGCGGGTGGTCTGCGCGGCGACCCGGGGGTTGACGGCGGCGTAGGAGGTGTAGGCGTTCAGGGCCGTGGCCAGCGCCCAGCCGCGGCCCCGGATCCAGGTGGCGTCGTCCACGCCGAGCGCGGCGCGGAAGGCGGCCCGGGGCCCGGCCGACATCAGGGTGAAGGCGATCGTCAGGTCGCAGGCCGGGTCGCCGATGCCGAGCCCGCCGAAGTCGATGACCGCGCTCAGGCGGCCGTCGACGGTCAGCAGGTTGCCGGTGTGGAAGTCACCGTGGAACCAGACCGGAGGGCGATCCCAGCTGGGAGCGCTCAGCGCCGCGTCCCACAGTTCGGTCATGGCCGCGGTGTCGAACGCGCCGTCGACCTTCGCGATGGCGGCCCGCGTCGCCCGGTCCCGTGCGACCAGCGGCCGGACGGTGAGATCCGCGCGGGCGCCCCGGACCGGGATCTCCTCGGGCTCGAACTGCTGGAGGGCGATCAGGAACCCGGCCAGTTCGACGGCGGCCTCGGACGAATGGGCCAGTGCCTCGACGGTCGCCACCTCGCCGTCCAGCCAGCGGGACACCGCCCACGGCCATGGATAGCCGAAGTCGGGCTTCCCCACCCCGACCGGTACCGGGACGGCCAGGGGGAGATGCGGGGCGAGCCGGGGCAGCCACTCGGACTCCTTCTCGGCCTGCCCGACGGCCCCGGAATGGCGGGGCAGCCGGACGGACAGCTCCTCGCCCAGCCGGTGGATCACATGGTCCGAACCGGCCGGGTCGAGCAGCTCCAGGGGCAGCCCGGCCCACTGCGGGAACTGCGTGTCGACCAGGCGCCTGACCAGCGCGCCATCGATCGCGGGACGGGTGTCCGCGATTCTCTCGGTTGCCAAGAGCAGCTCCTGGATTCGGCCCGCCCCGTGCGGCGGGCGGTCGGGGCCATCACAGTGTGTCGCGGGCCCGCCTGTCGACCGGATTTTCCCACCGGCGTCAGCCGGTACGGAACCTCGCGCCCCGGCTTCTGGAAGCCGAGCCGGCATGTCCGCTGAACCCACGGATCCATCCCTGAAGACAGCTGCGACGAGCGCTCGGGCTCACGCTGAACCGTCTTCAGTCTTCGTGAACCCGCGGAGGTTCGTTGGCGAGCCGTTCGTCGAGCTCCTCGGCAAAACGGGTGCGGTAGACGCCGTGGACGATGGTTCCGGGGGACTGGTAGCCCCGGTGCTCCGGGTTCGCGACCTCCTCGTCCCACGGCACGAGCCGGCCGGCGGGCGGCGGAACACGGCCCAGATACAGCTGCGCGGCCTGCTCCAGCGACCGTTCCCCCGTGAGCACCGAGCCCCAGAGCCCGCGGCCCTGCCCGACGATCCACAGGCACAGGTCCTCGGTGTCGTCCTCGGACCAGCCGAACCCGTCCACCCGCACGCCTTCCGCGAAGTCGGCCAGCGCGTCCGCGGCGGCCTCGAACGCGAGCGCGAAGGCTTCGAGGACCTCCCGGGGCCGGGACTCCAGCCACGATTCCAGAGCGGAAAGCCGCGGTCGGGTCGCCTCCAGGGCCGCCCAGAACCAGTCGGGAACCTCGTCGGGCTCCATGGCGGCTCCCTCGTCGAACTCGTCGGACGTGTCGAAGGGGTTGACGGCTGCGGTCGGCACGCGGGCGCTCAGACCGGGAGGAGGCGGGCGATGAACTCGCCCAGCCGGCGGGCGTTGCGGCAGCAGTGCATCTCGACCACCCCGGCGTAGGCGGGGGCGGCCGAGTCGCCGGTGCCCCAGAGCGCGGGCTGTTCCGGGTTGAGCCAGTGGACCCGGTGGGCGCGGGCGGCGATGAGCCCGAGGGCGGGCAGGTCGGGATCCCGGTGGTTGGTGCGGGCGTCGCCGAGGATCAGCACGCTGGTCCGCGGGCCCACGGCGTCCAGGTGGCGGTCGGCGAACTCGCGCAGCGCCGAGCCGTAGTCGCTGTTGCCGTGGTAGCCCGTCACCTTGGCCTCGGTGAGGATCCGCCGGGCCAGGGTGGCCGGGTCGCCGCCACCGCGGGTGAGCAGGTCCGTCACCTCGGCGGTGCGGTTGACGAAGGCGAACACCCGGATCCTGCTGAACTGGTCGCGCATCGCCTGGACCAGCAGCAGGGTGAAGTCGGAGAAGCCCGCCACCGAGCCGGACACGTCGCAGAGCAGGACCAGCTCGGGGCGGGCCGGGCGGCGCAGCCGGTGGGCCGGGCGCAGCGGGACACCGCCGGTGGACAGCGAGCGGCGCAGGGTGCGGCGCAGGTCGATGTGCCCCCGTGCCGCCCGGCGCCGGCGCGCGGCCAGCCGGGTGGCCAGCTTCCGGGCCAACGGGTGCACGGTGCGCCTGAGTTCGGCGAGCTGGTCGCGGCCGGCCGCGAGGAAGTCGATCCGGTCGAGGCTGGGCGCGACGGCGCGTTCGGCGACGTGCTCGGTGCCGCGCACCTCGGCCGCCCGCCGCCGGGCCTCGGTGGCGACCATGGCGCGGAAGTCCTGGATGCGGCGGCGGATCTCGTCCGGGAGGAGGTGGTCGTCGAGACCGCCGGTGCCGTCGGCACCCGCGCGCAGCGCCGCCAGCACCCTCGCCAGCAGGGTCTCGGGGGCGAGCCGGCCGAGGGCCTGGTGGGCCGACCAGCCGTCACCGCCGGGCCGGCCGGAGCCGCCGGCGGTGCCGTACCGGCCGAACGCGGCCACCGCCTCGCCCGCGAGCCGGGCCTGGGCTGCCCGGTCGTCGGCGGCGAGGGCGGCCGCGATCCGCTCCCTGAGGTCCTCGCGCAGCGCGCCGGGGTCCGGGGTCGCGGGGGCCGGGGACGCCGGGACCGGGGCCGTCGGGACCGGGGCCGTCGGGACCGGGGCCGTCGGGTCGGCCGGGGCCGGGGCGGCGGCCCGGCGGACGGCCTCCGGATCGCCGACGCCGAGCGGGAAGAAGAGGTCGAAGGCGGGGTCGAAGACCGCGCGCTGCCCGTCCGAGCGGAGCAGGGCGGCGGCCAGCCCGGCCCTGACCTGCTCGCGGTCGGCGAGGCCGAGGACGTCCAGGACGGCGGCGGCGTCGACCGTCTCGGCGGGACCGATCCGCAGGCCGTGGGTGCGCAGCGCGCGCACGAAGCCGGTCAGCCGGGCGGCGAGGTCGGCAGGGGCGTCGAGGTCGCCGGGGTCGGCAGGGTCGGCGAGGTCGACCGCGTCGGGAGCCGACGCGGCGCCGTCGCCGGCCTGCGCGGGGACGGTCATGCGAGGGTGAGCTTCCGTGCGGCCTTCAGCACGTCGTCCTGGTGCTTGAGGACCACGCCGAGGGTGGCGCGCACGACCGTCTCGTCGAGGGTGTCGGCGCCGAGGGCGAGCAGCGTGCGGGCCCAGTCGACCGTTTCGGCCACCGAGGGGGCCTTGCGCAGCTCCATCGCCCGCAGCGCGCCGACCACCCGGACCAGTGACTCGGCCAGCGCCGCGTCCAGGCCGGGGACCCGCTGCCGGACGATCCGGCGCTCCAGCTCCGCCTCCGGGTAGCCGAGGTGGAGGAACAGGCAGCGACGGCGCAGCGCCTCGGACAGCTCCCGGGTGGCATTGGAGGTGAGCAGGACGAACGGGCGGCGGCTCGCCGTGATGGTGCCCAGCTCGGGCACGGTGACCTGGAAGTCGCTGAGCACTTCCAGCAACAGGGCCTCGACCTCGACGTCGGCCTTGTCCATCTCGTCGATGAGCAGCACGGTCGGCTCGTCGCCGCGGATGGCGGTCAGCAGCGGCCGGGTGAGCAGGAACTCCTCGCCGAAGATGTCGGTGCGGGCCGCGTCCCAGCCCTGGTCGCGTCCGGCGGTGATCCGCAGCAACTGCTTGGCGTGGTTCCATTCGTAGAGGGCGCGGGCCTCGTCGATGCCCTCGTAGCACTGGAGCCGGACGAGTCGGGCGCGGCCGGTGGCGGCGACGGCCTTCGCCAGTTCGGTCTTGCCCACGCCGGCCGGTCCCTCGACGAGCAGCGGCTTGCCGAGCCGGTCGGCGAGGAAGACGGTGGTCGCCAGCTCGGTGGAGGCGAGGTAGCCCGCCTCGGCCAGCCGGGCGGCCGTGTCGGCCACCGACTCGAAGAACCGCGTGCCCTCGGCGCCCATGCGTGCCCCACATCCCCGTCGTCCGGTGTCCGTGGGCAGCACCCTACCGGTGGGTCACTTCGCTGTCCCGGTCGTCCTCGGACGCGGCCGTGCCCGGCGCGGCCGGAACCCGGCCGGCGGCACGGGGCCGCCGGCCGGGTGTTGTCACCGGCGCCGCAGGGTCGTCAGTTGACGAAGACGACCGGGTTCCCCGGCACCGAGATGTCGCGGACCGGGCCGTAGGTGGCGGTGAAGTAGCCGGTCGCGAAGCAGGTGCTCGGGCCGGAGGACTTCGGCAGCGCCTGGCTGGCGAAGCCGATGGTCTGGCCGACGTTGTTGGTGGTGCCGTTGAGGCCGCCGGCGCTCTGGTAGACGCAGGTGATGGGGCCGAGGATGGTGTTCAGCACCACGGTGGTCTGCACCGGGCCGCCGCCGGAGCCCGTGCTGAGCCAGACCGGGAAGCCCGCGGCGTCGCTGACCGAGTTGGTGTAGGCGAGGTTGTTGACGGTGATGCTCTTCACCCCGGTCACGCCGATCACGTTCGAGGTGCAGTTGCCGAAGGTCTGGGTGTTGAGCGCCTCGGTGGCGGTGCCCGGGGCGGTCGGGTTGCTGAGCACGGTCGCGGAGAACGAGGAGGTGGCGCACTTGATGCCGCTCGTTCCGGTGGCGCTGGAGAAGAAGTTGGCGGTGGTGCCGCCCACCAGGTCGGCGGTCAGCACGTCGCCGACGGAGACGTTCGGTCCGGCGAGCGCGGTGTGGGTGAGCACGGCGACGGCGGCGGCCTGGGCGGGGGCGGCCTGGGCGGGGGCGACGGTGCCGGCGGCCAGCATCGCGGCGGCGGCGAGGGCTGCGGTTCCGAGGGTACGGCGGATGCGCATGAGGGTGTGCCTCTCCGGGCGATTCGGGTGGGGGCCGTGCGGTCGGCGGGGGTGCGCGCGGCGGCGTCGGCCGCGGCGTGACCGCGACGGGGTGGTGCGGGGTGGGGAGCCGCGGACGGCGACTCGGCGGGCCCGGCGCCACGGGCCCGCCCGTACGGGCGGCGGTACCGGCGGCACGACGCTGTGCGGCGGGTACGGCACGGCCCGGATCGACCGCTCACGGCCGGCCTGGGCCGGCCGCGGTCGAGTACGGCTGAGTACGGCGGGATGGTGCGCGGATGGAGCGAGGGTGGGGCGGGAAGGTGCGTTCGGTGCAGGGTGCACGTCGGCGGCTGCCACCGCCGGGCATGCGTTCGCCATACTGAGCAGTCGGAACGCGTGCGGGCTTCCGGCGGCGTCCGCCGCGAATTGGAAACCCGCCAGTGTTGTAAACCGGACGTCGCGTCAGTGTCAAGAAGAAGCACAGGAGTTGGCGGATGAGACCGGAATCCCGTCGGAACGCCGAAACCGCCCTGCTGCCCGGCGCGCGCCCCGGTCGCGACCCGGCCCGGTCGATCAAGCGCGGCCCGAGCCGGTTGCCCCCGGGGGTGGTCGCCGCGACCCAGCGCGAGCGGCTGCTCGACGGTCTGGTGCTCACCGTGGCGCAACACGGCTACCAGCGTGCCACGGTCAGCGACATCTGCCGCGCGGCCGGGGTGACCAGGCCGGTCTTCTACGAGCTGTTCACCGGCAAGGAGGACGCCTTCCTGGCCGCCCACCGCTACGGCACCGGGGTGGTGGTCCGGCGGATGGCGGCGGCCTTCGCGGCGGCGCCGGACTGGTGCACCGGGATCCGCGAGTCGCTGCGGGCGATGCTCGGGCTGCTGGCCGGGGTGCCGGCCTTCGCGACCATGGCGGTGATCGAGTTGGACGCGGTCGGCCCGGCCGGGCGCCGGGAGCGCGATCAACTCCTCACCCGGTTCCGGGCGTTCTTCGCCGAGGTGCCCGAACTCCCGGCCGGGGTGGCGGCGGAGGCGATGGTCGACGCGGTGGTCGGCGGCGTCTACTGCGCCCTGCAGCGCCGCATCGGCGCCGGTCGCACCACCGAACTCCCGGACCTGCTGCCGACCTTGAGCCTTTTCTGCCTGGCCCCTTTCCTCGGACCGGCCGAGGCGGCGCGCCGCCTGGAGCTGGAGGTCATGCCGTAGGGCCGGTCTCTCGGTGAGGGCGGGCCACCGGGCGGGAGAAGCGGACGATGATCCTTCGTGCACCCGTATTGACCTCCTCAATACCGGGCAGTAGCTTCCCAGTTACCCATTGCGGCCCGACCGGTCCGCCCCGCTGCCGAGGGGCGGTCCCTCCCGGTCGTGCCGCAGAACGCTGTCCGCGCCAGGGCAACGTGCCAGTGACTGCCCGTCCCCACCACCCGAGGGAGCACACATGGCCACGTCCGAGGACGCAGCCCCGACCACCGAGAGCACCACCGCGGCGGCGCCCGCGCAGCGCAGAGGCCGGGTCCGGCTGAAGCGCACCGCGCTGATGGCCGTGCCGGCCGTCGCGGCCGGCGCCGTGCTGATGACCCTGACCGCGCAGGGCGTGCTCGCCGCCCAGTTCGAGATCTCCGGCATGGCGTTCACCGTCACCGCCGACAGCCTGGACGGCAAGGGATTCGAGCAGTTCGGCAGCCTGGACCGCATGATCGAGAACAGCCCCAACGCCGGGGACACCGGCGGGCAGGTGCTGGTCGCGGTCTCCGCGATCAAGGAGGCCTCGCTGACCAAGCTCTGCCAGAGCGTCGAACTCGGCGGCATCAACCTGCTGATCAAGGCCGGTGACGCCGGGACACCGGTGACCGCCACCGACCTCACCACCGACTCCGACCTGCTCACCGGCGACGCCGAGTTCACCAACATCGAGATCGGCGGCGACGCGAGCACCTTCACCAAGGCCGGCGTCAAGGGCCTGCCCGGCGTCTTCGGGCAGCAGGCCGACACCGTCAAGATCAAGAACCTGCGGCAGCACAACTACGCCACCACCGCCGGCGCCTTCAAACTGCCCAACCTGCGGCTGAGCTTCAGCTCCGAGGGCTGCTGACGGTGGCCGAACCCGAGCCGACGCCCGCGGCCGTGCCCGAGTCGACGCCCGTGCCCGAGCCACTGGCCCAGGCCGAGCCACAGGGCCGGCCCGAGCCACTGGCCCGGGCCGCGGGCGAGGGCCAGGCCGCGCCGGCCACCGCCGCCCGGACCCGCCCCGCCTGGCGCGGCTGGCGGGGCCGGCGGCCGTTCTGGGGCGGAGTGCTGATCCTGTTCGGCGGCGCGGAGATCCTCTTCACCCTGCGCGCCCCGCTGCCCGTCGTCCTGCACATCGGGCTCCAGGGGCTGTCCGGCTACCTCGTTCCGACGGTGATGGTCCTCTGCGGCCTGCTGGTCCTGTTCAACCCGGCCCAGCGGCTGTTCTACTCGGTCCTCGCCGTGCTGGCGTCGCTCGGCAGCTGGCTCACCTCCAACCTGGGGGGCTTCCTGATCGGCATGCTGTGCGGCGTGATCGGCAGCTGCCTCACCTTCGGCTGGCTCCCCGACCAGCCCCCGCGCCGCCGCCTGCTGCGCCGGGGCCAGGGCGGTCGGAAGGCCGCAGACCCGGCCGGCGTCTGAGGCGGTCGCGGCCGGCGCCGACGCAGACCCCGCGTCCGGCGCCGCCGCGACCGGCCCGCTTCCGCGCCCAGCGTGATCCGAAAGAGAGGGCCCCGTCCCCGGCGATGGGAGAGCGCCGGGGACGGGGCGCCGTGCCACCTGCCGGTTCGTCGACAGGCCGGTGGTCCTCTTCATGGGGCGCGACCCGGTCCGGTGGTCCCGGTCGACCAGGGACCACCGGCCCTGTCCGGAGCGCCGCACGGGGCCGTTTACTGGGCCTGTCCACGGTTTGGCCACCCCCTGCCCGAAGCCGGGCCGTCGGCTGTCCGGACGGTGAACAACCGTCGTCGGGACGGTGTCTGACAGGTGATTAGGCTTCGCTTCCATGGACCTGGACACCACCATCGGCACCACCGAGTACGACCGGTTGATCGCGCGCCACCACGCCATGCGCCTGCGCCGGCAGATCCTGGCGCCGGCGCCGTCCTTCGCCGCATCGCCGGCCGGCCCGGGCGGCGCGCCCGACGGCGGCCCCCGTCCCGTGGCCGGCCAGGATGCCGACGGGTACGCCAGGGGCCAGGACGGCGCGGCCGACCAGCGGCTGATTCTCGGCAGCCTCGGTCTGGTCACCCCGTTCGCCGATCTGATCGACCACCTCTACAGGTTCATGTTCCGCCGCCGCCCCTTCCTGCGCGCGCTGTTCCCGGAGTCCATGGAGTTCCAGCAGGTCCATCTGGAGCGGATGTTCGAGTACCTGATCGAGCACCTGCACGACCCCGACCGGCTCTCCGCCACGCTCGCCCAGCTCGGCCGCGACCACCGCAAGCTGGGCGTCCGTCCGGTCCACTACGAGGCCTTCGAGGAGGCGCTCTGCGAGGCGCTCCGGTACCGGGCCGGCGCGGGGTGGAGCGTCGAACTGGAGGACGCCTGGGTGCGGATGCTGCGCTTCGCCGTCCGGTCGATGGTGGCGGGCGCGGAGTCGGCGCTCACCGAGCCCCCGTACTGGCACGCCACGGTGGTCGGCCATGAGCGCCGCCGCGCCGACCTCGCCGTGCTGCGGGTGCGCACCGGCGAGCCGTACCCGTACCGGGCCGGGCAGTACGGGAGCGTCGAGCACCCGGCGCTGCCGCACACCTGGCGGCAGTACTCGATGGGCAACGCGCCGCGCGCCGACAACGAGCTGGAGTTCCACGTCCGCCGTACCGGGCCGGGCGGGGTGAGCGCGGCGCTGGTCGAGCACACCGCGGTCGGCGACCGGCTGCGGCTCGGCCCGCCGCGCGGCACGCTGATGCCGCAGGACGACACCCGGGACCTCCTGCTGGTCGCCGGAGGCACCGGGCTCGCCCCGATGAAGGCGATCGTCGAGGAGCTGGTGGAGCACCGCCCACGCGGTCGCCGGGTCCACCTGTTCGTCGGGGCCCGGGCCAGGGCCGACCTCTACGACTGGCCGGCCCTCGCCGAACTCGGCGGCCGCAAGCCCTGGTTGGAGCTGGTCCCGGTCGCCGACGACGCCGCCGACGGCCCCGCGGGCCCGGGCGGCCGGCTGGCCGAGGCGGTCAGCCGGGCCGGTGACTGGTCCCAGCACCTGGCCTGCGTCAGCGGCCCGGCGGGCCTGGTCGACGAGGTCCGCACCCGGCTGGTCGCCTCCGGCCTGCCGTCCACCCGGATCCACCACGACCCGGTGCTCAGCCGCCTCTGAGTGCGCCGCCGGGCCGACACCCCGGAACCCGCCGGCCGCGGCCGCGACCTACCGGTAGCAGTAGGAGTCCGAGGAGGCGTCCCCGCCCGCCAGGTGCGTCTGGTGCACCCGCAGCCCGCGGAACTCCTCGCCGTGCGGGAAGAACCGCAGATCCACGGTGAGCCCGCCCTGCTCCGGGTCGGCGTCCAGCTTGACGATCCACGGCTCGATGCCGTCCGGGTAGAACTGGTCGTCCCAGGACCCGTACAGCGAGTTGGTGAGGTACACCCGCCGACCGTCCCGGCTGATCTCGACCATCTGTGGCGCGCCGCTCAACGGGCGGTCCGGCTCGGCCGGGTGGGGCGTGCGGGCGGTCACCCCGCCGAGCCGCACGGAGGCGGTCAGGCGTGGATGGAACGGGTCCGAAACGTCGTACTGCAGCAGCTCGCCCGTGCCCCAGGCGGAGACGTACAGCCAGCGGTCGTCGACCGACAGGTTGATGTCCGTGACCAGCGGCGGCACCGCGCCGAACGGCTGCAGGACCGGCGGCAGGTCCTCGGCCTTGGCCGGCTCGGCGGGGATCTCGATCACCTTGCGCGCGGTGAACGCCTCGCCGTCCCGGTACCAGAGCCAGACCGAGGCCGAGAGGTCCTCGACGTTGGTGACCACCCCCGCGAACCCCCACTCGGCCTGCGGGTCGTGGGCCGGGCGCAGCTCCAGCACCATCTGGTACTGGTCGCCCAGGTCGATCCGCTGCAGGTGCCGCCCGGAGTCCAGCTCCCAGAAGTGCAGCGCGTGCCCGTACTTGCGGCCCAGCAGCAGCTCCGGCACCACGCCGTCCTCGACCATCCACGGCGTGCCCCACTCACTGGTGACCCCCACGTTGGTGCCCAGGTGCCACCACACGTCGTAGGCGAAGTTCTGCGGGCCGCGCTCGGTCTCCCAGGGGCGCAGCACGTCGAAGGTGGTGTGGTCGAGCAGCGCGACCCCGCCGGGGCCGTCGCCGCCGGCCGCCGCGCCCAGGCAGGACAGGAAGACGCCGTCCGGTCCGCAGTGCAGGGTGTGCGGGCGCGAGTAGCCGGCTCTGGCCGCCAGCTCCTCCGGCGTCACCGTCTTCACCAGTGCCGGGCGCACCGGGTCCGGCCGGGTGTCCAGGACGTGCAGCCGTGAGGAGCGCAGGCCCGGCAGCAGCAGGTAGCGCCGCTCGGCGTCGTGGTGGCCGGCGTGCGCGAGCGCGCTGGAACAGGCGTTCCAGCCGAAGTGGTGCAGCTCGTCGCCGACCCCGGGCATGTCGGTGAAGTTGAGTACACGCCCGTAGCTCGCCGACTCCGGATCGGTGTCGACGGTGATCAGCGCGTCCGGCCGCTGCGCCGACCGGTCGAAGCCCGCCACGTAGGCGAGCTTCTCCGGTGGCGCGGCGATCGCCTCGGCGGGCGTGCGGTACAGGGAGGGATCGCTGTGGCCGGAGTGCCGGTCGTCCTGCGGGCCGTGTCCATGCGGCATGCTGGCTCCTCAACTCGCCTGTTCGGCAAGGGAAGTGACAGGGGCCCGGGTAGCCTTCCACAGACCCGCGGGCGCACAGCAGGCGCACGGGGAGCGGGTGGGGGGCCGGGGGCGGCGCGCCCCCGGCCCGGCCGCGGCGGTGCGGACGGTTCAGCTCACCGGGAGTGGGAAGTACGCCCCGAGCCAGCGGTCGAGCTCGGCGAACACCCGGGTGCGGGCCGTCTCCGCGGACAGCACGAGGTCGTGCATGCCGCCCTTGATCCGCACGATCGTCACATGGCGGCCCAGGTGCGGACCGGCGGCCGCGATGTCGTCGGCGCGCAGCACCGCGTCCGCGTGGTGCAGGGCGGCGTGCCAGCGGGTGGTGGAGATGGACGCGGTGGAGGCCATCAGCAGCACCGGCACGTCGATGCCGAGCCCGCGCCGCAGCTCCCGGTGGCCGCGCTGGACGGCGGCCAGCCAGCCGGCGAACAGCGGCACGCCCTCGGCCGGCTTGAGCCTCAGGTCGAAGTCCCACTCGCCGCGGAAGTCGCGGTGCAGGCTGTGCACGTAGTGCGGGTTGAGCGCGGAGGGCAGCACCCGGGTGGGCGCCAGGCGGCCGATCGCGTCCAGCGCCGGGGCGCCGAGGGTGCGGACGGCGGGTGCGGCCGGCATGGAGAGGAACGGGCTGTTGAGGAACAGGCCGTCGACCAGGCCCCGCCCGGTGCGGCGCCCGGCCCACAGGGCGGCGATCAGCCCGCCGGTGGAGTGGCCGTTGACCAGCAGCCGGGTGTGCCCGTCCAGCTGCCGGATGATCCGCACCGCCTCGTCCAGCTCCTCGTCGTACGTCGCGAGGTCGCGCACGAAGTTCGGTGACTGGTGCGGGCGCAGCGAGCGCCCGTACTTGCGCAGGTCGAGCGCGTAGAAGGAGAAGCCGGCCGCGGTGTAGTGGTCGGCGAGGTGGGTCTGGAACCAGTAGTCGTTGTAGCCGTGGATGTACAGCACGGCCTGCTGCGAGCCGGGGACGAGCCGGCGCACCAGGGTCGCCGAGACCTCGCCTTCGTCGTCCGGCCGCAGCGGCAGCTCGGCGGCCTCGTAGGGGGCGCCGAGGATGTCTTCGCGGAACTCCATGGCCACGGGCACCCACTCTCTGCTCGGAATCTCGGGGTAGCACGACGATACCGGCCGGTAGCCTCCGGCGTGACGGCGACTCGGGCCGGGCGCCTATGCTGCGGACATGCCCGAGATGCCCGAACCACCCACCCCGTCCCCGGCCGGCGAACCCCTGCCGGTGGCGCGGCGCACCGACCTCGGGCAGGCGAAGCTCCTCCCCGACATCGACCACGACGGCGGCTGGCTGCTGACCCTCGACGACACCCCGCAGTCCTACGTCGACCTCGGTGACCCGACCCACCTGGAGTTCGAGTACACCCGGCGCCTCGGCCACCTCGTCGACGTGCTCGCCGAGCCCGGCCGCCCGCTGCACGCCCTCCACCTGGGCGGCGGCGCGCTGACCGTGCCCCGCTACCTGGCCGCCACCCGGCCCGGCTCGCGCCAGCGCGTGGTGGAGGTGGACGGCCCGCTGCTCGCCCTGGTCGAGCAGCACCTGCCGTGGCAGGGGCCCGGCGTCGACATCACCGCCGAGGTGGGGGACGCCCGCGCCGCGCTCGCGGCCGCCGCGCAGGCCGCTCCCGGCTCGCTGGACCTCGTCGTCGCCGACGTCTTCCACGGGTCGCGCACCCCCGGACACCTCACCTCGGTGGAGTTCCTGCGGTCGGCGGCGGCCGTGCTGCGCCCAGGCGGCTGCTACGCCGCGAACCTCGCCGACGGCCCGCCGCTCGCCTTCGCCCGCGCCCAGGCGGCGACGCTGCGCGCCGTCTTCCCGCAGGTCTGCCTGATCGCCGAGGCGCCGGTGCTGCGCGGGCGCCGGTACGGCAACATCCTGCTGGTCGGCTCGGCCGCCCCGCTGCCGGTCGCGGACCTCGGCCGTCGCCTCGCCGGGGACGTCTTCCCGGCCCGGCTCACCGAGGGCGCCGACCTCGCGGCCTTCACCGCCCGTACCGCGCCGGTCACCGACGCCACCGCCACCGACTCCCCGCCGCCACCGGACGGCGCCTTCAGCGTCGGCTGAGCGACGGGCCCCGGGCGTCCCGGCGCGCCGAACCGTGCGCACCGCCGTCCGCACGGCCCCCGGTGTCAGAATCGGCGGGTCCGCGCGGGGGACGCCCGCCACGTCCGAGGAAGCGAGCGAGAGATGAGCAGCGTGGAGCGGCCGGAGCTGTCGGCGGTGCCCGAGACGGCGCTGTGGACGCTCTGGCAGCGTGCCGTCGAAGCCCGCCGGCCCGATGCCGTGCTCCGTGACCCGAAGGCGGTGGACCTGGTCGAGCGGATCGACTACCCGTTCGCCGAGCGGTTCGGCACGAGCGGCTCCCAGTCCCAGTTCCAGGCGCTGCGGGTGGCCTGCTTCGACCGTGAAGTGGCGGACTTCCTGGCCCGGGAGCCACGCGGCACGGTGGTCTGCCTGGGCGAGGGCCTGGAGACGCAGTACTGGCGCGTCGACAACGGCCGCGCCCACTGGCTCACCGTGGACCTCCCCGAGATGGTGGCCCTGCGCGAGCGCCTCCTCCCGCCCGGCCCGCGGCGGCGCTATCTGGCCGCCGACGCCACCGACCTGCGGTGGGCCGACGAGGTGGACCACGACCGTGCGGTCCTGGTCACTACGCAGGGCCTGTGCATGTACCTCCCCCCGGCCCAGGTGAAAGCCCTGATCGCGGGCTGCGCGGACCGGTTCCCAGGCGGCTCCATGGTCGTGGACGCCGTACCGCGCTGGTTCGCACGGCTCACCATGAGCGGGAAGATGCGTACCGCCGCCTACCAGGTGCCGGCCATGCCCTGGGCGATGGACGCCGGCGAACGCGACAAGCTCCGCACCGCGAGCCCGGCGGTGACGGCCGTCCGCGACGTCCGACCGACGGGCGGACGCGGTCTCCTCGGCGCCCTCCTGCCCCTGGCCCTGACCGCCCCCTGGCTGGCCGCCCACCGCCCCTCGGTCACGGTCCTGAACTTCGCCGAAGGCCCCGAACCGGCATAGACGAGCAGGAGCCCCCACCCCGGTGGAGCATCGCGGCTTCCGGCCGGCCGGAGTTCAGGAGATTGTGCACGTTCGCTCTGGGACGGTGGCCCTGCACGGAACCAACGGCCGGGCCAATCCCGGCCGTCACATGAAAATGGGCCTCTCGCCAGGATGCGGGAAACGCCACGAGGTGCAGAGGCGCTCCCTGTCCGGCCACCCCGTCAGGATCGGTTCGCACGGCGCTCGGCGCCCCATGCGACGAGCGCGAAACCGGTGGCGGTCCAGAATCCGGGAGCCCCGTACGCTCGCCCGGACAGGAACGAGCCGGCCACGGCGATGACGGCCACGGTCAGGGCCGTGGCGAAGCAGGTGTTGGAGAGCGCTCGGTACCGGTTCATGTCGGTCCTCACTGTGGTGGACGGGGCGGGCCGGGCGCGCGGGGGGGGGGGGCCGGGGGGGGCGGGCGGGGGGGGGGGGGGGGGGCGGTAGGGGGTGGC